>JAEZUY010000002.1 GCA_023420895.1 Bacillota bacterium | reverse complement strand
GCCAGCGTTCATCCTGAGCCAGGATCAAACTCTCATTAAAAATTTGTCTTGGCCAGTTCTCACTGACTGTTTATTTTCAGCTCTTTGCTGAATGGAATTATCGTTAATTTCGCTGTTGGAATTAACTATGGTTATCTGCTGTTCATTTTTCAAAATTCAGTTTATCTGTAGCGCTTGTCTCGCGACTACTTTATCTACTATACCATGTTTCAAATCCCAAGTCAATAGTTTTTTCAAAAAAATTTAAAGTTTTTTATTTCTGCTGTTCTCTCATTGAGACAACTTATTCATCTTAACATCACAGCAATTCTCTGTCAACAGTTTATTTCTTTTTTTCCTTTTTTCTTAGCCAATTTGTATTTCGCCCCGTTTTATTAACATATTATGTGCTAATTCTATATATATTAATTTATTAATAATTTTAAACTATTTTAAGATATTGTTTTTTAGAACTTCTCAAAGATTTTTATCCCTTAACTGTTATATAATATCATTAAAGCATTAAAGTAATTATTTTAGGAGGTTTGTTTATGAACAGAAGAAAAAGACTGCTAGCTCTAGTTTCTGCATTAGGACTTATGACAGCATCTCTTGCAGGATGCGGAGACAGCGGACAGGATTCAGGAAGTGATTCAGGAAAAAGCGGAGGAGACTCATCAGGCGAATCTATAACTCTTATGATACCTGACTGGGGAGTTCCTTCAGACGAACTTCTTGACGAATTCACTGCAGAATCAGGAATCGATGTAGAAGTTGATGTTGTAGGATGGGACGATATCAGAGATAAAGTTTCTATCGCTGCTGCAGGAAACAAAGCGGCTGCCGACGTTTTTGAAGTGGACTGGTCATGGACTGGTGAATTCCACAGTGCAGACTGGCTTGAACCTATCGAACTTTCAGAAGATGAAATAGCTTCTATGCCTTCAATTCAGTCATTCATGGTAGACGGACAGGTTCTTGCTCTTCCATATGCCAATGACTACAGAATAGCATTCTACAATACTGAAGACTTCGAAAAAGCAGGTATCGAAAGTGAACCGAAAACTTGGGACGAAGTTTATGAAAACGGTAAAAAGATAAAAGAAGAAGGAATAAAAGAATATCCTCTTACTATCCCTATGAGTGCAGAAGAATCTTCGACTACTGCTCTTATATGGCTTTCTTTCGCCAAACACGGAGTGGTATTCAATGAAGACGGAACTCTTAACAAAGACGCCGTACTTGATACACTGACTTATATGGATAAAATAAATAAAGAGGAGCTTATAAATCCTGCTAACAGAACTGCCAGCGGAATGGACACTTACCGTCAGCTTACTTCAGGAGAAGCAAGTTTCATGGTTGGACCTACATCATTTGTAGGAAGAGTTAACGACCCTGAAGAATCTCAAGTTGTAGATAAAGTTGTTCCTGTACTTGTTCCAGGAGAAAATGGTCCTGCAGAACAGACTTTTGCGCTTCCTGAAGGAGTAGGAGTATCTAAATTCTCTGAAAACAAAGAAGCTGCAATGGAATTTGTAAAATGGTATAATTCAGCTGAAACACAAGAAAAACTTTATGATGACAAGAATATAATACCTACAAGAACAGAAGTTCTTGAAAAACTTATCGAAGATGGAAAAATCAAAAATGCAGGTGCTATGCTTGAAGAATCCAAACTTATAAAATCTCCTTTCCCTAAAGGAGTGCCTAACTATTACACAGAAATGAGTAAAGCAATGTTCGATGCTATTAACAAAATGGCTATAGGACAAGCTTCACCTGAACAGGCATTCGATGAAATGGATTCTAGAATTAAAGAGCTGGCTCAATAATTAAAAACAAGATAATAAAAAAAGCCTGAGTTAAAAACTCAGGCTTTTTTATATCTATCTTTATTGAATTAAAATCATTTTTCAGATTTTAAATTTATTCTTTATTTATAGAAGATAATTGTCATCTTCAGGATCTATAAGAGTTTTCGGATCAACATTAGTATCTCTTCCTTCTGGCGGAAGGTCTTTTGCTGATTCAGGCTCTGCCGGTTCTGTCGGCACATTTAAGTCTTCTGATCCTCTATTTATATCTTCATAGAAATCTTCTCTGCTCTTAGCTTCCATTGGAGTTAGATCTACAGTGTCTATATCTATTCCAAGCGCTTTAGCAAGTCCTTTTCCATATTCAGGATCTGCCTGATAGCAGTGGTTTATATGACGGTGTTTTATCTGAAGCGTTGAATCTCCCATGTTTCTTGCTGTATTTTCACAAAGCACAAGCTGCTGTTCAGGAGTCATTGCTCTGAAAAGCTGTCCCGGCTGAGTGAAATAGTCATGGTCATCTTCTCTGTAATCGTATTTATATATATCTCCTCCTGAAAGTTTAGGTTCATTCATTTCAGGATGATCTTTCCAGTTTCCATAACTGTTCGGTTCATAATGATTTTCGCCTCCAAGATTTCCGTCAACTCTCATCTGTCCGTCACGGTGGAATGCATGTGGGCATTCTACCCCTTTAGGCGAGTTTACAGGTATCTGGTGATGGTTTACACCAAGTCTGTATCTTTGGGCATCTCCATAAGCAAAAAGTCTTCCCTGAAGCATTCTGTCTGGCGAGAATCCTATTCCTGGAACGTTCTGAGCCGGATTGAACGCCGCCTGCTCTACATCTGCAAAGTAGTTTTCAGGGTTTCTGTTAAGCTCAAAGTATCCAACTTCTCTAAGAGGGAAATCTTTTTTAGGCCACATCTTAGTAAGGTCGAAAGGATTTGTCTCCATCTTGTCAGCCTCTTCTTCAGTCATAAGCTGAACATACATTTTCCACTTAGGATACATTCCTTTTTCTATAGCTTCATAAAGATCTCTCTGATGTGATTCTCTATCTGAAGCTATTACTGTTTCAGCTTCCTGGTCAGTAAGGTTCTGAATTCCCTGCTGAGATCTGAAGTGGAATTTTACCCATGTTCTTTCATTCTTATCGTTTATAAAGCTGTAAGCGTGACTGCTGAATCCGTGCATATAACGGAATGATGAAGGTATTCCACGGTCACTCATCGTAATAGTAACTTGAAGAAGCGCCTCTGGAAGGGATGTCCAGAAGTCCCAGTTAGTATTAGGGCTTCTCATATTAGTTCTAGGGTCTCTCTTTATTGCGTGGTTCAGATCTATGAATTTCATAGGATCTCTGAAGAAGAATACTGGTGTGTTGTTTCCAACAAGGTCCCAGTTTCCGTCTTCTGTATAGAATTTCAGAGCGAATCCTCTTATATCTCTTTCTGCATCGGCTGCTCCTCTTTCTCCTGCAACTGTTGAGAATCTTGCAAACATTTCAGTCTCTTTACCTACTTCTGAGAATATCTTAGCTTTAGTAAATTCAGTTATATCGTGAGTAACTTTAAAAGTTCCGAATGCTCCTGACCCTTTAGCGTGCATTCTTCTCTCCGGTATAACTTCTCTGTCAAAATGTGCAAGCTTTTCTACAAGCCATACGTCCTGAAGCTGGACTGGTCCTCTAGCTCCCGCTGTCATCGAATCCTGATTGTCATAGACAGGTGTTCCTGCCGCTGTTTTCATAGAAGAAGTCTTCCCTGTTCTTTCATTTCTGCTTGGAAGATTTTCTCCTAATCCGTTTTTATCCATTGGATTTTTCATAAAACTTCCTCCTAATATATTTATTTTTAAATTTAATGCCTCGTCTCATGAAATATAAAAGATATCCTGCTTATAAAATAAAAAAGGATATCTATATAATAATAGATACCCTTTTTTTTGAAATTAAACACAAATTTCTATTTATTTGATGAATTGTTTAATCGCTTTAATTATTTCTCCAATAACTTCTGCATAATATGTTATATCAGCTATACCCATTCTTACACTTTCACTAGTGTCAGTTACGCTATCTTTTATAACTTCCACAGTATCTCCTATATCGTCAACTCCTCTGTTGACAGTTCTGCTTATACTGTTTACATTTGATGTGATTTCGCTTACATCTCTAGTTATGTGATTAACGTTCTTAGTTATTCTAGGTATATTAGGCTGAATATCATCTAATGTATCTTTAACATCCCCAGTTATTCTGTTAACATTTGCAGTTATCTGAGGGGCCTCTTCTAAAACAGCGTCAATTTTCTCTCTATTTTCTTCAACTATAGCTTTTGCTTCCTTAACTACTCCAAGTGCATTTTTCACTACGAGTATAAGGAATATTAAAAGGACTGCTCCTAAAATATAAAGTATAAACTGGAGAAGATCTCCAACCATTATAGTGTTTTCCATTTATTTATTTTTTAGCTCCGTCTTTATCTTCTTTTTCTACTTTTTCCGCTGTTTCTTCTGCTTTAGCTTTAGCTTCATCTTTTATTTCTTCTGCATTGTCTTTGATATTTTCTACATTTTCTTTAATTTTGTCGCTGTCTTTTGCATCTTTTATTCCTTCTGCAATTATGTCTTTCTTTGCTGAAAGTTCTTCTTTTTTAAGATTGATATTTTCTTTAGCTTTTTCAGCAGCTTCTTTAGCTTTTTCTATCGAATCTTGAACTCCCTTCTTAGCTTTTTCTGTTCCTTCTTTAGCAGCATTGCTTATATCTTCTCTAGTTTCTTTCCCTGATTTAGGTGCAAAAAGTATTCCTCCTAGAGTTCCAAGTGCTGCTCCTACAGCAACTCCTGCTGCAGCATTTTTTCTAGCGTCTCTTCTTCTTCTATTTTTTATCGCTCTTAACATTATGAATCACTCCTCATCATATCTTTATAGGTATAGTATACCCATTAAGCAGTCTTTAAATCACAGTTTATAAATATTTAATATAATAAAAAGAAATTTTGACTATTTTTTCAATTTTAGACATATCCAGTCTATATTCCCTTTTTACTTGCTTACATTTATTCCCGCAATACATCCGTCACTTACTGCAGTTGCCACCTGTCTTACCGCTTTTGCACGAAGATCTCCGGCAAAATACAGTCCTGGAATTTGTGTACTTGCAATATCTTCAGATACATAACCGTTTTCTAGTGAAACTTCTTCTGGAAGTATCGATGTATTCGGATTGAGTCCTATCTGACAGAATACTAAAATTTCTTTTCCGTCCGGAGCAGAAATGACTTCTCCTGAAGAAAGCTTGACTGACACTATTTTTCCCTCTTTCTGCTCAATTTCAGAAAGTGTAGTTCCGCAGTGCGCTTTAATTTTGGAAGATGCTTCTATCTGTTCTCTGAACTGATGTATGCACATTAAGCTTTCCTGATCTTGAACAATGTGAACTTCATCTGCATATTTTGCTATATACAGAGTCTCCTTAGAAGCTCCGTCCGAACCTCCGTTCATTATTACTATTTTATTTTCCAGCTGATCTTCCATTCCGCAAGGCCAGTGGTATATAGCAGCATCAGTTTCTAACGGTAATTCCTTAAGAGTTGTTCCTGCAGCAACTACTACTTTATCCGCTGTATAAGACTTTTCTTCTGTTTCGATTATAAAATTTTCTTCTGTTTTCTTTACAGAAGTAACTGTCGCTATTTCAACCGGAATATCAGAATCATCAAGCTGTTTCTTCATTCTTTCAGCAAATTCTTTTCCAGTCTCATCAGTTATGCAAGAAACATAGTGACTTACTAGAGATACTTTCCCTATTATGCCTCCTACTTTCTCTTTTTCTAAAATAAGGACATCTTTACCTCTTGATTTTGCATAGATTGCAGCACTGCATCCGGCAGGACCTGCTCCTACAACAATAATTTCATGATGCATTATAATTTCTCCCTTCTTTTGAGTCATGAGGGTTCATGACTTGATAATTATTTTCTTTATCAAAAACTTTCTCTATAATTAAATGTTAGCACTGACTAAACACACCGTCAATAAAAAAGGAGACAGTTATAATAACTATCTCCTTTATCTAAAATATTTTTGATAATATCTTTTTATTCTTCGTCCTCATCTTCACTGTCTGACTGCGCATCAGCACCTATAGGTTTCATTGTAGGGAATAGAAGAACGTCTCTTATAGATGTCTCGTTAGTAAGTATCATTATAAGTCTGTCTATTCCTATTCCAAGTCCTCCTGTAGGCGGAAGTCCAACTTCAAGAGCATTTATGAAGTCATTGTCCATCATATGAGCTTCATCATTTCCCTGCTCTCTTTCTTCAAGCTGAGATTCGAATCTTTCTCTCTGATCTATCGGGTCATTAAGTTCTGAGAAAGCATTTGCTATTTCCCATGCATTTACGAAAGCTTCAAATCTGTTAGTTATTCTCTTGTCATCAGGATTTCTCTTAGCAAGAGGCGAAACTTCAACCGGATGGTGAAGTATGAATGTAGGCTGTATTAAATGCTCTTCGCAGAATTCTTCGAAGAATTCATTTATTATATGCCCTCTAGTGCTGTTTGCAGGTGTAAGCTCTATGCCTTTTTCTTTTGCAACTGCTATAGCTTCTTCATCTGTTTCTATTTCAGAGAAATCCACTCCTGCATATTCTTTAACAGCATCCTGCATGCTGACTCTTCTCCAAGGCGGAGTTAAATCTATTTCAGTTCCCTGATAATCTATTTTAGTAGTTCCGAGAACCTCTTCTGCAACGTATGCAACCAGATTTTCAGTTATCTCCATCATATCGTTGTAATCCGCATAAGCCTGATAAAGCTCCATAGCTGTATATTCAGGATTGTGCTTCATAGACATACCTTCATTTCTGAACATTCTGCCCATTTCATAAACTTTATCAAATCCTCCGACTATAAGTCTTTTCAGATAAAGCTCATTTGCAATTCTAAGGTACATATCTATATCAAGAGTATTGTGATGAGTTATAAAAGGTTTAGCCGCAGCTCCTCCTGCTATAGTGTTAAGTATAGGAGTCTCAACTTCTAAGAATCCTCTCTCATCTAAAAATTCTCTTATCGCTTTTATTATTTTAGATCTTAAAACGAAAGTCTTTTTAACTTCCGGATTCATTATAAGATCCACGTATCTCTGACGGTATCTAAGGTCAGGGTCTTTAAGACCATGGAATTTTTCAGGAAGTATCTGAAGTGATTTAGAAAGAAGTTTTATTTCAAATACTTTTATTGAAATTTCTCCAGTCTTAGTCTGGAAAACTTCTCCTTTAACTCCAACTATATCTCCTATATCGAAAGATTTGTATTCTTCATAAGCTTCCTCGCCTATATTGTTTATCTTAACGAAAAGCTGTATTCTGCCTTCACTGTCCTGTAAATCTGCAAATCCTACTTTTCCATGTCCTCTTTTAGACATTAGTCTTCCTGCTACTGAAACACTTTTTCCTTCATATTCTTCAAAATTGTCTTTTATTTCAGAACTGTAGTTCTCAACATCGTAAGTTTCAACTTCATAAGGATCTTTTCCTGCATCTCTAAGGTCCTGAAGTTTCTGTCTCTTCATCAGCAGCATTTCATTTAAATTATTTTCTTCTGACATCAAAACCCCTCCAAATTGTTCTATATACTATATATATTATACTACAACTAAATCTCTTTTCTGTATTTAGCAAAAGATTATTTAAAATATTATAATTATTTGCTTATAGAGAGTATCTTGTATTTAGCTATTCCGTCCGGAACCTGAACTTCAACTATATCATTAACTTTCTTTCCTATAAGAGCTTTTCCTACAGGAGATTCATTAGATATTTTTCCTTCACACGGATCAGCTTCTGCTGAACCTACTATTATATATTCGAATTCTTCATCATAATCTATATCTTTGAGCAGAACTTTAAGTCCTACGTTTACAACATCCATAGAAAGTTCTTCATCATCTATAACTCTTGCATTTCTAAGCATTGCTTCAAGTTTAGAAATTCTCTCCTCAAGCCATGCCTGTTCGTTCTTAGCTTCGTCATATTCTGAGTTCTCACTTATATCTCCAAAAGCAAGCGCCTGTTTTATTCTCTCTGCAACTTCTCTTCTTTTAACTGTTTTCGACTCTTCAAGTTCTTCTTCTATCTTTTTAAGACCTTCGCTCGTTAACAGCATTTCTTTATCCATTTCCATATCTATAGTCCTCCTCAATAAACTGCCTTATAAATTCTCATTACGATTTTAACTATTATATTTTAGCAAATAAGGTTTGTCAAGTCTATATTATATCCAGTTCTCTCTGTAAGTCAGGATAATATCTCTTAAACTCTCTTTGTCCGGAGCTCTGTTCACCATATCTCTGACTTCGGATGAACCTCTCAGTCCTTTTAAATACCATGCAATGTGCTTTCTTATTTCCATACTGCCTATTCTCTCAGCTTTATCGGCAGTTAAATATTCAAGATGCTCAAGACACATGTCTATTTTTTCCATAGGTGTCGGCGGAACGTATACTCCGCTCTTAAGATAATCATAGCCCATTGAAAAAATCCACGGATTGCCTTTCGCTCCTCTTCCTATCATAACTGCGTCGCAGCCTGTATAGTCCATCATCTTTTTTATATCTTCAGGACTGAATATATCTCCATTTCCTATGACAGGTATATTTACACTTTCTTTGACCTTCCTTATTATGTCCCAGTCTGCAGTTCCTGTGTAAAACTCTGCTCTAGTTCTTCCATGAATCGTAAGTGCATCTGCTCCTGCCTCTTCAATTCTTTTCGCTATTTCCACAGCATTTATGCTCGAATCATCCCAGCCTTTTCTTATTTTAACAGTGAGAGGCTTTTCTGAAACCGATTTTGCCGCCTTAACTATTTCAGAAACCAGTTCAGGAGATTTCATAAGTGCGGAACCGTCGCCGTTCTTAACTATTTTAGGCGCCGGACATCCCATATTTATATCTATAATTACAAATTCATCCCTTTTATTGAGCTGATCATATATAACTCTTTTTATTATCTCACTGTCTGAACCGAAAATCTGAAGAGCTATCGGTCTTTCTATATCGTCCGTCTTCATTATCTGTTCAGTTTTCTTGTCTCCGTAATAGAGACCTTTTGAACTGACCATTTCAGTATATAGAAGCCCGGCATTCTTTTTTCTGCATATTTTTCTGTAAGAGGAATCTGTAACTCCTGCCATTGGAGCTAGAAATATATTATTGTCTATTTCAAGATTTCCTATTTTCATAAGAATTTTCCTTTCCTTAAAAATATAAATTCAGAAGGACAAGCCTTCTGAATTTAATTTAACTCGTATATTTTTCTGAGTCCTTCGAGAGTGATCTGCTTGTCCACTTTAGTTATGACTTCCGACTCTTCTTTTATGAGACTGGCAAGTCCTCCGGTCGCCACGACTTCTTTAACCTCGCTTCCAAGTTCTTCAATCATTCTCTTTGCCAGATAGTCAACCATTCCCACCTGACCGTAAATTATTCCGGACTGTATGCTCTTTATTGTATTCTTGCAAATGACTCTATCCGGCTTTTCAAGCTCAACTTTAGGCAGCTTTGAAGCATGAGTGAAAAGCGCTTCAGTCGAAGTATTTATTCCAGGAGCTATTGCTCCTCCTAGATAGTCCCCATTTTCAGCTATAGCGCAGAAAGTTGTCGCAGTTCCAAAGTCTACGATTACCAGAGGTCCTCCATATTTTTCATAAGCTCCTATGGCGTTGACTATTCTGTCAGCTCCTACTTCCTTAGGATTGTCATATTTTATATTCAGTCCCGTTCTGACTCCCGGTCCCACTATAAGCGGCTTTAAACCGAAATATCCGTGAGACATTTCTTCAAGAGCCGTCATTACATTCGGCACTACTGAAGCTATGACTACAGCTTTAATATCTTTATGAGGCATATTTTCAAAATCGAAACACTGTTTTATCAGTATTCCGTATTCATCTGCCGTCTTATTTCTGTCTGTAGCTATTCTCCAGCTTTTTAGCAATTCTTTGCCTCTATATATACCAAAAACTATATTAGTGTTTCCAACATCTAAAACCAGTATCAATCTCTCGCTGCCTCCATTCTTTTTTATATAAAGACTGCTGATTCTCCACTTCTATCGCTCTTTGACTTTAGACGCGACAGCCGTAGTTATTATCGCAGCTACTATCATTTCGGGTATTCCGTTGCTTATTCCTATACCTATTACTCCTTTTCCGACTAAAGATGAACCGCCGAGCATATCGGCTAGTGCTCTTCCGTAGAAAACATAGAGTGCTGATAAAAATCCTACTGTGTTCGTAAGCGATCCTGCAGCCGCCGGCACAAAATATCTCAGGAATTTAGACTTTTTATTTTTAAATGCTAAATGAAGATATCCTGCAACTACTCCTATCAGAATTCTAGGGAGTATCGAAACTAGCGGATTGTAAAGTGCCGGTGATATAGGTGTCGGTGTGATTATAGCTCTTGCAAGACTTACTGCTCCGAATATGAAGCCTACAGCGGCTCCTACACCAGGTCCCCCTACAATCGCTCCTATTATTACCGGAACGTGCATTATAGTGACGCTTATCGGGCCTAAAGGTATAAATCCAAGTGGAGTCATTCCTAATACTACTGACAGTGCGCCTAAAATGCCCACCATCGTCATTGATTTTAGTGAAAGCTCTTTTTGCATTTATAATACCTCTCTTTCTCTAAATATTTAATTTTCCCTTATTCATTATCTATTTTTTTTGCTTATTAGTCAAGTCGCAACCTATATATAAGAACTTTCCCCTCTCACTGAAACCTCTCCGGATATAACAGTTTCTCTGTTTCCGTTCTCGTCTTCCAGCACTAAAGCGCCATTTTCATCTATTTCTACAGCTTTTCTGACAGTTTCCTCATTTTTTCTTATTATTCTGACTTTTTTCCCTAGAACTGCTGAGTATTCTCTGCAGATCTCTATAGATTTCTCCGCAGTTTTCCTGTTCAGAAAATCTTTATAAAGTTCTTCAAAATTTTCAAAAAGTTTTATAAGAAGAGATTTTCTGTCAAAATTTTCAGAAATATCTGAAAGAGAGCCTGCCTTTTCTTTAAGAGATTCTCCAAACTCTCCTTCTATATCGCGTCCGTAATCGATTGAGGTATTTATTCCTATTCCGAGAACTATGTAGTCTATAGCCATAAGTTCCCCGCTCATCTCTGTGAGTATTCCCGCAATCTTCTTTCCGCCTGCGACTATATCGTTCGGCCATTTAACCTCAGCTTCTATTCCTAATTCTGACAAGGTTTTTACTAAAGCCGCAGCCCCTATCTGAGTTATCTTAGGGGCCTCAAACGGAGGTATTTCAGGTCTCAGTATGAGACTGAAATATATTCCTTCTTTTTCGGGAGAATACCATTTTCTTCCGAGCCTTCCTTTTCCTGCTGTCTGATGTTCTGAAACTACTGCAGAGCCGTCTTCAAGCTCTCCGCTCCTTCTTTTAATTTCCTCATTTGTAGAATCAACTTCTTTTATATATATATAGTTCTGTCCTATAAATTCTGTGTCTAACTCAGGAAGAATCTCTTCTTTAGAAAGAATATCCGGATTTGAAACCAGCTTATATCCCCTTCTCGGCGCTGAAACTATCTTATATCCTTCCTCTTTCAGAGAATTTATATTTTTCCAGACTGCAGTTCTAGATACGCCGAACTCTTCACTCAGCTTTTCCCCAGATATATATCCTTCATTTTCTTTAAGTTTCTCAAGTATTCTTTTCTTCATGCCGTATCTGTCTGTTCAGACAGAATCCACCGCCTTTCATTTTTTCAAAGAAAAAACTCTCAAGATTAATCTTGAGAGTCTATCTGTATTTCACTTAATTATTCTCTGTTATTATTTTCTTCTGATTCAGAACTTATATCCTCTTTCGGCTCTTCTTCAGAAATTTTATCAGTTTCTGTCTCTGCTTTTTCTGAGTCTGTTTCAGACTCCGGTTTTTCATCTTCATCTGAATTTTCTGAAGTATTTCCGTAAGTTCTGTATTTCTCTTCCTCAACATACTGTCCTATATCCATCTGATGACCTCTGAGTCCTCTTTTTTCTTCTTCATCGTCCATCAGCGGCGGAAGTTCTCTGCCCTGGAATACATCTTCAAACTCTACTGCATTCAGATTTTCTCTTTCAAGCAGAGCATTTGCTATTGCATGAAGCTTATCCATGTTTTCTCTGAGAAGATTTTCTGCTCTTTCATAAGCAGTGTCTATTATTCTTCTCATCTCTTTGTCTATGCTTGCCGCAATCTCTTCACTGTAATTTCTGGTTCTTCCGAAGTCTTTTCCTAAGAATACTTCATTGTCGTCTGAACCGTAAGTCATAGTTCCGAGCTTTTCACTCATTCCGTAGTGTGTAACCATATTTCTGGCTATAGCTGTAGCTCTTTCAAGGTCGTTCTGAGCACCTGTGCTTATATCGCCTAGAACGAGTTTCTCTGCAATTCTTCCTCCTAGAAGAACGATGATCTGTTCTTCCATCTCTCTCTTAGTCACATAGTTTTTATCTTCCTGAGGAAGATTCATAGTGAATCCTCCAGCTCTTCCTCTAGGTATTATAGTCACCATGTGAACTGGATCGACATTAGGAAGCAGTCTTGAAACGAGTGCGTGCCCTCCTTCGTGATAAGCAGTAAGTCTTTTTTCCTTATCACTGATAACCTTGCTTTTCTTTTCAGGTCCTGCAATTACTTTTGTAGAAGCTTCTTCTACAATTTCCATAGGAATATTGTCAAGTTCTGCTCTTGCTGAAAGAAGCGCCGCTTCGTTCAGAAGGTTTTCAAGATCGGCAGGAGTAAATCCTGGTGTTCTCTTAGCTATAGTTCTTAAATTCACATCGTCTGCTAAAGGCTTGTTCTTAGAGTGAACTTTAAGAATTTCTTCTCTTCCTCTGATATCCGGAACTCCTATATAAACCTGTCTGTCAAATCTTCCCGGTCTTAAAAGCGCAGGGTCCAGTATATCAGGTCTATTAGTCGCGGCTATCATTATTATTCCTTCATTCTCTCCGAATCCGTCCATCTCAACTAGAAGCTGGTTAAGAGTCTGCTCTCTCTCATCGTGACCGCCTCCAAGTCCTGCTCCTCTCTTTCTTCCTACTGCATCTATCTCGTCTATGAATATGATGCACGGAGCATTCTTTTTAGCCTGTTCGAAAAGATCTCTTACTCTTGAAGCTCCAACCCCTACGAACATTTCAACGAAATCGGAACCGCTTATGCTGAAGAAAGGAACTTTGGCCTCTCCCGCAACAGCTTTTGTAATATAAGTCTTACCTGTTCCCGGAGGTCCAACCATTAGAACTCCTTTAGGAATTCTTGCCCCAAGCTGATTGTATCTTTCCGGATTTTTAAGAAAATCTACTATCTCGCTCAGCTCAGCTTTCTCTTCGTCTAGACCTGCAACATCCTTAAAAGTAACCTTGCTTTCGGTTCCCTGAAGCATTTTTGCCTTGCTTTTTCCGAAAGACATAACTTTGCTTCCGCCTCCCTGAGACTGCTGCATAAACCAGAACCAGAATACTAGCAGCATTATAACTACCAGGAATGTAGGAATCATCTCTACGAAGAAAGATCTTTCTGCCTTAGGCTCTCCTACAATAGTTATATCTCCGCTGTCTACAGCTTCTTTAAGATAGTTCTGATAGAACAGATCCTGACTTATAGGAAGTGTCATTGCGAACTCCTTCTTGTTATCAAGAGTTCCTCTGATATTTCCATCTTTATTGAGTGTTATCTCTTTTACATTTCCGTCAGAAATCTGACTTATGAGTTCCTTATAGCCAATTTCCTCTTTTTTGACATCTCCGTCATAAAGGAATATTGTGGCAACTATAAGCGCTAAGAATATAAGCAGATAGACACTTATGCCCTTAAAAAACTTCTTCAAATTTTTTCCTCCTATTCTCTGTTATTAAGGTTATTCTGTTTTTAAAATACAAATTTCTTTCAGATTTCTATATTTTTCGGCATAGTCTATGCCGTATCCGATTACAAATTCATCAGGTATATCGAACCCTTTATACTTAATATCCATATTTATTTTTCTTCTCTGAGGTTTGTCTAGAAGAGTGCAGATAGTAACGCTCTCAGCTCCTCTGGACTCCAAGTTGCTAACAAGATAGCTCAGAGTCAGACCAGTATCTATTATATCTTCCACTATCAGTATATTCTTGTTCTCTATAGGTCTGTCAAGGTCTTTGAGTATCCTAACCACTCCTGACGATTTAGTAGAGTCTCCATAGCTCGAAACAGCCATAAAGTCTACTTCTAAGGGAACGTCTATATGTCTTATAAGATCAGCCATGAATACAAAGGCTCCTTTAAGCACTCCTATTATTAAAAGTTCTTTTCCCTGATAATCTTCAGTTATCTGTTTTCCCATTTCTGCCAGTTTCTCCTGGATTTCTTCTTCTGATAATAGTACCTCTTTTATATCCTTTCTCATGTCTTCTCCTTTCTAAAAACTATAAATCGCTTATTCTGATTTCCAGAACTTTTTCTGTATTTCTGTCTACAGGTGCAAGATTCGATCTCCTGTATCCTGCAACCCATGCTATCTCATCTCCGAATACAATCAGAGGAATTCTTTCTCTCTTTTCCCTCTCAATTTTTTCATCTATGAAATAGTCTTTCAGCTTCTTTCTTCCTTTCATGCCGAAAAGACTTACTTTATCTCCGTTTCTCCTGTTTCTGACATATATATCTCCGTTTATTTTTTCATAATCAAAGTATTCTATATTGGAATTGTTTTTTTCCATATTAACTTCTTTTATATCTTTAACAGCGAAACTGAGTTCTGAATTTATCTCTGGAATTTCCATTTTCTGATTTACAGCTATCTTATAATTATATCGTACTTCGAGATTATTTTCACACTTTTCTACACTTAATTTATCATAATCGATTTTTATTCTTATTTCTCCCGTTATATCCACAGATTTTCCTGTTTTATCTTTATTTGAAAGCTCGATTGCGCTGTTTATATGAACTTCCTCTATTCCAACAAGATTGCCTTTCACTCTTTCTATAATATCTCTGAGAACTCTGGCTTTTAAGCTTTCATCAAGTTTCCTGAATTCATTATTGTCGATTTCTATTCTGTTCTTTTTCTTCCTGACTATGAGCCTCTCTGCTGTATCTTCGGAAATTTTCTTTAGAAGTTCAGTATCTCTCTTCATATTTTCTGAAAGTCTGAAAAGAGAATCGACTATATTTTCCGAGAAGTTTTCTTCTATATACGGAATCAGTTCGAGTCTAATTTTATTTCTCGCATATATGGGTTTCAGATTCGTGCTGTCTGTTCTCGGATTGAGATTTTCTTCTGAGCAGTATTTTTCTATTTCATCTCTCGATACACTCAGAAGAGGTCTTATCACTCTTCCGGATTTATATTGAATGCCGGATAGTCCGTCTGCTCCTGTACCGCGCATTATTCTCATCAGAAGAGTTTCAGCCTGGTCATTCCTGTTGTGTGCTACGGCTATCTTATAATTTTTCTCTTTTTCGATACTGTTAAAAAATCGATATCTCAGCTTTCTGCCGGCTTCTTCCGCTGAAATTCTGTGTTTTTCTGCATATCCGTTCATGTCGACAGATTCTGATTTGTACTCAAGTCCGTATTCACGGGCTCTGTTCTCCACATATTTCTCATCTGAATCGGCTTCTGCGCCTCTTACTCCGTGATTCACATGCGCAACAGTTATATTAAAACCGTATTTATCCTTCAGTCTGAAAAGTATATCGAGAAGCGCCATAGAGTCGAACCCGCCGGAAACTCCTATTATCACATTGTCTCCTTTTTCAATCATTCCGTATTTAATTATATTTTCTTCCGCTTTCTTTATAATATCCTGCATTCTTTCTCCTCCTCTCTCAAATAGATTTTTCCATAAAAAAAACTGGGACTTTAAGCCCAGTTATTATTTCTATTTAACGATTTCTTTGTGTGAATCCTCTTCTAGAATCTTTTTTCTTTAATTGTTCCTGTCTTTCCCCGCTGTCTTTCAGGAATTGGCTTAACTTATCTTCAAATGACATTTTTCTTGCTTTTTCGTCAGGTTTGCTCCAGTCGATTTCTGCCGGTCCTCTGCTTGCTTTTTTCTTAGGTTCAGCTTTTCTCATCGACAGACTCAGTTTTCCGTCATCACCGATTGAAATTATTTTTACTTTAACCTTCTGACCTTTTTTTACATAGTCTTCAACTTTGTTAACATAGTCATGTGATATTTCTGATATATGCACAAGACCTGTTTTTCCTTTTTCAATTTCTACGAATGCTCCAAAATTCGTAATTCCTGTTACTACACCTTCGACAACGTTACCTACTTGAATAGACATAAAATGAGTCTTCCTCCTTTAAATTTTTCAATGCTAGTCTAATTAAGTATATAGCATTAAAATGAGAGTGTCAATATAGGCCCGCGCTTATTTATCGTTTTCATCCTTTAGGGGCCTGTCTTTATCTTCGTACATTATCTCCCCTGGTCTTATCATATTGAGCTCATCGCGAGCTATTCTTTCTATATAGACTATATCCGTCTTATTGTCTATTTTACTCGTTAAATCATCGACTTCCTCTGTCAGAGCCTTTATCTCTGAATTTATCTGTCTCGTTTCAGCTTTAAGATCACCTATAAGAATCTGCTGGCTTATTATCCTTCCGAAAAGATAAATAGTCGCAATCCAGAAAAGAATTCTTCCGAATTTCAGTTTTCTGAAATTATTAAAGATATCCGATTTTTCTGTTTTTCTTTTTTTTCTGATTTCTTTATTTTCAGCATCTCTTTCCCTGCTCGGCATAATATCCCTCTTTTTAATCTTCTATTTCACTTTATAAAGAGATTCGGCCTTGTCTTTAGGAACGTGCTCAAGCAGCTCCATAATTTCTATATTCATCTGAGAATTTCCGAAATTAATCTCAACCTCATCTCCCACTTTGACTTCTGTTCCCGGCTTTGCTTCTTTTCCATTCACTAGAATTCTTCCCTGTTCACACGCTTCTTTTGCTACAGTTCTTCTTTTGATTATCCTTGAATTTTTAAGAAATTTATCTATTCTCATGAATTTCCCTCCATCTGGAACTATTTCTATGTAAATAAAAATCAGGTCCTCAGACCTGATTTCTTACTTATTAACAGCTTCTTTTAATGATTTTCCTGCTTTGAATACCGGTGCTTTTGATGCTGGTATTTCTATAACTTGCTGAGGGTCTCTCGGGTTTCTTCCCTCTCTAGCTTTTCTTTCTCTTACTTCAAAAGTTCCAAATCCAACTAGTTGAACTTTTTCTCCTTTAACAAGTGTCTCTTCTATGCTTTTCATGAATGCATTTAGAGCACTTTCTGCGTCTTTTTTTGTTAAATTACCTTTTTCAGCTATACTACTAACTAATTCAGCTTTATTCACGGTAAAACCTCCTTGTGTTCTCTGTTATTTAAAAAGGCTTCTCATTAAGCCCTTTCAGAACCTTTAGACTAAATATAACACACGTATGAGATAATATCAACCGTTATAGGCGAATTAACTCATTTAATTTACATATACTTGAGGACTCTTTTCTTGCAAAATTCAGTCTTTTTTCTGTCCTCTTTCCATCTGTAAATCATTTAATATTTTCCCATATTCTGTCTAATTCTTCAAGATTCATATTCTCAATTTCTTTATTCTGTCTTTTTACTTCTTCTTCAACTTTTTCAAATCTCTTTATGAACTTTTCTGTAGAATCATAAAGCGCTTTTTCAGGATCTATTCCGAAAAATCTGCTCAGATTGACTGCTGAAAACAGAAGATCTCCAAGCTCTCCGCTTATATTGTCTCCGTTTTCTTCTATTTCTTTCTTAATTTCGTCCATCTCTTCATAAAGCTTATTCATAGGCCCTCTATAGTCTTCCCAGTCAAATCCTGCATCTTTAGCGCGTTTCTGGACCTTCTGGCTTCTCATAAGAGCCGGAAGCGATTTAGGCACTGCTGTCAGTCTTTCCGAATGAGATTCGAATTTTTTCTCTTTTGCTTTAATCTCATTCCAGTTGTCTTCTGAACTGTAAGCAGAATTGTCAAAGACATGAGGATGTCTGTTAACCATCTTTTCAGATATCGACTTTATAACTCCCCATATATTGAAATATCCTTCTTCTGCTGCTATCTGGCTGTGGAAAACTATCTGAAGAAGCACATCTCCGAGTTCTTCCTCAATAGAATCTATATCGTCGCTGTCTATTGCATCTGCAACTTCATAGGCTTCTTCTATAAGATACCTTCTGAGACTCTCGTGAGTCTGCTTTCTGTCCCATGAGCATCCGTTTTCTCCTCTTAAAGCCGCCATTATATTTATAAGGTCGTTCAGATTGTATATCTCCTTATTCTCTTCATCAGCTTTAGGAATATAGATGCTTGTCAGATAGTCGTACCAGTCTATTCTGTCTATCTCGTAAAGAGGCATTTTTTCTTTTCTTTCATCTTCCATGCCTGCCGCTCTTATAACGTAGACTTCGTATTCATCTCCGTATATTTCAGCAAGCGAAAGCTTTAAATCCGAAGCTCTGTCTCTATCGTAGACCTGAGTTATAAGATTGTCAGTATTTATATCCGGGAACTGAGAGAGATCCAGTCCGTCTATTATCTTAAGACCGTTCACAGGATCTCTGTTCATAGCTTTTATCATCGGTTCTATAAAGCTCAGTCCGTCTATTATTTCTACTTCAGTTCCGTTCTTTCCGTCAGCTTCAGCCAGAAGTTTCACTGACATTTCAGCTACCATGGGATGGCCTGGAACACAGTAGTTTATTTCTCCACGTTTTTCTGATTCATCAATAAGTTTTTTTGCAATCGATGAATATACATCGTAAAATTCTTCACTTTCTTCATAAAAACTGTCGAAAGATTCGTACTCTATACTGTTTCTGTCCAGATACGATATTGTAGGATGAAATACTGTTCTCAGATAAGTCTTTCTTCCTGATTTCAGCGCTTCAGCCGCTCTGAGTGTAAGGTCTGACTCATTACCCGGTCCAAGTCCGATTACGAATATTTTTCCCACTTGCTATCATCTCCTGTTATAAATGTAGTTTATCGGCTATCTTCTCTCCCTTAGGGAACATCATTAGATCTTCTCTTGTAACAGCTTTAAAAACTAGAAGCGCTATTACATATACTACAGCGCCTATTGCTATAGATCCAACCGTAGCAATTTTAGAACTCATTATATTCTGAATCAATTCGAATGAGAAGTACACGAATATTCCCATTATCACAGAACATAAAGTAGGTTTTATAAAAGTATTTCCTATATCGAAATTAGCTTTAGTAACTTTTTTAACCGATATGAAGTCCAGTGTCGCCGCTGTAAGATAAGTAAGAACTGTACTTATAGCCGCTCCCTTTACATTCAGCGCCGGTATTCCTACTAGAATATAAGTCGTAACTGCCTTTACTATTACCGCAAATGCCAGATTTCTAACCGGCACAAGAGGTTTTCCATTACCCTGAAGAACTGCTGTGAGCGTCTGCACTATAGTAAGGAATATAAGACTTATTGAAAGCACTTGAAGCATAGCTCCTGCTCCTATCTGCTCTTCCACAGTATTTTTGAAATACAGAAGCTGCATTATAGGAGTTGCAAGTACGAATATTCCCACTGCTGCAGGCATTCCTACGAGCATAGTCATTCTGAGACCTGATTTAGTCGCATCTCTCATGCTGTCGTAGTCTTTTCTGGTTATCGCATCCGAAATTGCCGGCACAAGGCTCATCGCAAGCGAAAGCGATATTACCTGCGGGAAGTTTATTATAGTCTGAGCATTCCCTGTAAGCTGTCCGAACAGCGATGCCGCTTCAAGCTTAGAAAAACCTGCCGCTGCAAGTCTTCTCATTATTATGAAAGTATCCAGGTTGTTTATTATAGGAACCATAGACGCGCCTATAGTTATAGGAATCGCTATAGACATTATGTTTTTTGTAATCTTTTTAGCACTTTCCTCAGGATACTCTTTACTGCTTTCTATTTCTCTGTTTCTTCTCTTTCTGTTTGCAATATAAACTATTATTATGAACAGCATTCCTGCTGTAGCACCTGCTGAAGCTCCGAAAGACGCTCCTCCCGCCGCTTCAGGAAGTCCGATTCCTGCAAGGTAATACGCAAGTGTAAGTCCTACACCCACTCTGAACAGCTGCTCTATTACCTGAGAAACTGCGGTAGGCACCATGTACTGCTGTCCCTGAAAATATCCTCTGAATGCCGACATTATCGGAACAAATAAAAGTGCCGGAACTAATGCTACGAGAGCGTAATATCCGTTTTCACTCTTCATATATCCGACTATGTTTCTGCTGAACAGTCCTACAAAGGATGCCGTTATCAGCCCTGCCAGAATAAATCCTATAAATGAAACTCTGAAGATTTTCTGTGCGCCTTTATAGTCTTCAAGAGCCCTCTTTTCAGATATAAGCTTAGATATTGCAGTAGGAAAACCTGCTGTTGATATCGTTACCAGAAGTGTGTACAGCGGATAAGCCGTCTGATAGTATCCTAGACCTTCTGTACCTATGAGATTCGACAGAGGAATTCTGTAAAAAGCCCCTAGAACTTTCGTCATAATACCTGCAATTCCAAGTATGGCAGCTCCTTTTAGAAACGAGTTTTTACTCATTTTTCTTCCTCCAAACTTTTCTATTTAATATTATGAAGCCTACTCTGCGAGTAGGCTTTAAACTTAATTGTTTCCTTCTGCATTCTCTTCAGCGCCGTTCTGCTGATTTTCATCTGCAGGCTGTGCGCTTTCTTCCGGTTTGCTTTCTTCTTTATTTTCTGATTTATCTTCTTTTTTGCTGTCGTCTTTTTTATCTTCTTTTTTATCTTCTTTTTTGTCGTCTTTTGTTTCAGTATATTCAACTTTTGCTTCGCTTACTATTTTTTCCATTTCCTGAACGGCTTTCTGATATTTAAGTTCTTCTGCTATATTTTCTTTAACTGCATCGAACCCTTCTTTTTTATCGTCCACTTTTATTATATGGTATCCGAATTCTGACTTAACCGGATCGCTCACTTCTCCAGGCTGAAGACCGAATGCGGCAGCTGAAAATTCTTCAACCATCATTCCGTGTCTTGGGAATTCTCCAACGCTTCCGTTCTGAGCCTTAGAAGCTTCATCTTTAGATCTTTCAAGATAGTCTTCGAAAGCCGCTCCGTTTTTTATAGCGTCAGATATTTCTTTAGCTTCTTCTTCTGTGTCAACAAGTATATGGCTTGCTGTTACAGTGTCAAGATTATCTTTGTTCTGATCATAATACTCCTGTATCTCCTGATCCGTAGGAGCATTGTCTTCCATAAGTTTCTCCATTACAGAGGCTTTAAGCATTTCACCTTTCATTATTTCTTCAAAGTCTTTCTCTTTAAGTCCTGCTGATTTTAGGAAATCAGAAAATTTCTTGTCTTTATGCTGTTTTTCATAAGAATCTTTGAAAGCTTTCATATTCTTTTCAAATTCTTTTTCATCTATCTTTATATTATTCTTTTCTGCATACTGACGGAATATTTCCTGTCTTGGGAAATCTTCTCTTACCTGCTCTTTTATAAGCTCTCTTCCAGTTTTTCCGCCCATTATTTCATTGTCAAGCATATCTTTTCCGTAAGTTTCTTCTATAGTCGCATAAGTAAAGTTAAGGTAGTTTTCATAAGATTCCTGTGAAACATCTTCTCCGTTAACTGTTGCGAAAGTCTTTCCTCCGCATCCTGTAAGCATCATAGCGGCTATCATGCTGACAGCAAGCGCTTTAGTTATATTCTTTTTAAAATTATATTTCATATTTTGTAAACGCTGATTGTAAATCAGCTCCTCCTTTCGATTTATCATAATAATTACATTCAACATTATATCACATTTAATCGTGTATCAAGCTGAATCTGAGTATCTGCTCTGACAGATTATAATATATTATACTATGTTTCTGCTGAAAAATTACTCATATTTTCTAAAAAATCTATTAATTCTTTGAGAATTTCCTTCTCTGAACTGCTTTCAAGACTGTAAATAACTGCCGGATTTTTCTTCATATCGAACTGGACTCTTCCTTTGCAGTTTTCAATCAGCCATTCAAATACTCCGTCAGGCATATCCGTTTCTTTTTCATATTCAAATCTCACTTTTTTTCCAGTCTGCTTTATCGCTGATATATTCTGGCTTCCGGCGAGATTTTTTATATACGATATTGATATTAGGTTCATTACTTCTTTTGAAACATCGCCGTATATATCTATCAGCTCGTCTATAAGACTGCTCATGTCCTCTCTGGATTCAATTGAGGATATTTTTTTATAAACTTCTATTTTCTGATACTCGTCTTTTATATATGAGTCTCTTATATATCCGCTCACTTCTAAATCTATATTTGTATCTACAGTTCTCTTTTCTTCTTTTCCCTGAAGTTTCTTTATCGCTTCATCCAGAAACTTCACATATAGGTCGTATCCTATTGCCGACATCTGGCCATGCTGCTCAGCGCCTAAAAGATTTCCTGCACCTCTTATTTCAAGGTCTCTCATTGCAATCTTGAATCCTGATCCGAATTCAGTGAACTCTTTTATAGTCTTAAGTCTCTTTTCTGAAACTTCTGTGAGCATTCTGTCTTTCTCATACATGAAGTATGCAAATGCGATTCTGCTGCTTCTTCCGACTCTTCCTCTCAGCTGATAAAGCTGTGAAAGACCCATTTTATCAGCATTAGTTATTATTATGGTGTTCACATTCGGAATATCGAGCCCCGTCTCTATTATAGTAGTGCAGACTAAAACGTCATATTCATTCTCAAGAAATCTCTGCATTATATCTTCAAGCCTTCTCTCACCCATCTGACCGTGGGCTGAGGCCACTCTGGCTTCAGGAATCAGTTTCTGAATTTCGGCTGTGAATCTGTCCATGCTCCTTACTTTATTGTAGAGTATATACACCTGTCCGCCTCTCGCCATCTCTTTCAGAACGGCATCTCTTATGAGATTCTCGTTGAACTCCACTACATACGTCTGAATGGGATATCTTTCTCCCGGCGGCTCTTCAAGAACCGACATATCTCTTATTCCGGAAAGCGACATATGAAGTGTTCTGGGAATCGGCGTCGCTGTAAGAGTCAGAACGTCTACAGACTTTCTGAGCTCTTTTATCGTCTCCTTCTGTTTTACTCCGAATCTCTGCTCCTCATCTATTATGAGAAGTCCCAGATCTTTATATTTCATACTCTTCGAAAGCAGTTTGTGAGTTCCGACAACTATATCCATATTTCCCTGTCTCAATGCGTCTTTAATTCTCTCCTGCTCTTTAGGCGTCCTGAACCTGTTAAGACATCCTATTTTAATAGGAAAATTTTCAAACCTCTTCTTCATGGTCTGATAATGCTGTTCTGCAAGAATAGTCGTCGGCACTAGAAATGCCACCTGCTTATTATCCATGACGGCTTTAAATACAGCTCTTAACGCGACTTCCGTTTTGCCGTATCCTACATCTCCGCACAGAAGCCTGTCCATAGGCTTTTCTTCTTCCATATCGGATTTTATCTCTTCTGCCGCCCTCAGCTGATCGCCGGTCTCTTCATACGGGAACTGCTCTTCAAACTGATTCTGCCAAGGTGTGTCTTCAGGATACTTATGTCCTTTCACGACTTCTCTTTCAGCATAAAGCTTTATGAGATCTTCAGCCATGTCCTCTATGGATTTTCTGACTCTGCTCTTAGTTCTCGTCCAGTCCGCGCTTCCCAGCTTGTTCACTTTTACTCTTTCCGCATCCGAGCCTATATATTTCTGAACGAGATTCATCTGGTCGATAGGAATATAAAGCTTATCTGAACCGGAATACTCTATAATAAGATAGTCTTTCTTTACTCCCTGAACATTCAGCTGTTCTACCCCTTTATATTTACCTATTCCATGATTCTCATGAACTACATAGTCCCCAATTTTCAAATCTGTAAAAGAATCTATTTTTGAAGCGCCTTTCACCTTAAATCTCTTCTTCTTTTTCTTGGCTCCGAAAATATCCTTATATGCTATCAGAATCGTATCTGTATCCATGATTTCAAACCCTTTAGGTATTGTATACGGATTCACTGAAATTCCTCTTTCAGGTGTTTCAAAATTTTCTCTGTATACTGCTTCAAGACCTAAGTTGAACATATCCTGAACCAGATTTTCAGCTTTTTCCTTGTTTTCTGCAAATACAAACGGTTTCTTGCCTGTCGAAAGCTGATGCTCCATATCTTCTTTAAAAAGATTTATATCGCCCTGATAGTTCATTATAGCTTTAGTGTAAAAGCTTATCTTCTCCTTAACTCTGAAAAGTCTTCCTGTCCTCATCAGATTGCTCGTAAGAACTATCTTTCTCTTTTTTAGATTTGTGGTAACGTTTTCTCTGCTGTTAATCGCATCTATATGTTCAGGAAAAACCTCCCCCGCCTCTGAATAGTCTTTTATTTCATCTTCAAAATTCTCCAGATAATTTCTGAAACTCTCTTCAGTTCTCGGACCGTCTTCAAATATGACTATAGAGTCTTCCTTTAAATATTCTGTAATCCCTGAAAACTTTCTGTCTGCAAACGGAATCACCATTTCTTTGTTGTCTATGCTCATTCCATTTTCCAGTTTTTCTATATACAATAGGAACTTATCTTTCAGTTTTTCATATATATGGCTTAGATTTTCGTCACTTGAAAACTTTTTTTCCGACTCTTTCAGTTTTTTCTCCAGATTTTTCTTTATACTCTCTCTGTCTTCAGAAGAAAGATGTATCTCTTCAGCCGATTCGACAGTCACTCTGTCTATATTTTCTTTCGATCTCTGACTTGCGGCATCAAAAATTCTTATAGAATCTATCTCCACATCAAAGAATTCAATCCTGACAGGATCTTCGAAATCCACAGGAAAAATATCGAGAATTCCTCCACGCTGAGCAAACTGTCCTTTTCCTTCAATCATTCCGACTCTTTCATAGCCTATATCTACAAGCTTTTTAACTATACTGTCTAATTCATATTCTTCTCCCGTCTTAAGCTCTATTCTGTACTCCCTGAAGTTTTCAGGGCTGTCCACCTTGTCAAAAAGCGCCTCTACGGAAGCTACAACTACCTCGTTCTTCCCTTCAGAAAGCTTTCTGAGTATTTTTATTCTGTCGTAAAGATATTCTCTGCTCGATGCTTCTATATCATAGAACATTATATCTTTTTTCAGATATATTCCGGCATTAACTCCTAAAACTTCCAAATCGTCTCTTATTTTTTTAGCTCTGTATCCGTCTCTGGCGAGAATGAGAATTTGTGTATCGGTTTCTGATTTAAGAGCTCTGACAAGATGTGTGAAGCTCTCTGAAATCATCCCTGATACAGCAACCGGGGTTATTTCCCTTTCAAGAGTATACGCAAGCTTTTTAAAACTTTCTGACTTTTCAATCAGTCCGCTTTTCTCCATCTCCTCACCTCTTTTTTTCTATAAACTCCATAAGCCCAGAACATCCGTCCTAGGCTTAATTTAATATATGAAATTCTAACTAGCTGTTGTATCTGTTCATAGCTTTGTCTATTCCGTCTGAAACTATGGAAACAGCCGCATCTCCTGCAGTCTCAACAGCTTCTTTTATAATATCCGCTTCTTCTTTTCTGAAGCCTGAAAGAACGTATTCTGCAAGATCCTGTCCCGGTCTCTGCTTTCCTATTCCTATCTTCACTCTAGGAAACTTTTCATCCTGAAGAAGATATATTATAGATTTAAGACCGTTGTGGCTTCCTGCACTTCCTTTTCTTCTAAGTCTCAGTTTTCCCGGTTCAAGATCTATATCATCCTGAATTATTATTATATTCTCAACCGGTATTTTGAAATATTCTTTAACTTCTCTTATAGATTCCCCGCTGTTGTTCATGAAAGTCTGCGGCTTCATAAGCAGCACTTTCTCGCCGTTTATATTCATCTCCCCGTAAAGAGATTTAAACTTTATCTTGTTTATCTTGACATTATATTTATCTGCAAGATAATCCACTGCGGCGAAACCTACATTATGTTTGGTTCCCGAATATCTGTTTCCGGGATTTCCAAGTCCTGCAATTAAATACAAATCTGTTCTCCGCCTTTCTGATACGAATTAAATTTAATCAAAAAGTCCGCTTACTGATTCGTTTTCGTAAATTCTCTTTATAGCTTCAGCGAATATGCTTGCAACTGAAACTACTTCTATCTTGTCTATCTGCTTTTCTTCAGAAAGTGGAATAGTGTCTGTAACCAGCACTTTTTCCAGTGGAGAATTTTCTATTCTCTCTATAGCAGGTCCTGAAAGAACAGGGTGTGTACAGCATGCAAAAACTCTTTTCGCACCACGCTCTTTAAGTACTTCTGCCGCCTTAGTTATAGATCCTGCCGTATCTATCATATCGTCAACTAGTATAGCGTCTTTTCCTTCTATGTCTCCTATTATATTCATAACTTCAGAAACATTAGCCTTAGGTCTTCTCTTCTCTATTATCGCTATTGGAAGATCCAGGATATTCGCAAAGTTTCTAACTCTTTGAACTCCTCCTACGTCAGGCGACACTACTACAGTGTCTTCGCTCATTATTTCTTTGAAGCGTTTTGCAAGTATCGGTCCTCCAAGAAGGTGATCAAGAGGAATATCGAAATATCCCTGAAGCTGAGCCGCATGAAGGTCCATGCTTATAACTCTGTCAGCTCCTGCTTCTGTAATAAGATTTGCAACAAGCTTTGAAGTTATAGGCTCTCTGGCTTTTGCTTTTCTGTCCTGTCTCGCATATCCGTAGTACGGAATAACTGCATTTATTCTTCCTGCAGATGCTCTTCTTAAAGCGTCTATTATTATAAGAAGCTCCATAAGATGATCGTTTGTAGGCGGACATGTAGGCTGAACTATAAATATGTCAGCACCTCTAACTGTTTCATTGATTGCTACAGTAGTCTCTCCGTCACTGAACTGTCCTGCTGTAAGCTCTCCAAGCTCCATGCCCAGTTCCTTGCATATGTCTTCTGCAAGCTTTTTATTGGCATTTCCTGAAAATACTTTTACTATACCGCTACCTATATTCATAATTACCCCCCTAAAATTGCTTTGAACTATTTCCTTATCTCTAATTATCCTAGTTAAAAGCGCAGTAGTCAAGAGATAGAGGTATTTATCTTCTATTTATCTTTTCTTATTCCTTTTTTTATAACCCAGTCAGCTTTTTCAACCTGTCTTGCTCTAGCTATAGCAAGGCTGTTTTCCTTAACTTCTTCAGTTATAGTGGATCCTGCCGCTATATATGTGTGTGAATTTATCTTAACAGGAGAAACTAAGTTGCTGTTGCAGCCTATAAATACATTGTCTCCAACTTCAACTTTGCATTTTTTAGCTCCGTCATAGTTTACGAATACAACTCCGCATCCTACATTTACATTTTCGCCTACTTCAGCATCTCCTATATAAGCTAAGTGCGAAGCTTTAGTTCCATTGCCTATCTTAGAATTCTTAACTTCAACGAAATCTCCTATTTTTATGTTCTCTCCAAGACAGCTGTTCGGTCTCAGATAAGCGTAAGGACCTATTTTAGTGTTCTTTCCTACGCTGCTTTCAACTATCGTAGAGTTCTGTATCTCCACATTGTCAGCTATTTCTGAATCTTTTATCTTAGTATTGTTTCCTATCAGACAGTTTTCTCCTATTAAAGTCTTCCCTTCTATAAATACTCCGGGATATATAACTGTATCTCTTCCTATAACTGCTTCCTCTGATATATAAGTGCTGTCAGGATCTATGAGTATAGCTCCTTCTTCCATAGCTTTTCTGTTTATTCTGTTTCTCATGACTTTTTCAGCCTCTGCAAGCTGAACTTTAGAGTTTATTCCCTGAATTTCTCCGTTATCTGAAACTTTAAATCCTCCAACTTTTCCGCCGTCTCCGTTAACTATTTCAACAGCGTCAGTTATATAATACTCTCCCTGAGCATTGTCATTATCAAGTCTTCCAAGAATATCTCTCAGAACCGCTCCTTTAAAACAGTATATTCCTGAATTAACTTCTTTGACTTTTCTCTGCTCTTCAGAAGCGTCTTTCTGTTCAACTATTCCTACGACTTTATCAGAATCATCTCTTATTATTCTTCCGTATCCAGTAGGGTCGTCAAATTCAGAAGTAAGAACTGTAACATCGAATTCTCCCTCATCATGGAATTCCATAAGCTCTTTTACAGTATTTGCTCTTATAAGAGGAGTGTCTCCGCATAGAACTACTACTGTGTCTCCGTCTTCAAACTCTTTTTCTCCCTGTTTTACAGCGAATCCTGTTCCATAAGGAGCATCGTCTCCTACTGGCTGAAGAGCCGTTACAACTTTGTCTTTCTGTATTATTTCATTCTCAACTATTTCAGCTTTATGTCCGACTATTACTACATTTTTTTCTACACCTGCTTCAACTGCTGAATCAACTACGTGGTTTATAAGCGCTTTTCCGCATACTTTGTGAGCGCATTTCGGAAGGTTTGATTTCATTCTAGAACCTTCTCCTGCTGCTAATATTATCGAAACTAACATATTTTTTCTCCTCTCCTATCTGCTGGGCACAATCTTCAGAATATTTTTCTCTTCATCTATCTCTTCAAGCTCAAGAAGAGATTTTACTTTATTCTTCGCTTTCAGTTCATCACTGCATTTGCTTATTAGAACTCCTATGCCCACAACTTCTGAATTGAATTCCTTCATCATAGATTTTATTCCGGCTATCGTTCCTCCGCCTCTCATAAAATCATCTATTACTAAAACTCTGCTGTTTTCCTTCATGCTCTTTCTCGCAAGAGACAGACTCTGTATAGTCCCTGAAGACTTCGACATGTAGTTGACATTTACTGTGGCTCCCTCTGTTATCTTTATTTCCTTCCTTATAACCGCAAGAGGCACGTTTAAAGCTCTTGCTGTCATAGACGCCATAGGGATTCCCTTAGTCTCTATTGTCACTACATAATCTATCTCCTCATCTGCGAATCTGCTTGCGAATATTCTGCCTATCTTGTCTGTGACCTCAGGCGAATAAATAATATCCGTCATAAACACGAACTTTCCTACTATTATCCTTTCTGGATCTGAAAATCTTGCTGAAAGCTCATCGAGGAATTTTTCTTCCTGTTCCGGGTTCATTTTCGGGATGTATTTAACGCCTCCCGAAGCCCCTGGAATGGTCACGACATTACCTACTTCCATTTTCTCTATAAGCTCCTTAACAATGACAATATCCTCACTTATAGTGGACTTTGCCGCATCAAGTTTATCTGTAAAGTAATTATAAGTGAACACCTTGTTCGGATTGTTAGTGAGCGTATATGCTAAAGCTCCTATTCTTTCATTTCTTTTATATTTCATGGCAATCCTCATTTATCGAATTTTTTTGTCTATATATCTAATTTTATTCGTTAATTATAAGGTTTTCAAGTGTCTGTTATATTTTTATTTAATTTTAGAATTTTTATGTGATATAATCAAAGGGATAGGCAATTACGTTTTTTATGAACATCTGGGAGGAATTCAAATGAAAAATTTTGATATATACAGCACTGAGTTCAACGATGTGCATTTCATAGGAATAGGCGGAGTGAGCATGAGCGGACTTGCAGCCATTCTTCTTAATAAAGGAATTAAAGTTTCAGGTTCGGATATGAAAGAATCTGCCAATACAGAGAACCTCAGAAATAGAGGTGCTGAAATATACATAGGCCATTCTGCAGACAATATAAAGAATCCTGACCTGGTAATATATACTGATGCAATAAACGAAGAGAATGAAGAGTTCAGAAAGGCAAAAGAGAGAGGACTTCTCTGTGTAGACAGAGGCAATTTCCTAGGACAGCTTATGAGACTTTATCAGGATTCTATAGCAGTTTCAGGAACTCACGGTAAAACTACTACTACAAGCGTTCTTTCAGTCCTTCTCAACGAAAGCGAATTCGATCCGACTATACTTCTCGGCGGAAGTCTTAAACAGATAGACGGAAATGTCAGAATAGGCGGAAAGAGACTTTTAGTTACAGAAGCGTGCGAGTATAAAGCGAATATACTTAAATTTCACTCTACTATAGGTATAGTTCTGAATATAGATAACGACCATTTAGACTACTATAAAGATATCGATGAAATTATAGAGACTTTCAAAGGTTTCGTAAAACTGATACCTGAAGACGGCTATCTTGTGGTGAATAATGACGATGAAAACGCTATGCAGGTTGTAGACAGTGCAAAATACAATATAAGAACTTTTGGAGAGTCTGAAGGAAGCTATTACAGAATAAGCGATATAAAAATAAATTCCGACTTCACATCGGATTATAAACTGACAGTGAACGGAGACAAAACTTATGATGTGCATCTGAATGTATTCGGAAAACACAATGTCATCGATTCGGCTGCGGCTATTGCGGCTTCTAACTGCTGCGGTGCAGATATGGACTATCTCGTAGACAGAATTGAAGAATACACTGGAACATGGAGAAGACTTGAAAGAAAAGGCGACTGCAGAGGTTTCGCTGTTATTGACGATTATGCGCACCATCCGACTGAGATAAAATCATCTCTAGGCGCTGTTAAACAAGTCAATAAAAACAAACTGTGGTGCATATTCCAGCCTCACACTTACAGCAGATCTATATCTCTTCTTGAGGATTTCTCAAATGCATTCTATGATGCGGATAAAGTAATAATCACTGATATATTCGCCGCAAGAGAAGCAAACTGGGGAAATGTTCATTCTAAAGATATAGTAAACAAACTTAATGACAACGGTGTGGATGCAATCTATATGGAAAGCTTCTCTGATATAAGGGACTATATCCTTGAAAACGCTGAAAAAGGAGATATAGTGCTGACTATGGGAGCTGGAAACGTTCTTGAAATAGGGGACGATATTTTAAAAAACTGTAATTAATATGTTTAATATCTCTTAAATTAGGGAAAGAATATACTACAAGCAGATTATAGTGAAAGGAAGATTCAAATGATAAATATAAATAAAGTGCTTATACCTGTTGACGGTTCGGAAAGAAGTTTAGAAGCCATAGAATTATTCCAGGAATTATTTCCTAAAGAAACTGAACTTCACCTTCTCAACGTAGTTGAAGTAAACTACATAGTTCAAGACTCAATACAGAGAGAGCTTATAGAACAGAGTAACGAAGTTCTGGACATAGCGGCTTCAAAAGCTGAAGGTTATAAAGTTGTAAAATCGAGTCTTATAGGAACTCCTTACAAAGATATAATCGAATATACTAATAAGGAAAATATCGGAATGGTTATAATGACTAGAATGGGACTCAGCGGATTCCAGAGATATCTTATAGGATCAGTTACAAGCAAAGTTGTAGCTCATTCACCTGTGCCGGTTCTAGTTATACCTGAAAAACCTGTGGACTAGAAAATGTGGAAAATAGAATTCATATAAAAGAAAAGAGACTGAATATTCAGTCTCTTTTTTATTTTATATATAATATCTTACAGTTTGCAGTATTTTCCCATGCTTCTGATTTTTTCATATCTTTTTTCAAGCATTTCTTCACAGGAGTCTGGTATCTCTTCAAGGCTCTTTTTTATATATTCTTTAATATTTCTGCTCATCTTTTCTGGAGACTCATGCGCTCCTCCTTTTGGCTCCTGTATTATGTCGTCTATAACTCCGAGATTATAGAGATCTTTTGCAGTGAGTTTCATTACTTCAGATGCTTCGGGAGCTTTTTTGGCATCTTTCCAGAGAATGCTCGCAAGCCCTTCGGGAGATATCACAGAATATACTGAATTCTCCAGCATCGCTATTTTATCAGAAACTGAAAGTGCAAGCGCACCTCCGCTTCCTCCTTCTCCTATTACTATCGCTACAGTCTTAGTATTCAGTCTGCTCATTTCCAGAAGATTTTCTGCAATTGCCTGAGCCTGGCCTCTCTCTTCTGCTCCGAGTCCGCAGTAGGCTCCCGGAGTGTCTATTAAAGTTATGACAGGACGTCCGAATTTTTCCGCCTGTTTCATAAGTCTGAGCGCTTTTCTATATCCTTCAGGATTAGGCATTCCAAAATTTCTTGCTATATTCTCTTCGGTAGTATTTCCTTTCTGATGTCCGATTATAGTCACAGGCTGCCCGTCTATAAGACCTATTCCTGATATTATCGATCCGTCCTCTGCAAATCTCCTGTCCCCATGAAGCTCTATAAAATCATCAGTTATATGGTTTATATAGTCCTCAGTTTTCGGTCTGTCCTTATGTCTTGCAACTTGAACTCTTTTCCATGCATGCTTTTCTTTTTTATGAGGTTTCGATTCTCTCAGTTTCTCTTCCATTATTCGTATCTCTTCTGAGAAATCTTTACCAAGTTCGTCAGACAGCGCTCTGAGCTCTTTTATTTTTCTCTCTAAATCATTCACGCTCATTTTCATTCTCCTCGCCGAATCCGTGCATTATGAGAATTCTGTAAATCAGATTTTTCATGTCTTTTCTTTCTGAAATAATATCTACAAAACCTTTTTCTAAAAGGAATTCTGATTTCTGAAATCCTTCCGGAAGACTCTGTCTTATAGTCTGCTCTACGACTCTCGGTCCTGCAAAGCCTATTAGAGCATCCGGTTCAGCTATTATTATATCTCCAAGCATTGCAAAGCTCGCTGAAACGCCTCCAGTTGTGGGATCAGTAAGAACTGAAATAAAAAGATTTTTCCCGCTGTCCAGCTTTGCTATCGCCGCCGATGTCTTCGCCATCTGCATAAGAGACAGAATTCCCTCCTGCATCCTCGCTCCTCCGGAAGCGCAGAAAAGAATTAAAGGAATTCCTGTCTCCGCAGAATCTTCTATAAGTCTCGTTATCTTTTCTCCGACTGCTGAACCCATGCTTCCCATCATGAAGTTCGAGTCCATAATTCCTATATTCACAGAAATGCCGTTTATTTCCGCTCTTCCCGTTACAGCGGCTTCAGATATCTGAGACTGAATTCTGGCTTTTTCAAGTTTTTCTTCATAACTTGGAAAACTGAGCACATTGAGAGTTCCTATATCTGAGAATTTTTCCTCAAAACTGCCTTCATCAGCAGTTATTTCTATCCTCTTTTTTGCCGATATTCTGCCGTGTTTGCCGCAGTACGGGCAGACTGACATATTGTCTTCGTAATCTTTAACAAGAACTATCTCTTCGCATTTTCTGCATTTCATCCATATTCTTTCATCTATGTCTGAATCCAGACTCACTGCAGATTTATTCTGCATTCTGCTGTGACTTTTTTTCAGCTCATTTTCTTCGTTTCCAACTTTCAGTGTTGCATATTTCGTCTTCCTCTGAAATAAATCTTTTAACATAATTTACTTCCTTTCTAAAAACAGCTCTAGAGAGCAAGCACTTCTTTTTCTATAAATGTTGTGTATATATCGTTTTTTCTGAATTTTTCATTTTCAAGAAGAGACATCTGAAAAACTATATTATTGTCTATCCCTATAACCCAGAATTCTTCAAGCGCTCTTCTCATCCTCATTACAGCTTCTTCCCTTGTAGGAGCCCAGACTATGAGTTTCCCTATCATAGAATCATAATTCGCAGGAACTCTGTAGCCCGGATATATAAATGTATCCACTCTGGTGCTTATTCCTCCTGGAAGTATCAGATCCTCTATAAGCCCCGGTGAAGGTCTGAAGTTTTCTTCCGGGTTCTCTGCATTTATTCTGCATTCTATTGCATGGCCTCTGAACTCTATATCTTTCTGAGCAAAACTCAGTCTTTTCCCGTCTGCTATTTCTATCTGAGCCTTTATTATATCTATATTCGTAATCATCTCTGTTACAGGATGCTCAACCTGTATTCTGGTATTCATCTCTATAAAATAATAATTTCCTTCTCTGTCCAGAAGAAATTCCACAGTTCCCGCGTTCACATAGTTTACGCATTCTGCGGCTCTCACTGCGGCTTTTCCCATTTTTTCTCTTAATTCAGCAGAAATAGCTTCTGAAGGCGATTCTTCAATCATCTTCTGATTTCTTCTCTGCATAGTGCAGTCTCTCTCTCCGAGATGTACAACATTTCCATACTCGTCTGCCAGAATCTGAAACTCTATATGTCTCGGTTTCTCTATAAATTTTTCAACATACATATTTTCATTTCCGAAGGCTGCTTTCGATTCGGCTTTTGCTGTATCAAAACTGCTCTTGAAATCTTCAGAGCTTCTCACTATCCGCATTCCTCTTCCGCCGCCTCCTGAAGATGCTTTTATAATTACAGGATAGCCCATTTTTTCGGCTTCTTCATAAGCTGTTTCGCAGCACTCCGTTCCGCTTTCCATTCCAGGCACTACAGGAACTCCTGCTTTTATCATTGTGGCTCTGGCTTCCGATTTATTTCCCATTTTTTCTATATGTTCTTTTTCAGGGCCTATAAATTTTATTCCGTGCATATCGCATATATCTACGAGCTTGGGATTTTCAGAGAGAAATCCGTAGCCCGGGTGTATAGCGTCTGCTCCTGTCACAAGCGCCGCCGATATTATAGACTTTATATCCAGGTAGCTCTTAGAAGGAGACGCCGGCCCTATGCAAATCGATTCATCGGCATAATGAACGTGGAGTGAATTTTCATCTGCTTCAGAATAAACAGCAACAGTCTTTATTCCCATTTCTTTGCAGGTCCTCATTATTCTCACAGCTATTTCGCCTCTATTGGCGATAAGTATCTTTTTGAACATATTCTTATCTCCTTATAATCATAATTGGCTGATTATACTCCACTATATCTTCATTTTCTAAAAGTATCTCCGCTACTTCTCCGTCAAACTGAGATTTTATTTCATTCATTATCTTCATAGCTTCAACTATGCAGAGAACATCGCCTTCCTTCACTCTGTCGCCGACTTTAACATAAGGATCGGCTTCAGGAAACGGCGAATCATAAAATGTGCCTACTATCGGAGACTTTACAGCTTCGGCATTCTCATGTATATTTTCTTTTTTTATTTCTGATTCTGGAATATTTTTTTCAACTTTTATTTCATTGCTGTTTTCATCTGATTTCTCCTGAGACTCCTGATGAACAGGAGATATATGCTTAATTTCTGATTCTTTTGACAATTTTAGTTCAATATCATCGTATTTCAGCTCAGCTTTATTTATATCGCTGTCGTTTATCAGCTTTATAAGCTCCTTTATTTCTTCAAAACTCAGTCCCATAAATCACACTTCCTCTGCTATAAAATGTGTTTCTATTTTATATTAATACATTATTTTTTAGATTAATACTTATATTATTGTATCACAAGAGATAAACTGTTTTCAATTGAAATCAAAAAAGGTGAAAGAATTAAGAGTCCAATCTTTCACCTTTTAAAATCTAATATTCTTTTATTCTAATCTCATGATCAGGAAGATCCGAAACAAATCTGGCTTTTTCAAGCGTTATAGTTTCTGGAAGATCCAGACCTGTATCTATATAAAAGTGAATTCCGTCCTGATCTGTCTCTTCAAATATATCAGGATCCTGATTGCTTCTCGGTTCTCTAAGTCTAACATAGACTTCCATTTTCTGGATACCTCAACATCCTGCAGGCTCTACTCCGTAAATAGTAATAGCCTTTATATTTCTATATTCAAAAATTTCTTTTGCACTTTCCGATATCACTATATTCATTTTAAACACCTCTTAAATTAGTTTATTTTAAGCTGTAGAAGAGTGAAATCATCTTCAAGTTCTTTATATCTGAAGTCATCAACATCATCTTTGATGATATCTATTAAATCATCTCTGCATCCGAGATTGTTTTCTATAGTTTCAACCAGTCTTTCATAACCGTAAAGTTCACTGTCCTTGTTTTTGGCTTCTATAAGACCGTCCGTATAAAGTATCAGCCTGTCTCCTTTTTCCAGCTGAATTTTCTGCTCTGTATAATTGGCTTCTGCAAATATTGACATTATAGGAAAGCCTGTTCCTTCAAGTTTCTGAAGTCCTGATTCTCTTGCAAGTATTGGGATGCTGTTATGACCTCCATTTACAAATGTGAGCTCTCTCGTTTCCGTATTGAGAACACCGTAAAATATAGTGAAATAGTTTTCGAATTCAAGATCGAGTTCAAGAAAATTTTCATGAAGGTATGAAATCGTGTCTGCAGGAGAAATGAACTCATTTCCCACAGTTCCCAGAGTCTGCTTTATAAACATAGTCATTATTGAAGCAGTAACTCCGTGTCCGACAACATCGCTTATATAGAATCCTATATGCTTCTCGTCTATCTGAAAAATGTCGAACATATCTCCGCTCAGCATTTCTGAAGGAAGATATATATATTTAAAATCAACTTTGTCATACTGTCCCGGCTTGGGAAGAAGCTTGCGCTGAATTTTACGTGCAAAGTTTATATCTCTGCTCATCTTCTCATTCTTAAGCATTATCTGCTTCTCAAGTTTTCTCTCTCTCGTTATATCTCTTAAGACTTCGACTATTGCATATATATTTCCGTTTCCGTCTTTAACTGGAGAACTCTTCATCGAAAAATATCTGTCCCCAATCATTTCTTCTTTTTCCGATATTTCCCCTGTAGCCATGGTAGTCTCGGTAAGACATCTTCTGCATGCATTCGTTCTTCCGAATATATCGTAGCATTTCTTTCCCGCAACTCTGCCTTCAAATCCTTCAATTTCTGGAGATTTTCGGTTCGAATATATTATATTGCAGTTTATATCTATAACTCTGACCCAGTCTACCATACTTTCTAGTACATCTGATGCTAATTTGTCATAAGTTTCAACTATTTCTTTGTTTTCTATTAGATTGTGCTGGCTACCAAACATAGGTTCCTCCAATATGATATATTTTCAGTTCAATGTATTTATTATATCATATTCACAATAAAATATTTATTAATATTTCATTGTGATATATGACACTTTATTATTTGATATCAATCACAGATTTTTTAAAATAAAAATGGGTATAATAACCGTAAGGTTAATTTAAATATTTAAGGAGGCTTACAATCATGTCAGATACAAAAATGTTTTGTTACCAATGTCAGGAAACAGTAGGAGGAAAAGGCTGTTCAGTACAAGGTGTATGCGGTAAAAAAGCTGATGTGGCAAATCTTCAGGACCTTTTAATATATACACTTAAAGGAATAGCTCTTTACAGAATCGAGGCTGCTAAACTTGGTATAGACACATTAGAAGCTGACAGATTCATTCAGTTAAGCTTATTTGCTACTATAACTAATGCAAACTTCGATTACGACTATTTCGTGAACAGAATAACAGAAGCTAAAAAAGTAAGAGATGAACTTAAGGCTGCGGTTCAAGAAAAAGATTCTTCTATAAACATAGAAGAAGATGCGGCTAACTGGGATATACCAGAATCAGAATATGATGAAAAAGCTAAAGAAGTTGGGGTTCTTTCTACAGAAAACGAAGATGTGAGATCTCTTAGAGAGCTTACTACTTACGGACTTAAAGGAGCTGCTGCTTACGGACATCACGCTCACAATCTTGGATATGAAGACAACGATATATATGCATTCTTCTCAGAAGCTCTTGCAGCTACACTAGACGATTCTCTTTCAGTTGATGAGCTTGTAGCTCTAGTTCTTAAAACTGGAGAATACGGAGTTAAAGTAATGGCTCTTCTTGATAAGGCTAATACTGAAACTTACGGAAGCCCTGAGCCTACAGAAGTTAATATAGGCGTTGGAGAAAATCCTGGAATACTTATAACAGGACACGACTTAAGAGACCTTGAACAGCTTCTAGAGCAGACTGAAGGAACAGGAGTAGATGTATATACTCACTCAGAAATGCTTCCTTCAAACTACTATCCAAAACTTAAAAAATATGATCACCTAGTAGGTAACTACGGAAACGCTTGGTGGCAGCAGAAAACAGAATTCGAAACATTCAACGGACCAATTCTGTTTACAACTAACTGTCTAGTTCCGCCAAAAGATTCTTATAAAGATAGAATCTACGTTACAGGTGCAGTGGGATACGAAGGACTTAAGAGAATAAAAGAAGACGAAAACGGAAATAAAGATTTCTCTGAAATAATAGAACACGCTAAAAAATGTGCTCCGCCAGAGCAAATAGAAGAAGGAACTATAGTTGGAGGATTCGCTCACGATACAGTTGTTTCTATAGCTGACAAAGTTGTAGATGCAGTTAAATCAGGAGCTATAAAGAAATTCTTCGTAATGGGCGGATGCGACGGAAGAATGAAGAGCAGAGAATACTATACAGAATTCGCTAAAGGTCTTCCAGAAGATACAGTTATCCTTACAGCAGGATGTGCTAAATACAGATACAACAAGCTTGGCCTTGGCGATATAGGAGGAATTCCTAGAGTGCTTGACGCTGGTCAGTGTAACGACTCATACTCACTAGCTGTTATAGCTATGGAACTTCAGAAAGCATTCGAACTTGATGATATAAACGATTTACCAATCGTGTTCAACATAGCTTGGTATGAGCAGAAAGCTGTTATAGTTCTTCTTGCACTTCTATCACTTGGAGTTAAGAACATACACCTAGGACCAACACTTCCTGGTTTCCTATCTCCAAATGTAGTTAACGTTCTAGTTGAAAACTTCGGAATAGGCGGAATAACTACAGCTGAAGAAGATCTTGAAATGATGGTATAATCATTTTTAAATAGATAAAAAGAACCCTTCGGGGTTCTTTTTTTATGCTCAAAGTATTAAAAAAAGCGGCATATATTTAATATATGCCGCTTGAATAACAAATTATTTAACAACTGTTAAAAGCATTTTAAACTTCGTTACCGCTTTTACTGCGTGAGGAATTTTAGCAGGCATTATAATGCCTTCCCCTTCGCTAACTTCATTCTCTTTACCGTCAATCGTTATTAGAGCTTTTCCTTCTAAAATATTCACAAATGCATCTCCGGGCGCCGCATGAGTGCTCACACCTTCACCCTCATCAAATGCGAAAAGCGTCATTCCAACTCCCGATTCCTGAGCAAGAGTAAGACTTACTACTTTTCCTTCTTCATACTGAACCTCGTCTTTTATATTAAAAGGAACTTCATGAGGTAAATTCTTTATAAGCTTGTCCATTCTTATCTCTCCTATTCTACTGTAATTTGCAGTATCTTAAAAGGTCCTTCTCCTCCTACAGCGTGAAGAACTCCTTTTGGAACACATAAGCATTCGCCTTCATGTATAACTTTTTTATTTCCGTCTTCATAAACCGGCATTTTCCCTTCTAGTACATAATAGAAAGTGTCGCCGAAATAAGTTTCTTCGCTGACGCTCTCTCCGTCACCGAAACTCAGAAGCATAATCTGACAGCTGTCAGACTTTGAAAGCGCCATGCTTATTACTCTTCCCTCTCTTATATCTATTAAATCATTTAACAGTTCTGGACTGTCTTTAGGCAGGTTTCGTAATTTTCCCATCTGTTTCTTCCTCTCCCTGTTTCTTAGTTTCTTTTGTGACTGCATCTATAATTTTCTTTCTGTAGTACTCAAGTTCAGGATCTGCGGTATTCCTTCCCGGACTGCCCGGCAGCACAAGAATTTCCTGAATTGTAAGCGGTCTTGCACTTAAAAGTGCAACTCTGTTCGCAACTTTCAGCACTTCATCAATTTCATGTGTTACAAACAGTATCCCCGGCTTTTCTCTTCTCCAGATATCCAGAAGAAGATTCAGCATGTCCATTCTTATTCCATAGTCCAGTCCTGAAAAAGGCTCATCCATCAGAAGAAGATTTCCTCCGTAATAAAGAGCTCTCGCAAGAGCGCATCTTCTTTTCATTCCTCCCGAAAGCTGCTGAGGATAGTAATTTTCAAAGCCTTTGAGGCCCACTTCTTTTATCCATCTGTTTACAGATTCTTCATCTTTTTTATCTCCTGCGATAGAGACATTCTCGAAAACAGTTCTCCATGGCAAAAGTCTTGGCCCTTGAAAAAGATAACCTATTTTTTCAATTTTCTTTTCAATAGTTCCTTTATCCGGTTCAATAAGGCCGGATATCATATTCATAAGCGTCGATTTTCCGCAGCCTGACGGTCCGACAAGAGCGAGGATTTCACCCGGTTCTACTTCTAAGCTCAAATTTTTCACTATATTTAAATCGTTAAAACTCTTTTCCAGATTAGTCAGCTTTAGCAAACCTGAATCCCCTCCTTGATAAAAATATCTTTTTAATCAGCGCCTGAGTCAGATAACATGCTGTTATCGTGATAACCGCCCATGCTATTACCATTTCAGGCTCTATATTCAGTCTCGCTGATAAAATTGCTCCGCCTATTCCCGTATTAGTCGTTAAAACTTCAGCCATAACGACAAGTTTCCAGCCGTTTCCTATGACTATATGGAGAGCTGACTGAAAATACGGAGAAACTGTTGGAATTACAATATGCCTTAACACTTTCGCTTTCGAAAAGTGATAGCACTGAGCCATCTCCATAAGATCACTGTCAATACTCTTGATTCCGCTGCTCAAGTTTATAACCATTACAGGAATAGTGGCTGTCGCAACGATGAATATGCTCGGCTTTCCGTTAAATCCGAACCATACAAGCGCAAGCACAACCCAGCAGACGGGAGGTGTCGCCTGTAATATATTCAGATAAGGCGAACATAGTCTCTCAAATTTTGGAAATATTCCGAATAAAAATCCTATCACGCTTCCAATAACAATTCCTGCTCCAAGTCCTAAAATAAATCTCACTATAGTTAAAAGGACTGTTCTTCCTGTTCCTGAATCTTTAAGTATGTCGATAAGACATCTTAAAACTTCTTCTATAGGAGGAACAACGAGCGGCGGAAAGAAAAATGTTCCTATCTCCCAAATTCCGAGAAAAATAATTGCTGATAAAAAGTATGTTTTAAATTTATTCATGGTTATAATACATCGATTTATCCGGAAGTTTTCCGCCAATCATTTTTGGATCAAAATCATTCAGTAAATTATAGAACATATCAAGTTCTTCTTCTGATTCAACTGCTGTTTTAAAATGCAGTCCCATTCTCGGAATCGCCTGTTCTATTATCGGTGCAGGCATATCAAGATATTTTTCAGCAAGTTCAGATGCTTCTTTAGGATTTGCCAAAACCCATTCTAAGCTCTCTTTATAAGCTTCCTGGAATTTTTCTGTAAATTCAGGATGTTCTTCTATGAAGCTGTTTTTTGCTCCCCATCCTGCATTTGGAATCATAGTGTCTGTTCCTGTTGCTTTTTTCCACTCATCTTCAAAGCTGAAAGCCGTGATGAGGTTTTCATTTTTTGAATGAGCAATTGTACATTGCGGCTCAATAATTGTTGCATATTCTGCTTGTCCCGATACTAAAGCACTTGTAACTTCAGTCATCGAAGCATAAACTATGTTTACATCCTCTCCTACTTTACTGCCTCGTTTAAGAAATACTGAGTCAGTGCATCAGGCGGACTCGACTGAAGCGGAACATAAACTGTTTTCCCTCTCAAATCTTCCCATGATTTAAAATCTTTGTCACTCGTCATGAAGTAAGTTACACCCCATGTGTTGACATTCATTAAAGTCACAGGCACATCTTTACTGTTTAACTTTGCAACTACTGTCAGAGGAAATGCGAACATATCATGCTCGTTATCCTGAACCATAGCAATAAGCTGTTCCGGATCGTTCCAGATGTCAAGTTCAAGATTTACATTCTCTCCTAATGTCTTTTCCTCTATCATGTGAAGAACTGGAAGTGTCGGCGGCGCTTTAGGCGCTCCTACCTTGAGACTTATTGCCTCTTCCGTAGTCTCCTCTGTCTTTTCTTTCGCTTTTTCTTCCTTCTCTTCTTCTTCTTTTAAGATTTCTTCCTGCGCTTCTCCGGCTTTAGATTCTTCTTTTGTTTCTTCTGCCGGATCTCCACCGCATGCAACTAAATTTAAAAGCATAAATGCTGATAAAATAATTGCGATTAACTTTTTCATATTGATCACCCCATAGTAATATTTAATTAAACTGATAATCACTATTACTATTGACTATGTAAATTTTATCATAGTAACGGCTGATAATCAATGATTCCGGCCTTCTACAAGTTTATGAAAAAAGCCTGAAGATCTGAATTTCAGAAGAATTCAAACCTTCAGGCTTTTATTTGAAATTAAGCTGCAATTTTTTCTCTTTTCAGTTTTTCCGCTTCCATCTGATTCATCTTCTTCATATCATAAAAAAGAACTGCTCCAGTGAAAACAGCTGATGCCGCATCTGCAAGAGGCGCCGCATACCATATTCCGTCAAGCCCGTAAGCTCTCGAAAGAATGAAAAGCGCAGGAACGAGTATCAGTCCCTGTCTGGATATGCTCAGAATAAAAGATCTCAAAGGAAGACCTTTTGCCTGAAAATAGTTGGACGAAACTATCTGGAATCCAACTATGATAAACATCATGAAGAATTTTCTGACTCCATGAGATGCCGCGTCTATAAGCTCCGGATCTTTTGTAAACAGCTGCACCAGATATGTCGTGAAAAACTGGGTCACTATGAATCCGAGAGTAGTGAAAATCGTTGCATATTTTATAGCGAGTTTAAGAGTCGCTTTAACTCTGTCATAATTTTCAGCTCCGTAATTATATCCGACTATAGGCTGAGAACCCTGATTAAGTCCGAATACAGGCAGAACTATTACAGAAAGAACACTGCTTATTATTCCGTAAGTCGAAATAGCTATTGCCCCTCCGTGCTCTGCAAGAATTCTGTTGTATATTAAAGTTATAAGACTGTTCAGAAGCTGTATCGAGAACTGAGTCATCCCAAGTGCAAGTATTTTTCTTATCTGGAAAAACTGCGGAACCATATAAGCTCTTTCAAGTCTTATAGGCGCTCTCTTTGAAAGAAAATACTGAATCACGAACGTGAAAGAAAGCACCTGAGCTATACTCGTAGCTATTGCCGCTCCTATTATTCCCATATCCAGAACATACATGAAAAGAGCATCCATAATTATATTCGCGATAGCTCCTATGAGCATAGTGCTCATTGCAAGCTTCGGTTTTCCAAGGGCTCTCATAAAGCTGTTCAGACTTATTGCAATAATCTGAAATGGAAATCCGAGTGCAACGAATCCCATATACTGTTTCGAATAGTCCATTATTTCATCTGTAGAACCGAAGAATCTAAGAATTGGCTCCATAAATATGAATATGGCTCCAGTGAACAGCACTGCAAGAATTACGGAAAGAAGAAAAGAATTTCCAAAAATCATCTTGGCCTCTTCTTCCTTCTTCTGACCGAGTCTTATAGACGTAAGAGAAGCTCCTCCGAATCCCGCAAGATTTCCGAACGCCACGACTATCAGAATTATAGGAAACGCTACAAAGGCTCCTGCAAACGCCTCAGGACCTACCAGTCTCCCTATGAACATCCTGTCCACGACATTGTAAATCGCATTTACAAGCATTGCGACTATTGCAGGAAGTGAAAATTTGAAAAGCAGACTCGATATTTTCTCTTCACCGAGCTGTTGAGATGTATTCATTAATTTCCGCCTTTCTTATTTCATATTTACTCTATGATAAACTTTCTTTCCTTTTCTTATCATCATGCTTCCGTCTTTGAAGAATGATTTATCTACAGTCATTCTAGGATCAGAAACTGTTTCATCGTTTATAGATATTCCGTTCTGCTGAACGAGTCTTCTAGCTTCTCCGTTAGATTTTGTAAGTCCTAATTCTGTAAGAAGTCCCAGAAGTCCTATTCCTTCTTCGAATACAGAAGCTTCCATATCTGTAGAAGGTATTGAGTCAGAATCAGCTCCCCCTTCAAACAGCGCTCTAGCCGCTTCCTGAGCTTTTTCCGCTTCTTCTTCTCCGTGTATAAGCTTTGTAACTTCGTAAGCTAATATTTCTTTTGCTTTATTTATTTCTGAACCTTCAAGCGCTGAAAGTCTTTCTATCTCATCCATCGGTATAAATGTAAGCATTCTTAGACATTTATTCACATCAGCATCGTCAACGTTTCTCCAGTACTGATAGAAGTCGTATGGAGACATCTTGTCAGCTGAAAGCCATACTGCTCCTCCTGCAGTTTTACCCATTTTCTGTCCTTCACTGTTAGTAAGAAGAGTGCAAGTCATAGCGTAAACCTGTTCTCCGCCCTTTCTTCTTATAAGATCCATACCTGCAATCATATTAGACCACTGGTCGTCTCCTCCAAGCTGCATTTTACATCCGTATTCTTTGTTAAGTACGTAGAAATCGTATCCCTGCATAAGCATGTAGTTGAATTCAAGGAATGAAAGACCTTTTTCAAGTCTCTGTTTGAAACATTCTGCAGTAAGCATTCTGTTAACTGAAAAATGTATTCCCACATCTCTCAGAAAATCAACATAGTTCAGATCTAAAAGCCAGTCTGCATTATCAACCATAAGAGCTTTTCCGTCTGAGAAATCTACAAGTTTTTCAAGCTGTCCTTTTATAGCTTCAGCATTTCTGTTTATATCTTCTCTCGTAAGCATTTTTCTCATATCTGTTCTTCCAGAAGGGTCTCCTATTGTAGCAGTTCCTCCTCCTACAAGAGCTATAGGTCTGTGGCCTGCTCTCTGCATATGTGCCATGAACATCATAGCTATAAAGTGACCTACGTGAAGACTGTCTGCTGTAGGGTCAAAACCTATATAGAATGTTATCTTCTCTTTTCCAAGAAGATCTCTAATCTCATCTTCATGAGTCATCTGTTTGATATATCCTCTCTCCATGAGAGTATCAAATACGTTTCTTTCTGCCATAGTTTAAATCTGCTCAGTATTCTTATCAGCTGAGCACTGCACCGCCTTTCGTTAATTTAATTAAAAAAAGCCCTTCTTCCCCAAGGATGAAAAGCTGTATTTCCTGTAAAACTATTGCCGCCGCTCTGTCGGCAGCTTCATACTTCCACTTCCTAGTATAACATATATAAAGGTTTTTAGACAAAAAGAAAGGACAGATATAATCTGTCCGTTTATCTTTAAAAGCTTTTATTATTCAGCTGTAACTTCTAATTCGTTTTCCCAAAGTCCGTGGATATTGCAATAGCTCATTGCATAAAGTTTTCCTGATTTAGGAAGCTTAACAGTTACTTCCGCACATGGTTCTGCAAAGTTTTCAAGTTCTCCGTGAGCTGCAAATTCATAATTTCCTAATTCAACTGCAACTGATCCTCCTTCAGGAATGAAGAAAAGTTTTATCCATTTTATATAGTGTTCTAGAGTATTAGGATGTCCTATTTCTTCTCCAACGTGAACTTTAACTTTTATTGCTTCTCCAGCTGTGAATTTTTCTGGAGCTATTATTGCTGGTACGTGTTTTTCACCTTTCCAGTCTCCTGATTTAACAAGTTTTTCTATAGCCATTTTTAAAAACCTCCTAAAATTTTGTTTTACCTCTTAATATATATATACACTCTTAAAAGACTGTCTAAACAAAATATTAGGCTTATTCCATAACTTGGCACAAAAAAAGAGCCCTTCCGGGCTCAATCTTTTTATTAAAGAAGTTCGTCTCCTTCTTCCCAGTTTATAGGGCAAAGTCCGCCTGTTTTAAGCGCTTTAAGCGTTCTTAGAGTTTCATCAACATTTCTTCCAACGTCGTTGTGGTTAACAGTCTGATGTTTTATAACTCCGTCTGGATCTATTATGAATAGTCCTCTTAGTGCAACTCCTTCGTCTTCTATAAGAACTTCGTAGTCTGTTGCAGCTTTTTTAGTTATATCTGAAGCTAATGGGAAATTCAGTTTTCCTAGATCTGAATTTATCCATGCTTTGTGAACATATTCTCCGTCAACGCTCACTCCAAGTATTTCTGCACCTTCTTTTGCGAATTCTTCGTATTTTTCTGAGAATCCTCTTATTTCAGTAGGACATACGAATGTGAAGTCAGCAGGATAGAAGAAAAGTACAAGGTATTTTCCTTTGTAGTCTGAAAGCTGAACATCTAAGAAATCGCTTCCGTCCCCTTTTACTGCTGTCATTTTAAAATCTGGTGCCGCTTTTCCAACTAGTCTTGACATAAAAACAACTCCTCCATATAAAAACTTTTTTTCTTAATAATAGACATTTTAAATCAATGTCCGCTTATTAATATATATCCCTTTTTTAGAATGATATTCACTTATTTGTATCGAGTATCATTATCTATAATGTATTATCTATAGATTTTTTCTATTTCAGTCTGTTTTTCGATTTAAAAAGAAAAAATAAAAGGCAGAGAATCATCTCCGCCTTTATTAGAAAGTTTTATTATGAAAGTTTTTATTATGAAAGTTTTATTGCCAAGAATTTTAAATTTCAGTTATTATAGAAGTTCGTCTCCTTCTTCCCAGTTCGCTGGAACCAGTCCGCCTGTCTGAAGACCCTTTAGAACTCTTATAACTTCATCAACATTTCTGCCGACATCAAGATCCTGATAAAGTCCGTATCTAACTATTCCTTCCGGATCTATTATGAACAGACCTCTTAATGCGATACCTTCGTCCTCTACAAGAACTCCGTAATCTGCAGCTGCTGTTCTAGTTTTGTCTGATCCTAATGGGTGGTTAAGTTCACCCAGATTTGAATCTATCCAAGCTTTGTGTGAGTGTTCACTGTCTGTACTCACTCCAAGAACTTCTGTATTAAGTTCCTTAAATTCATCATACCTTTCACTGAAGGCTCTTATTTCAGTAGGTCAGATGAAAGTAAAATCTAGCGGATAGAAATAAAGTACTAGATACTTGCCTTCGTAATCTGATAATTTTACTTCTGTAAAGTCTGATCCATCTCCTAAAACTGCTGGAAGATTAAAATCAGGCGCTTTTTTACCAACTAATCTTTCCATTTGTTATCTCTCCTTTTGTTATATTCTGTTTCTATCAGAATATTACTTTAAATAGATTTTTTCTATCGATAGAAAAAATCTATTAATAAAGTATTTATTATAAGTATACCCTATGATAGAAGATTGAAACATAAATATGAAACTTTTTTCCTTTTCTGTGATAAAATTAGATTATTCAATGATTGGAGGTAATTGTTTATGTATAAATTCGGCTTTATAGGACTCGGAAATATGGGATTCAGTATAATGAACGGTCTTATCAAAGATAATCCTTCATCAGACTTCACTTTTTTCGAAGTTTCTGAAGAGGTTATTGAAAATACGAAAGAAAACTTCGGTATAGAACCGTCTGAATCTGTGAAAGATCTCTGTAAAAACTCTAAATACATAGTTCTTGCAGTTAAACCTCAGATTTATCCTGAAGTCATGAAGGAAATGAAAGGAAATGTGAAAAAAGATTCGGCAGTTATAAGCATTGCGCCTGGATTCAGCACTTCAGACCTTAAAGACTCGCTTGGAAAAAACACAAAAATTGTGAGATGCATGCCTAACACTCCTGCTCTCATATCAGAAGGAATGAGTGTAATCTCGTATTCTGACGACAGTTTTTCCGATGAAGAAACTGCAGATATAAATGAACTATTCAGTTCATGCGGAGAAGTGGAAACTGTGCCAGAAAACTATATGGATGCAGTAGTGCCGATATCAGGCTCTTCTCCTGCTTATGTATACGTATTTATAGAAGCTATGGCTGATGCGGGAGTTGCTCAGGGACTTCCTAGAAAACTCGCTTACAAGCTGGCTGCCCAGTCTGTTCTGGGATCTGCCAAGATGGTTCTTGAAACTGGAAAGCATCCAGGAGAGCTTAAAGACGCAGTATGTTCTCCCGGCGGAACTACTATAGCCGCAGTCAGAGAGCTTGAAAAAGGCGGATTCAGAAGTTCTGTAATAGAGGCTATGTACGCGGCTTATATGAAAACTCAGAATCTGAAATAGAAAAAGACTCTTCAGAATTTAACCTCTGAAGAGTCTTTTTTATTTCCGTTCTATCTACATTTCATTTTCAAGTCTTCTGATGCCGTCTTCCGTTATAATCATTACGCCGTCTTCAACGGATATCAGATTTTTTCTTCTCAGATTGTCTATTATGCTGTCTAGAAAACTTTTTTCCATTTTAAAATGTTCGTTTATAGTATTCAGTGAGCATTCATATTCAAAATCCTCATCATTTCTGTGGCTGAATATGTGATACAGCACTGAATTTTCTGTAAATTCTATTTTCTGTCTCTTTCTTCTTCTTATATCTGTAATCATTCCGCTCTTAGGAGAGAATATAAACACTATGCCGAATACTGCTCCTATAACAGCAGATATCATTCCGGCTATGGAAACATCCAGTCTCATAGCTATAGAATGCCCTATTATGCTGTCTAAAGCTCCTATCAGTATAGAATAGACTATCATCTTCTTCAAGTCGTCTGTGAGCAGATATGCCGTTGCCGGAGGCCCTATCATGAAAGATATTACGAGAATTGAACCTACTGCCTGGAAAACTCCCACAGTCGTCACAGAAACTACTGTCATAAGAGAATAGTGTATAAATGCCGGAGCAAACCCCATTGTAAAAGCAAGCGCCTTGTCAAATGTCGCAAGCTTCAGCTCTTTATAGAATACGAGCACATAAATGAGATTTATCAGAAATATTGCACCTATTATATAGAATCCTTTCGGACCTATATCAGTTCCTCCTATCAGCATTCTGTCAAAAGGCGCGAACTCTATTTCTCCTAGAAAAACCGAATCTATACACAGATGGACTGTGCTTGCAAATTTGCTTATCATTATTATCGCAATACTGAACAGTGCTGGAAATATCAGCCCTATTGCCGAATCTTCCGACACCAGCCGTGTCTGATTCAGAAGTTCTGTAAGATATACTGTAAATACGCCCATCAGGGCGGCTCCTATTATAAGAAACGGCGATGACAGATCCTGAACTACGAAAAAAGATATGACTATCCCAAGGAGGATTGTGTGAGTTATCGAGTCACAAATCATAGCCATTTTTCTCAATATGAGAAATACACCAGGTATCGCACAGGCCATCGCCGCAAGTATCGCTATTATCTGGATTTCTAAATGCGCATTCATTCAATCACCTTATAATTCATAAATTTAAGCTTCTTCCATAAGAGTCCTCTTTTCGGAGCAAAAATGAGACTTATAAGTACTATTATGCTGGCAGTTATTACTATTACAGGGCCCGTTGCAAGCTTTGAAACACTCGAGCTTATAAGCGTTCCTGCCACCCCTGAAACTGCTCCGAATACCGAAGAAAGAACGACCATTGAACTGAAACTGCTAGTCCACTGTCTCGCCGCCGATGCCGGCGCTATAAGCATTGCGCTCATAAGCACGACTCCCACCATCTGAATTCCGACCATAACTGAAAGAACGATTAAAAAAGAAATAAACATTCCCACTTTTTGAGACGATATCCCTATACTGTCTGCAAACTCCGGATCAAAAGATACTATCTTCATCTCTTTCCATAACAGAACAACGGATATTATCACTATTGCGCACATTATTTCCATAACTCTCAAATCTCTTTCAAGAAATGTGGATGCCTGCCCGAATATGAACTTGTCGAGTCCTGCCTGATTCGAATTCGGAAGCTTCTGAATATATGTCAGAAGAACTGCACCCAGTCCGAAAAAAGACGAGAAAACCAGAGCCAGAGCCGTATCAAACTTCAGTTTTGAATGTTTCACTATTCCGAATATGAAATATGAAGCCAGAAATCCTGATATTGTAGCTCCGGCGAGAAGCGCTTCGGTCTCTTTCGCCTGAGTTATTAAAAACGCTATGCATATTCCCGGAAGCGCAGAGTGAGAAACTGCATCTCCTAAAAGACTCTGTCTTCTTATGAAAGCAAAACTTCCCATTATTCCGCTTATAATTCCTAAAATTGCAGATCCGACTGCAACAGTTCTTATCGTATAATCACTGAATATAGAAAAATCCATATCAATCAGTCACCTTTCTGTTTATAGAATACGCTTTATCTATATTCTCATCCGTAAATACTTCTGAAACAGGACCGTATTCTATTATTCTCTTGTTTAAGAGAACTACATTGTCAAAATATTCCGGTACAGTTCTTAAATCATGATGCACTATTATGACCGTTTTTCCCTGGGCTTTAAGCTCTCTAAGCAGCTTTATTATGGTGCGCTCTGTCACTGCGTCTACTCCTTTGAAAGGCTCATCCATAAAGTAAATATCAGCTTCCTGCACAAGTGCTCTTGCAAGAAACACTCTCTGCTGCTGACCTCCTGAAAGCTGTGAAATCTGTCTGTTTCTGAATTCAGTCATCCCGACCTTTTCTATAGCTTCTAAAGCTTTCTCTTTATCTTCTTTAGAAGGCCTTTTAAACCATCCGATTTTTCCGTATCTTCCCATTAAAACAACATCTAAAACATCTGTAGGAAAATCCCAGTCTACTGAACCTGACTGGGGTATGTAGGCGATATCCTGATTTTTGTAGGTATCGCCGTCAATGAGCACTCTTCCCGATATCGGCTTAATGAGATTCAGTATGGATTTAATAAGAGTGGATTTTCCTGCGCCGTTTGGACCGACAATAGCAGTAATCTTTCCTCTTTCAAATTCGAGGTCTATATCCCAGAGCACCGGTTTTTCCCTGTACGCAACCGTCAAATCGTCTATTCTGATCACACTGTCCATCATTTTCACCCCTTATCTATTTAAGCGCTTCAACTATAGTGTCTATATTATGTCTTATAGTTCCGATATAAGTGTCTGCTCCTGAACTTTCATCTCCAAGAGAGTCGGAATACAGTTCTCCTCCTATTTCAACATCGAAACCTTTAGCTTTTACAGACTCCTGAAGAGCTTCTATATTCTTTTTCGGCACTGAAGACTCCACAAAAACAGCTTTTATCTTTCTGTCTTTAATGAAATCGGATATCTCTGAAATATCTGCTGTGCTCGCTTCAGATTCTGTACTCAGTCCCTGAAGTCCTTTAACTTCAAATCCATATCTTTTTGCAAAATAATTGAAAGCGTCGTGCGCAGTCACTAGAACTCTCTGATCTTCAGGCACTTCTTCCGCTCTTTTTTCAACGTATCTGTCGAGCTCGTCAAGCTCTTTTAAGTACTTGTCCAGATTTTCCTTATATGTTTCACTGTTCTCCGGATCGATTTCTTCAAGTGAAGACTCTACATTTTTGGCAACTTCTTCCCATATCTTCACATCAAACCATATGTGCGGATCATAATTTCCTTCAAAATCTTCTGAACTTATGAGCATCGATTTGTCTATTCCTTCTGAGGAATCCAGAACTCTTTTTCCTTTGCTTTCCAGATTTTTGAAAACTTCTCCCATCTGTCCTTCCAGATGCAGACCTCCATAAACTACTAAATCGGCATTCTGAAGCTTATTCACATCCCCTGCACTCGGCTTGTAGAGATGCGGATCGACTCCCGGCCCCATAAGACCTTCTACTTGCAAATCTCCCTGTGAAATCTGTTCCGTCAGATCTTTCAGCATAGTGGTCGTGGCCACTACTGTCTTTTTACCTCCGTCTGTTTCAACATTCTGTTCTGAAGAACCTGATGAACATCCAGTCATAGCGGCTGCCGCTAAAGAAAGCGAAAGCGCAACAGCTAAAATTCTTTTCATCTTCACTCCTCCTAATTCTCTTATTCTAATTAAAGAATATCAATAGTGATTATCATTGTCAAGTAATTTAAGGTATAAAAAATGAGACTTGACAGAAGAACTCATCCGTTTTCTTCTTCAAGCCTCTATTTTCAGCCTATACTATATCTATTGAATCTATTACATTTCCGTCAAAATCTTTTATCTCTATTCTGTTCTGTTCATAAATAGCATAAGAATTTGCACTGTCTTTTTTAGGAAGAGTTGTCGATCCCGGATTTATAAAATAATATCCGTCTTTAAGTTCAGCCCTCGGAACGTGAGTATGTCCAGATATAAAAACTGTTCCCGCTGGAATATTGGGCATCTTATCCTCATTATATATATGACCGTGTGTTATGAAAAATCTGTTTCTGTCTATTAAAATATTTGAACTTGTAGACATTATATCGAAGTCTAAAACCATCTGGTCGACTTCGCTGTCGCAGTTTCCTCTCACTGCAACTATTCTGTCCTTGTAATTGTTCAGAATCTTTATGACTCCCTGAGGATTGTATCCTTTCGGAAGATTGTTTCTCGCTCCGTGGTAAAGAATATCCCCAAGCAGAATCAGATATCTCGGATTTTCCTCTTCATAAACTCTTGCAATTTCTTTTGCATAATGTTCTGAACCATGAATGTCTGATGCTATAAGCAGTTTCATAAATTTTCACCTCGGATAGTTTATAGTTGTAAAAAAAGCAGTCATGTTGCATGACTGCCTTTGAAATTAGATTTCTATAGTGCTTCTCCACTCTTTAAGAGTATATTTACGAGATTTATGTTTTATAACAGGGTCGTTTTCTATAAGTTCTCTTGCTTCTTCTATAGTTTCAGTATTATAGATTATAAGTCCCCCTGAGTGGTCTAGGAAAGGTCCCTTTGCATAGATTTTTCCTGACTCAAGATATTTAGCAAGATAAGCTTTGTGCTCATCTAAAACTTCTGCGTCCTTTTCAGGATCGACTGTTTCCATTATCATTGCGTATAGTATCATAAATCTTCCTCCTCCAAATATATTATACTTTCATTATATATTAATATCCTGTTTAAGTCATCTCTTAAGCTTTACATATCTTCTGTATCTAGTAAGCGCAAATATTAATGCCGCTGTGAAAACAATAATATATATATACACAGATATATCGTTTATGAATTCCATTACGGCAGCAATATTTCCTCTGAATTTTCTTCCCAGAAGAACCATTACAAGACACCATGGATAAATTCCTGCGAATGTCAGAGCTGAATAAGTTTTTTTGTCTACTTCCGCCGCCCCTGCTATGTAGGAAATATAGTTTCCCCATCCGAATGGACGCGAAATTGCAACGGCTATAACACCGTATTTTTTCATGAAATTCTGTCCTCTTATAAACGCATTATTTATCTTTTTTCCGAAAAGAGCCGCCGCTCTGTTTCCAAGTTTTTCTCCTATAAAATATGGAAAGAAACTTCCGGCTGTATATGAAAAAGCGAGAAGAAGAGATACTGCAGCACCTTCTCCAATACTTGGGGAATTTATGCTTCCCCATGTCAGAAGAAATATTATTCCCGGAAAAGGCACACTCATTCCCTCTGTAACCATCGCCAGAGCGGCCTTAAGCAAATCTGTCATATCTCTTATCCCCTAATTTCTATATTTGAATTAAAGCAGTTTCGCAGCTTCCTCATCCACTATTATAGTGGCATTGCAGTGAAGCTGAAGAATAGATCCCGGTTTTTCAGGTTCTATAGGTCCTCTTACAGTGTCGTAAACGGCCTGCGCTTTTTCTTCTCCGTTTGCAATCAGTATTATCTTTCTTGCATTCATTATCGTCTTTATTCCCATAGTCAGAGCTTTCGTAGGAACCTCATCTATACTGTCGAAAAATCTTGAATTTACATCAATAGTCTCTTCAGTTAAATCTACCAGTCTAGTATTAGGCTCTATCTCATCTGAAGGCTCATTAAACCCTATATGTCCATTTCTTCCTATTCCTAAAAGCTGAAGGTCTATTCCTCCTGCCTTTCTTATTCTGTCTTCATACTCCTTGCATTCCTGCTCTATATTCAGAGCTTTCCCGTCAAGTATGTTTATATTTTCTTTTTCAATATCTATATGGTGAAACAGATTGTCCATCATATAGTAGTAGTAACTCTGCTCATGAGTCTTTGAAAGTCCAAGATACTCATCGAGATTGAATGTCACCATATCTTTAAAGCTTATAAGTCCTTTCTGATAAAGCTCTATAAGCTTTTCATATACTTTTTCCGGAGTGCTTCCAGTTGCAAGACCTAAAACCATATTAGGTTTTTTAAGTATATCCTGAGCTATTATTCTGGCCGCCTCTCTTGCCATACCTTTATAATCTTTTGTTACTATCAGTTCCATCTCATTTCTGCTACCTAAATTATTCAAGCTCAAAACCCCAATAACAGATTTTCAGATTTATTAGAATAGCAGTTTCACCGCCTTTCTTTATTATCAAACAGATGCTGTAATTATTCCTTATTTATATTATTTTTTATATTATATTCACTGTTTTTTAGTCTTTTTTCTCTCAAAAAATACTCTGTCAGTCTATTGTACTAACCATATAATTATAACACAATATATTCGTCAATAAAAAAACAGAATTATTACAAACTGGCTATTTCATTAAGTATAAAGCCGTATCTGCAATATATACTATTATAACAGTATATATGGCAACTTTAGTGAGTCCCTTGTTTAAATATGAAAGAGCCAAAGCAGCCGCAGTTCCTATAATTCCCGTTGCCGTATTTCCTGTCGAATATATTATAAACGGAAAAGTCATGCTGCCTAAAACTGCATAAGGAGTGAAATCGAGAAATCTTCTAATGAATTTCGATTTTATCTCCCTGTCTTTCATCAGTATAAGCGGAAAAATTCTTATAGCATAAGTCACAAGCGCCATTATAGCTATATATTTAATCGCCGTCATCTGAATTCACCTCCGGGAACAGAAGCGCGCCTATAGCCGATGCCGCAACTGTAGTTATAATTATCATCCATCCCTGCGGAACCTCCTTCAGAACAGGTGTATAGTAAAAAGCGCAGCTCATAGCTACAGCTATAAGTATCACTTTCAGCACTTTAGGACTCTGTTTTGCAACAGGTATTATTATAGCGAGAAACATTCCGTAAAGAGCTATTCCCATTGAATCTTTAAGTCTCTCCGGAAGAACTCCCGATATCAGCGCTCCTAAAAGAGTTCCCATGCTCCATCCTATATACGGAAGAAATATGAGTCCTCTCATATATGAAGGGCTGATTTCATCTTTCTCAATCGACGATACTGCAAATATCTCGTCTGTAACTCCAAATCCGGTTATAAGTCTGTCTATAATTCCGAATCCCTTCATCTTCTGGCTCAATGAAAAACTCATAAGCATATATCTCAAGTTTATTACAAGCATTGTAACAGCCATCTCTATGTAAGTTCCCCCTGCAATCATTATATTCATGCCTGCAAACTGTCCTGCAGATGTGAAATTTGTAAGAGATATAGCAAATGCCAGCATAGGATTCAGTCCAGAAGATACTGCAATCAGTCCAAATGTGAAAGATACTGGAAAATATCCCAGCGCTATCGGTATGCTGTGTCCCATACCTTCTTTTATATCTTTTTTCAACTGATCACCCCTTGTATTATAATAATTATTCTAGCATATTTTAAGCATAAGAACATGAAAAAACAGCTGAATCATTAAGATTCAGCTGTTTTTTTATATATAATCCATTATATTTTTTCTATATTTTTTATATTCGCTATTTAAGTCTCAAAGCTCTCATAGAGTTCAGTACCGCAAGCACAGAAACTCCGACATCTGCAAAAACTGCCTCCCACATAGTCGCAAGTCCTAATGCTCCCATTATAAGAACTATTATTTTCACTCCAAGAGCGAATACTATATTCTGAAGCACTATTTTCTTAACCCTCTTAGATATATATATCGCCTGAGGAATTTTACTCGGTTCGTCATTCACTATTACTATATCTGAAACTTCAACTGCTGCGTCTGATCCGAGTCCTCCCATTGCAATTCCTATATCAGCTCTAGCAAGAGTAGGCGCATCATTTATCCCGTCTCCTACGAATGCAACCCTTTCATTCTCTTTTTTAGAATTTATTATAGACTCGAATATTCTAAGCTTGTCGTCAGGAAGCAGTCCTGCATCGTATTCATCAATTCCTATTTCTTCAGAAACTTTTCTTGCAGCCGTTTCATTATCTCCTGTAAGCATTCTGACATGTTCCACTCCAAGCTCTTTAAGTCTTCTTACGGTCTCTTTTGCATCTTTTTTAATGCTGTCCGATATGATTATTCTTCCGGCAAACTTTCCGTCCATTCCAATGAGAACTTCCGTTCCCATGTCATCTCCTTCAATTTCATAGCTGATATTGAACTTGTCCATGAGTTTTTTATTTCCTGCAAGAACTTCTCTTCCGTTCACTTCCGCTTTTATTCCGTGTCCTGCAATTTCCTCATGATTAGTTATTATATCCGTATTTATTTCATCGCCGTATTTTTCAACTACTGATTTTGCTATAGGGTGATTTGAAAAACTTTCTGCAGCCGCAGCGTATTCAAGCACCTCAGCTTCATCAAATCCTTCAGCCGGCTCAACTTTCTGAACTTTGAAAACTCCTTCTGTAAGAGTTCCAGTTTTGTCCATTATAACGTAGTTCACACTGTCCAGCGCTTCCAGATAGTTTCCTCCTTTTACGAGAATTCCGTTTTTAGAACATGATCCTATTCCCGCAAAGAATCCAAGAGGAACTGAAACTACTAATGCGCAGGGACATGATATAACTAGAAATATTGCCGCTCTGTAAACCCATTCGCTCAAAGGCTCTCTAAGTATCAGTGGCATGAAGAGAGCAATTATAATGGCTAATATAACCACTGTCGGCGTATATATTCTTGAAAATTTCGTTATGAACTTTTCTATAGGCGCTTTTTTAGATCCTGCATTTTCAACCATGTCCAGAATTTTTGCAACTGCAGAATCATTAAATGCCTTTTCGACTCTCATTTCTATAGTTCCTGTTTCATTTATATAGCCTGAAAGAACCTCTTCTCCTGCTTCTATTCCTATCGGAACTGATTCTCCAGTAAGAGCCGCAGTATTCATTCTAGTCTCTCCTGCGACTGCAGTACCGTCAACAGGCACTTTTTCTCCCGGTTTTATAAGAATTATATCTCCTATCTGAAGATCTTCAGGATCTACTTTTTCATAATTTTCTCCTCTTTTTACATTCGCATATTCAGCTTTCAGATTAACGAGTTCGGTAAGCGATTTTCTTGAACTCATAACTGCTCTTTCCTGAAGCATCTCTCCGACTTCATAGAAAAGCATAACTGCAAGCGCCTCCTGATATTCTCCAATTGAAAGCGCTGCAAAAGTTGCAACTGTCATCAGAAATTCTTCATCGAAGAACTGCTTATCCATCATCTTGTTGACTGCACTTACTACTATCGGACCGCCTATTATCGTATAACCCATAAATATTAATCCTGTATATAATGTGCTTTCTTTATGAACAGCGAAGCTCAGTCCGAAAAAAACTGCAGAAAGTATTATTCTGAAAACTGTCTTTTTAAAATCTGAAACACTTTCAGAATCCGTACCTTTGAACTTGTCCTCTTCCTCTTCAAATATAAAAACAGTGCCCGGCTCTATCTTATCTGCTATATCCTGCATCTTTTTATAAATAGATTTGATATCTGCATTCTCCGCAACATCTATTTTCATTTTCTGAGTGAACATATTCAAATCTGCTTTTTCGACACCTTCCAGTGTTTCAATTTCAGCACGGATTTTTTCTCCGCAGTTTCCGCACGTAAGTCCCTCGAACGGTATCGTCTTATTCATCTCTAACTCTCCTTTCATATGAATATATGTTTATATGTCTTAATATCATTATAATACTGAAAGAGAAAAATATCAAGTCATTTTCTCAATAAAAAAAGGAACTGCTATCAAGCAGTTCCCCTTTATACTGTTTATTCATAAACTTTCTGTTTCTCTTCAATTTTTCTGAATATAAATAAAATTACTGAGTTAAGCGCAAGATAGATAACTGCAGCTATTATAAACGGTGTTATTATAGCTTCTCTTGAAACTATCTCCTTTGCTGAACGCGAAAGTTCTCCCAGTCCTATTACTGCAACTAAAGCTGTGTCTTTAACAAGATTGACAGTTTCACTTGAAGTCGTAGGAACTATTCTTCTGATAGTCTGCGGAAAAATTATGTGAAACATAGTCTGTCTGTAGTTAAAACCTAAAGCTTTAGAAGCTTCGTACTGTCCTTTATCTATCGATTCTATACCGCCTCTGAATATTTCAATGAAATATGCAGAATAATTAAGCACAAATGCCAGAAGCGATGCCGCAAATGCACTGTTTATTGTCAGCGCCGGCGATATGAAAGGGAGTCCGTAATATATAAAGAATACCTGTAAAAGCAGCGGTGTCCCTCTGAACAGCCATGTATAGAATGTAAGAATTACTCTGAGTATCTTCCCTCCTGATATTTTGCCTATCGCTCCGAGCAGTCCTAAAGGCACTGACAGTATGAATGTGGCAAATGTAAGGGCTAAGGTCGTTCCGCTTCCTTTCATTATATATACAAAATGATCTATAATCCCTTCCAATTTTCAACACTCCTGTTCTATTTAACTAATATATCTTCTGTAAACCACTCTTCAGATATTTCTTTACCTTTTTCACTGTTTTTAACTTTATTTAAAGCTTCGTTAAGTTTTTCAAGGAACTCTTCGTCTCCTTTTCTAACTCCAACTCCGTATTCTTCTTTTCCTAAATCTTGATCAAGAACTCTGTAGTTTCCGTCTTTTTTAGATATGAAGTATTTTGCAATAACTTCATCTAGAAGCACAGTGTCAACTCTTCCAGCATCAAGGTCCATAAGAGCCTCAACGTTGTTTGAATATGCTTTAACTTCTTTCAGACTGTCTTTGAATTCTGCATGAGAGTCAAGTGCCTGCTCAGCAGTACTTCCAAGCTGTATTCCAAGAACTTTTCCTTCAAGATCTTCCATAGTTTTATATTCTGAATCATCCTTAACTGTCAATACCTGTCTGTTAGCAAGATATGCATCTGTAAAATTAACTTCTTTTCTTCTTGCATCAGTTATAGTGAAAGCGTTCCAGATTACATCTACATCCCCTTTATTAAGACTGAGTATTATTCCGTCCCAGTCCTGAGGCTTGAATTCTACTTCCATCCCCATTTCTTCTGCGACAGCTTTTGCAAGGTCTATATCGAAACCTACAATTTCTCCGTTCTCATCTTTGAATCCCATAGGCGGTATGCTGTCATCAAGTCCTACCACGAATTTGTCTTCTGCAACAGTAACCTGTTCAGAACCTTTTTCTCCGTTTTCGCCGCCGTTTCCGCCGCATCCTGCAAGAAGTCCTACAGTAAGCAGTGCCGCAGCTGCTAATGCTATTCTTTTTTTCATCCTCAATTCTCCTTCTACCTTTTTTATAATATTATATACAATTTCCGTCATATACATTTTACGTTAAATCTTTAGCGTTGTAAAGTCTTAAAATAGAGTTTATTTCCTGTATGAACTTATTTTAGTAAGTTCTGAAATACTTAGAATCTAAAGTCAGCAATTTTGTAATTATAAATGTATTTATATAAACTAATGCCACCACTCCTGTGTCATTAGTTACAAGAGCTACAAGACTTATGAATATGAACATAATCACTTTATCTTTCAGGAATCTGGCCATATTTCTGTCGCAGTATATATTCAGAAGATAAGTCATCTGAATTATGAGCGCCAGAACCCAAGGCATTCTCTTAGCATTCCTTATCACCTGTACAAATTTTCTGCTGACCATATAGAAGAACTCCTCACTTCCATAAAGTCTGACTCTTTCCGCAAAACCTGCAATATGGCTGTCTGTTCCCTTAGTCATGATGACTATCGCTATAATTATCAGCACAAGAGCTCCTGCAAGAATTCCCAGCTTCTGCTTTCTGTTCACCCTGTCGAGAAGGTCTCTGTAAATTAGAACTAGAGAAAGCACTGTAGCAGTCACAAGTCCTCCAAAATTGCTTCCGAACTTCCCGCTCAGAGGAATGAGAAGAAGCGGAATCATCACTATAGTTATAATCTGCTGCTTATATCTCGGTTTGTCTTTTCTCAGAGCCATATACGTTATCAGAAAAGCTCCTACGAAAGTTCCCATTATATCATTGTTGAATCCGAAGAATCTGCCTCCTGATATGAGATTGTTGTATCCTACAAATGAACTGTAGGCCATCTCCGGAACGAACATAATTTCAAGCAGAGACACAGCAAATACCGCTCCTGCTATCCATTTCAGTTCAAGCCTGTTTAAAAACTTGAGAATCAAGTTTATTATCAGCGATACTGACATTACTATATAGAAATAAACTGTACTGTCAAATTTTGAAAGATACTTTCCTAGTATGAGCGAGACTAAAATGCTCATAACCGGCAGATATATAATTATGCTGAATTTTTCAAAACTTCTCTTTCTTATCAGATAGAGCAGCATGAATACAGTCAGTATGAATATTACTGAAACATTGAATTTATACTTTACACTTGCAAGATTTATATATCTGTCGAATTTATCTTTTACAACTTCAATCGGATTTTCTTCATTTTTTTCAATTTCAAGCGGTTTTCCCATAACCCCTTCATATTCTATTCCGTAATAGTCGAGAATAGTCGGCAGTATATCTATATTAGTCACGAGAGCCTCTCTCTTTGTCGTTCTGCTGTTAAGAACTCCTTTTGTGCCGTTCTTGTAAATTATCGGCTTCAAAGTCGAGTTTCTTCCCACAGAAGCATTTCCCGATATATATTTCGATATAACGTATATATCAGCATCCATATTGTAAATCATGTTCTTTATAAATTCCATTCTGTGAAGACTTCCTTCAAAATCATAGGATATTGCAAGCACATCAGATTTTTCAAGAAGACCGAATGCTTTAGTTTCAACATCATAGAAATCATCATAATTTTCAATATACTCTCCGTAATCGACTTTTCCTTCTTTATCCGTAACAAGCATCATAGCGCTGTCATTTCCAAGAAAAGCCGTCTTCATTCCGTTTTTATGGAATATATCTCCAATAAAGTCGAACTTCTCTGTAAATTCGTCGTAATTTTCATCGAGTCCGTTTGTAACCAAATCAAAATCCATAATCATCATGCTGTCTTCAACTTTTTTAAGCCCTTTGAAATCTTCTTCTTTTACAGTAACTCTGTTTCCTGAAGATATCGTCATAAACTGGCTTTCAAGTGAACTTCCAGTTCCTCTTGCTGTCTTGGCGCTCATTATGCCCACTGCCGTCCAGTCATTCATCATGTAATTTGCATCCCTGAAATCCATCTCATCTACGGCAAGAATAACAGTTTTCTTTTTTCCAGTTTCGCTGACATCCGCATCTGCCATCGCCATAACCGGAACTGCGAATACCGTGAGAATAACAAAGATGAGCGTTTTCAGAACTATATTATTAAACTTTCCAGCTGCCTCACTGTATCCTCTCAAAATATCTACCCCCTTCTCCAGTTTCATCACTATAAACCATCGACATTATAGTGAATAAATTTATATAAGTAAATGCTACTACCCCTGTATCATTCAGCATTAGAGCCGCAATTGAAGATACAAAAAGCACATTTGCCGACGGCGGTATTTTTATGCCGAATTTTCTGAAATTTTTTATAAAATATATAATCTCCGATATTAAAACTATGCTCCAAGGAGGCATCACAGTCATATATGCAAGCTGACTGATTTTTTTCTTTATCATATCGAAGAATTCCACAAATCCATATTCACTGACTTTTCTGAAAAATACTGCCGCATGATTGCTCTCTTTTCCAAGAAACGCAAGCGCAAATGCCGCTGCCGCTATAATCGGCATATAGACGGCTGTCTTCGCTCTGCTTTCTCCTCTGAGAACAAAAAATACAAGAAATACTGAGAGCATTATTATCGAAGTCAGAAATCCTCCGAAATTGCTTCCGTATTTTCCGCTCAGTGCGGCTGAATGGATTACAAGCCATATCAGCGCTGAAACACCCGCACATTTTCTATTTCTTATCTTTTCATAAATTATAAAAGCCGTCATAGCTCCTGAACCTATCAGAACTCCCATAACATCATTGTTCAGACCGTAATATCTTCCTCCTGCAAGTATGCTGTTATATCCTATAAAGGAATTGTATATTATATCATTGCAGAAAAATACGCCAAAAAGAATCAGAATATCTGCGGCCGCCGGAATGATTTTCCATCTTTTCTTCAGAAAAATAAAAGAAATAAATGAAAATGCAATTATCAGAATATTATAAACAGCCATATACTGACTCAGTCCGCTCAGAACTATCGAAAACACTGTGAATAGAACCGGCATTAGAATTGTCTTTCTGCTTTTTTTATAAAATTCTCTTCTGAAAAAAAAGCTTAAAACGATTACCAGAGAAAAAGCGGCTGTCAGTCCATGAAATATATATTTTGACGCTGTAAGATTCATATATCTGCTGAAATCAAGACTTAAATCTCTTTTTTCAGCCTGTTTCACCAAATCTCCCTGGCTCAGATTCATATATGAAAGAATTGAATGTCCTAAATCTATGCTGCTTATCAGACCTTCCCTTTTGGCAGATTCAGAATAAAGAGTCCCTCCTGAAAATTTTTCATCTATGTATATAACAGATGAAAGGCTCTTATTCTCCACAAATCCTTTCTGTCTGAAAACTTCTGAAATTATTATTGCAGGACTCTCTCCCGACTCAATTATTCCGTCTATATATTCCCGCTGATTGTCTTTTCCTTTAAGAGACAGAACTACAGCATCGGCTCTCTCAAATTCTCTTTTTAGAAACTCTCCAATATTTTCAGGTTCGGGCAGTATCCCGGATCCATAGTCGTATTCACCTGAAATATCCGAAAGAATCAGATAGTCTGAACTGTTTCCGTAATAACTTCTCTTAAGACCGCTTTCTTTGATCAGCTGTCCTGCCGGTTTCTTTTCATCATCTATATTGAGATTTGAGTATTCTTTTTTCAGTTTTTTCTGAATTTCTCCGTAGGAACTGAATACCGGTTTTTTTCCGCTGAAATCTATCCGGCTGTCTGATTCAATATCCGAGGTGAAAGTCCTCCTGTATGATGAAGCTATATATCTGCTGTCCATGCTCTTATCTGCAGGTTTCATGCTCAGAAGAGCATTCGAATATCCTGACTCCGGACTTCTGTAATCTATAAAATCTTCACTGTCCGTAACAGCTATCAGCAGTTTTCCTTTTTTTAAATCTGCAGCTTCAGCATATCCCAGTCCCGAAACCAGAATCAGAACCGACATTATAATGCAGATTATTTTCCTGTTCATAAAGTTTTCTCCTATCATAAAATACTATAGATATGCTTAACTAAAACAGAACTCGTTATAATATACTATATCAGAAAAATCTGCTCAAAAAAACATGAAAAAGCCGTTTCATTCTTATAATGAATTCACTCATGATATCATATATAATATAGATTAACGACAGCAGAAATTTATTTATATGAGGATGATTTTTTTGAAAAAAGATTTTTTTAAAAGCATAGAAGAAAATCTAAGTCTTAAGCTGGATGAAAACCAGAGAAAAGCTGTAATGCATGAAAGCGGACCTGCATTAGTTCTGGCAGTTCCCGGTGCTGGAAAAACGACTGTTCTGATTTCTAGAATCGCATATCTTGTCAACTGTCTCGGAGCGGATGAAAACAGCATTCTCTCTATAACTTTCTCCAGATCTTCAGCAAACGATATGAAAGAGAGATTCGACTGCACTTATGGAGAAGCCTACGGAATGAATGCACGCTTCTCGACTATCCACAGTTTTTCTTACATGGTCCTTAGAGACTATTTTTCCAAAAACAGAATGAACTACTCACTAATTGAAGGAGTAAAAGGACAGAGTAAAAATACCATTTTGAGAAATATCTACAGAGAAGTAAACGATATGTCCCCGTCTGACGACAAGCTTGAAGAGCTCAACAACAGAATAGGATTTGTAAAAAATATGATGATAGAACCTTCAGAACTCGGAGAGCGCTCTATTAAAAATTTTGAAGATATATTCTACAGATATGAGGAATTTAAAAAAGAAAATCTTCTTATAGATTTTGACGATATGCTCTCTATGACACTCGAAGTCCTGAAAAACGATTCTGGGATACTAAACAAATACAGAAGAAGATATAAGTATATACAGGTAGATGAAGCTCAGGACACATCTACACTTCAGCATAAAATAATAGAGACTCTGGCATATCCTGAAAACAATATATTCATAGTTGCTGATGACGACCAGAGTATATACGGATTCAGAGGAGCCAATCCTGAGTATCTTCTTAATTTTAAAAAGAGATTTAAAAATGCTGAAATTTTCTATATGAGCACGAACTACAGATCTACTGAAACTATAGTTTCGGCATCGAATAATTTCATACAGCAGAACAGCGCCAGATATGAAAAAAATCTCATAGCTAACAATAAAAAGAGCTCTACTGTTAAATCTTTAGTATTTAATGATCAGACAGAACAGTACGATTTTATTCTGGACAATATAGATATTGAAGATCTTGAAGATTCAGCAATTCTATTCAGAAACAATCTTTCTTCAATCCCTATAATAGACAAGCTTGACCGTCTTGGAATCGGATTCTATATGAAAGAGATAAAGCTGAATTTTTTCAACCACTGGGTGGTGAGAGATATAATATCTTTCTTCAACCTGATTGTAGACAATACGGATAAATCGGCTTTTGAAAAAGTATACTATAAAATGAATGCTTTTATTTCCAAAAAAGCTATGAACTACGTTATGAAATCTAAAAGTTCAGAATCTGTTTTCAGCATACTTGAATCCTTTGACGGAATGAAACATTTTCAGAAACAGAATATAAGGAATCTGGGACTCGAGTTTTCAAAGCTCGGAAAACACAGACCTGCATATATAATAGAATATATTGAAAATGATCTCGACTATCTGAGCTATATAGACAAGAGAGCCGAATATCTCGGTCAGAGTTCCAGCATGACTCTTTCTTATTTTTCAGTTCTGAAAGTTCTAGCTTCAAGAACTGTTTCAGTTCTAGACTTCTTGACTAGAATAGAGGAGCTTAAAAATATAATAATGAACAGTAAAGACGGAAAAGGAATATTCCTTTCGACTATACATTCTGCCAAAGGTCTAGAATTCAAAAACGTATTTATAGTCGATCTCATAAATGGAGAATTCCCTTCAAGCTCGAGTCTTGATATTCAGAAAAAGGGAGAATTTGCAGAAATAGAAGAAGAAAGAAGAGTTTTCTACGTCGGAATAACGAGAGCAAAAGAAAATCTGTACCTTCTTTCATATACAAACAGAAGCAATTCCTATGCTCCTGTATCTGACTTCCTTAAAAATATAAAATATTTCATGAATGAAGGCGGAAGCTCTGAACTTTTCTCTCCAGGAGACGAGGTTGAACATAAGAAATTCGGAAGAGGAACCGTTCTCAAATCTGACAGCCGAAATATAACTGTAGACTTTGGAAAAGGAAAACCTAAAACTTTTGCAAGAGATATTGTTGCGGAAAAAAAATCTTCTTAAATAGAGAAAGGCGGGAAAATTGAATTTTCCCGCCTTTAATATATAGTTTCAATATTTTTAGATTTCTAGTAAGATACGACTATTCCGCCGTCTCCGGCATAAAAAGTGCTCAGTCCTTTAGTCTCATATATAAGAACTTCTTTAAAATTATATTTTTTTACGATTTCATCCTTTATCGCTTTCGCCTTTTCAAAAGCGTTGCAGTGAGAAATTCCGAGAACAGTCTCTTCCATATTTAGTCCCTGTTCACCAAGCATTTCTATAAGTCTTGAAAAAGCTTTTTTTGCTCCTCTGACTTTTTCCGCAAGCTCTATATTTCCATAATTAGACTGCATTATAGGCACGATTGAAAGCATCTTGGCAACGAGTCCTTTAAAAGATCCGACTCTGCCCGTTTTTATCAGATTATCCATAGAATCTATTATAAAATAAGTTTTCATATCATTGTCTATATACTCTCTAATCTTCTCTTTTATCTTCTCAAAACTGAGACCTTCTTCATAGAATTCAGCCACTTTCAGAGCGACAAGCGCTTCTCCGCATGATGCGTTTTTAGAATCTATTATATCTACCTGCGCATCCGGATTTTCTTCGAGATAAAGATTTTTTCCCACTACTGCACTGTTGTACGATCCGCTAAGCTGACTGCTGAGTGTCACTACAAAATTCATTGCATCTTTCTCAAAATGCTTTTTATAGTCTTCAGGAGAAGGACATGCTGATGAAGTTGAACCCTTTACCGTTTTTAGATGAGCGATTAATTCGCGAATGTCCATATTCTCATCATCTACATATATTTTGTCGTCCACTCTTATTGTAAGAGGCACTTGAACTGCGCCTAACTTTTCACTCGTTTCTCTGTCAAGGTCGCATCCGCTGTCATAAATAAGTTTTAATTTTTTCATAATTAATCACTCCTGTTCCTCACTGGATTCTATCCTTCTGTCTTCCCAGAAATTATAAGGGTATAGATCCTCTGTTATTATATCAAAGCCGTAGCCTTCCGCTCTTAAATCTTTCACTATATACGGAATCGACTCTGCCGCTTCTTTGCTGCTGGAAAATAAGATTATATTGGGTTTTTCTGAAGATATTCTGTTCATCACATATTCGTAAAGATTCATAGGATTCGTTCCGGCTTCAGTTGAATCTATATTCCAGTCCCATATTCTGAAACCTTCTTCTATAGCCGCATCTCTGTAGCCCTGAGTCATATTGGGATAGCTTCCGTAGGCAGGTCTTATAAGTTTAGTTCCGACTCCTACAGTCTCCTTCATGACATCTTCTCCTTCTTCCATCTCTTCAGTGAATTTTTCTATACTCGAATACAGTATTTCCGGTCTTCCTGTCATTCCCTGAAGTCCTATAGCATTTCCGCAGTCATATACTCTCTTTGTGACTTTTTTTCTGCTCTCCATATTCTTTCCAGTAAAGAAAAATGTCGCATTGACTTCCGATTCATTAAGACTCGTCAGTATCCTCTCAGTATTCTCATTAGGACCTCCGCTCACAGTTATATATACCATCTTGTCAGAAGGTATTTCTCTCATTTCCAGATCTTTTTTCTTATTAGGAAATGCCTCTTCAAATTCTTTTCTCTCTCTTATATATTTTGATTTATAATTCCTGATATCAAATTCTATTCTGTCCTTGTATTTGTGAGCTATTTCAACCGGCATAACTTCATAATCTGCAGGTCTCGTCCAGTAGTAGTCGGTATTATAGAGTTTCGTAGTCTTGTAGCCGAAGCTGTCCATAACTCCGAAAAATGACACTCTCAGATTATTTCCTGTTCCTACTACTTTTATATTCTTTTCTTCTTCTTCAGAATTCACTATCGTCTTATTTTTGACATCTATTACACAATAGCTGTCCAGACAGTTTAAAATATATTTTCCTGTTTCACTGTTCCACTGCTCATTTCCCCCCAGCAGACCTGCAATTTCTCCGACTGATATGTATATATCGTCATCTGTAATGACTGAATTGCATTCAGATGTGTCTATCAGTTTGTCTTTCAGTATTAAACTGAATTTCTCTTCGCTGTCTTTTTTCTTTTCTTTTTTATTTTCTTTTTTTGCAGTCTTCTCAAGGGTTTCTGTCTTTTCAGTCTTCCTGCCCTCCTCGACTCTGTTTGCCCTTATGCTTTTTACTCCTATTCTCACTAAGGAGACAAGCCCTATTACAATCAGAATGAGAACGAGCAGTGATATTATTCTTCTCTGATACTTGTTCAAACGCATCTTAATATCACCCTCTATCTGAGCAGGCCAGTTATTTAAACTATAGCCTACATTGTATCATAATTAATCATTTTTATCAAAACTATCTTATCTAGTTATCGTAACCTTATTAGTTTATTTTTGTAAAAAAGAGAGTAGCGGACTACTCTCTTTTTTATATTATATATTAAATTACTGAACTTTTTCTATTTCTATTCCTGCTTCTCTGTCGTTAAGCTGAACCTTTTCGAAATCTTCATCCGATTTCTCTATACTCTGTGCAAGAGTTTCGCTCTTGATATAGTCTTCGAATTCAGAAACAGCTTTCTGTATTTCTTCATCAGAATTGTATTTTATATTTATATTGTCCATCATTTCATAGCCGTTGTTCTTTCTCATCTGCTGAATCTTAGAAATAAATTCTCTTGCATACCCTTCATTTATAAGTTCAGGAGTAAGAACAGTGTCAAGGATTATAAATATATTGTTTTCCATAGACACGTTGAATCCTTCTTTAGACTCTATATTTATCATAACTAAAGATTTATCGAATTCAAATTCTTCGCCTTCAAGATCGACTTTTAAAGTCTCTCCTGCTTCAAGCTTAGCCGCCGCCTCTGAAGAATCAAGTTCTAAAAGAGCCTTAGTGAACGCTTTTATCTTAGGCCCTAGCTTAGGTCCGGCTTCTCTGAAATTAGGTTTAAGAACGAAATTCATATATTCGCTTAAATCTTTAGAGAATACAACCTCTTTAACATTAAGCTCCTCTTTTATAAGAGAAGAAAGGTCTGAAATAAGGTCTTCATACTTTCCGTCAACCATAACTTTCTGTATAGGCTGTCTTACTTTTATTCTTTCAGCTTCTCTCGATGCTCTTCCAAGTTTCACAAGATCTCTTACAAGGTCCATTCTCTGCTCAATTCTCTTATCTATGAAAGCATCTTCAGATTTAGGATAAGTGCTTAAATGAACAGATTTTTCTCCAGTCAGATTTCTGTAAAGCTCTTCTGCTGTATAAGGAGCAAATGGAGCTATAAGCTGAGAAACTCCCACTAGTATTTCGTAAGTCGTTCTGTAAACTGATTTCTTGTCTTCTGTAAGCTCAGTATCCCAGAATCTTCTTCTAGAACGTCTTATATACCAGTTTGAAAGATCTTCGTTTATAAAGTCCTGAATTCCTCTAACTATCTTAGTCATATCAAAAACATCGAATGATTTTTCAGCTTCTTTAACTAGAGAATTATATTTTGAAATTATCCATTTATCGAGTTCCGGTCTGTCTTCATAGTCTATTTCAAAATCCCTAGGATCTATATCGTCTGTATTTGCATAAAGCGAGAAGAAATTATAAACGTTCTTTATAGTTCCGAAGAATTTGCTCATAATCTCTTTTATTCCGTCTTCATCGAATTTAGTAGGAGACCATGCAGGTGAAACGTAAAGAAGATACCATCTCAGCGCATCTGCCCCGTATTTATCGAATAATTCGAACGGATTTACAGTATTTCCTCTCGACTTGGACATTTTCTTTCCTTCCTTGTCGAGAATAAGGTCGTTAACAAGAACCTGTTTATAAGGAGCTTTTCCTGTAACGAATGTCGATATAGCTATAAGTGAATAGAACCATCCTCTAGTCTGGTCTATACCTTCACATATGAAATCTGCCGGGAACTGCTCTTCAAACATCTCCTTGTTTTCAAAAGGATAATGATACTGAGCAAAAGGCATTGAACCGCTGTCGAACCACACGTCTATAACGTCTGCTTCCCTAGTCATAGTCTTTCCGCATTTTTCACATTTGAAATGTATATCGTCAACATAAGGTCTGTGAAGTTCTACTGTTTCAGGATCTACATCTTCAATCGCTTTTTCCGCAAGTTCTTCTCTTGATCCTACACTTTCAAAGTGACCGCATTCACATCTCCATATATTCAGAGGAGTACCCCAGTATCTTGATCTTGAAATCGCCCAGTCATTAAGATTTTCAAGCCAGTTTCCAAATCTCTTTTCTCCAACGAATTCAGGGTACCAGTCAACTCCGTTATTGTTTTCTATAAGCTTGTCTTTAAGCTTCGTTATCTCTATATACCAGCTAGGTTTAGCATAGTAAAGAAGCGGTGTTTTACATCTCCAGCAGTGAGGATAGTTGTGTTCTATCTTCTGCTTTTTGAAAAGCTTGTCTTCAGCTGCAAGCCATTTTATTATATCTAAATCAGCATCCATTACGAACTGTCCTTTCCAAGGAGTCGCAATGAACTGACCGTCTTCATTTACAGGCTGAATAACCGGAAGTCCGTATTTTCTTCCAAGATTATAGTCATCTTCCCCGAATGCAGGAGCAGTGTGAACTATTCCTGTTCCGTCTTCAGTAGTTACATAATCTCCAAGTGTAACGAAGAATGCTTTCTTATCAGGCTCAACGAACGGCATAAGCTGTTCATATTCTATTCCTTCAAGTTCTTCACCTTTCAGCTCTTCTAAAACTTCATATTCAATATCTCCGAATACCTGAGGAGCAAGATTTTTTTCAACATAGTAAACTGTTCCTTCAGACTCAACTTTCAGATAAGTCTCTTTCGGATTCACTGTAAGAGCCGCGTTTGAAGGAAGTGTCCATGGAGTCGTCGTCCATACTAGGAAATATTCATCCTTGTCTTTTCTCTTGAACTTGACTATTACAGTATTCGTTTTTATTTCCTGATACCCCTGTGCAACCTCGTGGCTCGCAAGTCCTGTTCCGCATCTTGAACAGTAAGGAAGTATCTTGTGTCCTTCATATATATATCCTTCTTTAAAGAACTTATTTAAAATCCACCATACAGTTTCTATATAGTCGTTCTTTAAAGTTATATAAGGATTGTCAAGGTCTATAAGGTATGCCATTCTTTCAGACATATCTCTCCATAGACTTTCGTACTGGAATACCGATTCTTTACATTTTTCATTGAATTTGGCAATTCCGTATTCATCTATATCGTGTTTGTTTTTAAGCTTAAGCTGCTTTTCAACTTCTATTTCAACAGGAAGTCCGTGAGTGTCCCATCCTGCTTTTCTTCTTACTTTATATCCCTGCATAGTTTTATGTCTGCACACTGAGTCTTTCAGTGTTCTCGCAAGTACGTGGTGTATTCCCGGTTTACCGTTTGCTGTAGGAGGTCCTTCATAAAATACGAAAGGCTCACTGTCTTTTCTTGTTTCAACACTTTCGTGAAGAAGATCTATTTCATTCCAGTATTCTGAAATCTGTCCTTCAGTCTCTTTAACCGGTAAATCTGATAACTCTTTAAATTTCTTCATTAGCTCAACCCCTTCTAAAATAAATAAAAAAGTCCCCAAGCGCAAATGCACTCAGGGACGAAAATTCCGCGTTACCACCCGATTTATAAAGAAAATTTCTTTATCACTCATTTCAATATAACGATTTTCACGTGCTCACCTACTGATATTTCAGAGAGCAAGCTCCGGGTCGATATTCATAAAAGCTTAACTGACCGAATCTCACCGCATCGGTCTCTCTGTAAGTCAGTTCTCCTACTACTTGTCCCATCTCAGCCTTTAAAATATTATTTTCTCTAATTCATTTTATAACTTTAATCGTCAAATGTCAACAGAATGGCATTAACACTCTGTTAAGTGAAGATTAAAGCAGGTTCATAAGTCCTTTATTTCTAGGAGACGGCTTTATTCCCGAACTGATTATATTCATTATATCGTTTACCGCACTTTCTATATCGTAAAGAACTCCCTGTCCCTCTCTGTATTCTATGAGGAACATAGCCGTATTATACAGCAGCGATGAAAGAAAATCCGGATTAAGACTTTTCTTTACTTTTCCTTCCTGCTGTCCTAAATCCACAAGTTCTCTGAATATATTGAAAGTATTGGCATCAGTCGATTCTGCCATCTCATTTCTGAATTCCACATCGTCTATTCTGTAAAGATGATTTATAGTGCTCGCAATCTTCGGATTGTCGTCTGAGAAAGTCATCATAGCTCTGTAGACTTCAGAAAGCTTATCGTAAAAATTCATATATTCAGCTCTGTTAAGAACTCTTGAAATATATTCTCTCTTTTTTTCTCCGCAGATATCTATTACATATCTGTAAAGATCATCCTTGTTTTCAAAGTACTGATAGAAACTTCCCTTTGCGATACTCGCATTCTTTACTATCTGGTTGATGCTCGAAACTTCGTATGAATTTTCGCTGAATTCATCTATTGCAGCTTCAATTATTCTCTGTCTCTTCTCGTCATCCAGATTAAAAAACGTATCCTTAGGCATGGTCTCACCACCTTTATATTTTATAGTCTTTCTTTAAATAAAACAGCGAAAGGACTCCAGGTCCTACGTGAGATCCTATTACGCTTCCTATTTCACTTATTAAAACTTCTTTTACTCCATATTTTTCCATTATAAGTTTTCTTACGTATTCTGCATCTTCAAGACAGTCTCCCTGAGCTACGAATACGAGCTGCTGATTTATTTCTTCTGATCTTTCTCCCATTAGGTCCACCATTCTTTTAAGAGCTTTCTTTCTTCCTCTTTCTTTTTCATAAGGCGTGATTTTTCCGTCTAAAAGCTCAAGTATAGGTTTCACATTAAGAAGCCCTCCAAAAAATGCGGCAGTCTTGCTCAGTCTTCCTCCTCTGTACAGATACTGAAGATCATCTACTGTGAATACGTGGTCAATTTGACTTTTGTATTCTTCTGTCTTTTCTATAATCTCTTCATAGCTCATCCCTTTTTCTCTCATCATAGATGCGCAGAGAACTAGAAGACCCTGTCCTGTGCAGGCGCATTTACTGTCTATAACAGTAACTTCAAATTCAGGATATTCTTTTTTCGTATCTTCAGCAGCTAAAACTCCTGTCTGGTAAGTACCTGAAAGTCCTGATGAAAATGCTATGTATATGCATTTATCTCCAGCTTCGGCATATTCAGTGAATTTTTCTTTGAACTTCACATAAGGAACCTGTGAAGTTTTATAAACAGTTCCTTTTCTCATATTCGAATAGAGCGTTTCCGGCTTCATTTCAAACATGTCTTCATAAGAATTTTCTTCCTCATCATGAACTATAAGAGGAACTAAATCTATATCATACTTTTTTGCCATATCAAAATCTAAATCCCAGCATGTATCTGTAAGTATCTTTATACCCAAAACTATCACTCCCTATCGGCATATATTATTTTTAATTATATCATATATTGCAAAATCAATTCACATAAAAAAATACCGGTCATAAAAAAACTGACCGGTATCCCTTATTATTTACATATTTTTAACTGTCTCGAATTCTTGAATAACTTCCTGTGAAGGCTCTTTGTCAATTTTCGAGAAGATATATACAAATAGAAGCGCTATTATAAATCCAGGTATTATAGAATAAAGTCCTGTTGCAGCTTCAACTTTGAAACTTTCCCAAATAAGAACTGTAAGTCCTCCTGAAATCATTCCCGCAATTGCTCCTTTTACCGTCATTCTCTTCCAGAAAAGTGAAAGAAGAATTACAGGACCGAATGCTGAACCGAGTCCTGCCCATGCATATGAAACGAGACTCATTACAGTATTATCAGGATTGAAAGCTATTATGAATGCAACTACTGCAACTAGAAGAACAGAAATTCTGCTCACCCAGATAAGCTCTTTTCCTGTAGCGTCTTTTTTAACAACTGCTTTATAGAAGTCGTTTGTAATTGCAGATGCAGTAACTAGAAGCTGAGAGTCAGCTGTACTCATAACTGCGGCAAGTATTGCTGAAAGAAGTATTCCTGCAAGGAATCCAGGTGCAACACCGCTTATCATAGTCATGAAAACTGCTTCTGCATCTTTAAGGTTTTCATACACTATTCCGTTGTCAAGAAGGTATGCTCTTCCTATAATTCCGACAAGCACTGAAGCTGTAAGAGATATTAGAACCCATACCATAGCTATTATACGTGATTTCTTTATCATTGAACTCGATTTTATAGCCATAAATCTTGTAAGAATATGAGGCATTCCGAAGTATCCAAGTCCCCATGCCAGATTTGAAAGTATTGTAGTGAAATGAACTTTTCCATCCGGCGAGTCTATCATGCTCAGATATCCAGGTCCTCCTATTTCCGAAATAATATCAAAATTCACATTAGGTGATAACTGCATTGCAAGCGTAGGAACGATTATTATCGTAAAGAACATGAGCATTCCCTGAACGAAGTCTGTCCATGATACCGCAAAGAATCCTCCCATAAGAGTATATGATATTATAACTATACTTCCAATGAATAGTGAAAGCCCATAGCTGAATCCAAAAAGATATCTGAACAGAACCGCTCCAGCATTAAATGCCGATGCTGTATATATTAGGAAAAATATAAATATTATTACCGCACATATACTTCTCACAACTGGTGATTCCGTTTTGAATCTGTTCTGAAGATATTCTGGAATCGTTATTGAGTCACCGCTGACTGCAGTGTAATTTCTAAGTCTTCTGGCAATAATCTTCCAGTTTGCATAAGTACCTATTGCAAGTCCCACAGCTATCCATGCCGCGCTCAGTCCGCTCATATAAGCGGCTGCCGGCAGTCCCATCAGTAGCCATCCACTCATATCGGATGCCTGCGCTGAAAGAGCAGTAACCCAGCTGTTAAGCTGTCTTCCGCCTAAAAAATATTCCGACATGTTCTGAGATTTCTTAAGAAAATATATTCCTATAGCGAGAAGCACCGCAAGATAAATCAGAAATGCCGCAAAAGTACTAGCAGGTATTTCCAAATTAACCCCTCCTTTTTGTTTTTTGCATATCTCTAATAGTATACCATAACTTAACGTTTATTTAACAAAAAAGAGGGTACGCAGTTAAAAAACTGTGCACCCTCATATATTTTCGAATATTTTTTATTAAAGCTCTCCCAGCTCTTCTCTCAGCGAAATCAGAGCTTCCATCATAGTCGGGAATCCAACTGTAGGCGCTATTAAAAGTATAGCGTGTTCTATTTCCTCCCATGAGCAGCCCTGTCTTCTGGCTTTTCTTATCTGAGATTTTATAGCATAAGGCTGTTTTGCCGTAGATGACACTGCAACTTTTATAAGCGCTTTAGTCTTGTCATCGAGCGGTCCTGCATTATATACCTGTTTTCCGTATTCATCATAAGCTTCATAAAAATCCTTATGAGTTTCTCTTAAATGTTTAAAGTGTTCAAATATAAAGTCCATAATATCATCTCCTATTTTCTCTTAGTATTTATATACCCATTTAGAGATTGCATTATAGACTTTGCGGTATTCTAATTGAATTATAACCTTTAAAATTTATCTTATTTATCTTAAACTGTGATCCTGTGAGAAAGAAGCTCTGTCAGAAAGAAAATAATTGTAGTTTATATTTTCATTTTCATTGTCGGCCCATGTTGTGTCGACATATCTCCATTCTCCGTTCACATTCACTTTATTCCATGCATGTTTCACATCCGAATCGAGTGTGAGCGCATCTCCGGATTCATACTGAACATCCAGTCCTGCGGCTTCAGCAAGCTTATAGAAAAGTCCTGCATATCCGTTGCATACTGCTTTTCCCGATTTGAGCGCCGCCATTGGCGAATAAACCGAATAGCCTTCGTCTGTGACAGGATTTTCTCTCCAGTCCCATGCGTAAACAGTATTTCTTATTATATAGTCATAAATCGTCTTTGCTTTAGTCTGAACATCCATATCGGTTGTTATTATGCTGCTGACTATATTTACAGCTTCCTGGCTTAAAAGCGCCTCCTCATCAGCGTCTGTGAAATAATCTATTTTATATTTTATCTGATATACTACATAGTCTCCATTGTCGTTTCCAAGCTGACTCATTCTTGAGATATGTTTCACTCTGGCTCCTTCATAATTCGTCTCGACAACTTCAGAAAGCGCCTCTTCAAGATTGTCCTGATTTACAGGATTTTCGAATCTGACTGTGAAACTGGGTGAAAATCTGGAAAGATTGTCCAGCGCAAGTCCTTTAAATGCAGAAAGCATTGATGCTTCATCCCCGAACAGTTCAACCTCGTCTTCAGAAAGCTGTCTGTCATCCGCTGTCGGAGACGGTATGAACTCTTCTTCTTCATATCCTGTATCGTATTTCTGAACGTACGGAGCTTCAATTCTCTCTGCCTTATCCATATTTTCCTGATTAAGCACTTTAAGAGTTCTTGAAACTACACTTGCAGCTTCGGCTCTGGTTATTTCAGTTTTAGGACTGAATAAATCTCCTCTGTATCCTGAAACTATGCCGAGTCCCGCAAGAACTTCTATCTCATGTTTTGCAAAGCTGCCGTCTAAATCGCTGAAAGTTCTGATTTCACCTTCACTCGGATTCAGAATATTATAAATCATAAGACAGAATTCTTCTCTAGTTATGCTGTTGTCCGGTTTGAAACTTCCGTCAGGATATCCCTGAACTACTCCGTTAGTGACAAGAGTCAGAACATAGTCGTATGACCAGTGAGACTCATCCATATCAGTTATATTTAAATCTGCTTTATTCTGAATATCCAGCTGTTTTGCAAGTGTAAGAATCTTGCTCGCTTCAGCTCTAGTTATATTTCCTTCAGGGTTGAACGTACCGTCTTTATATCCTGACAGTATATTCATTTCTACAAGTTTTTCTATATCGAAGTCGGCCCAGTGATTTATCGAATCAGTAAACGCCATTGCAGTAGAACTCGATCCGACAATCGACAGAAGCATTAGACTTAATATTTTTTTCTGCATTTCATCACCCTCTTCATTCTTATATTATTAATTATACCCCAAAATCCTGTGTCCGCAACATAGAAAAGCCTCTCTGTTTATTCAGAGAGGCTTTTTTTATACATACATCTATACTGACAGTGCCTTGTTTTCTTCCTTTTCAGCTTTCTCTTTTTCAAGATTTTTAAATGCTATAGAAAGCATAAGCTTGATTCTGTTTATCTGATTTACCTCGCTCGCAGATGCGTCATAGTCTATAGGCGCAACATTTGAAAGCGGATACGCTCTTCTCAGCTCTTTAATCATTCCTTTGCCGACTATATGGTTAGGAAGACATGCAAAAGGCTGAAGACAGACTATATTGTTCACTCCGCTCTCTAAAAGCTCAAGCATTTCTCCCATCAGGAACCATCCTTCACCTGTCTGATGACATAGTGAAAGGTGTCTTTCAGCAAGCTTCGCAATATATTCTATCGGTTTAGGCGGCTCGAATCTCTTGCTCTTTTCAAGCTCCTTTATCATGTTCTTTCTGTAGAACTGTATTGCGGCTATTACTGCTGAACCTGTGACTTTTCCTTTCAGGCTTCCCGAAAGCTGGTCGTATTTGACTTTGCTGTCGAATGCACTGTACAGGAAGAAGTCGAGAAGGTCTGGCGAAACTGCCTCGGCTCCTTCTTTTTCAAGAAGATTTATAACATCGTTGTTTGCTACCGGATGGTATTTAACGAGAATTTCACCTACAACTCCGACTCTAGGCTTAACCATGTCTTCGTGAATTTCCAGATTGTCGAAATCTCTTATTATATCTCTTATATTCTTGTCGAATTTTCTCTTGCTTCCGGATTCAAGAAGAGACTCTATGCATTTCTCTCTCCATTTTGCATGAAGCTCATCTGTAGAGCCTTTAACTTTCTCATAAGGTCTTATTCTGTAGACAAGTCTCATGAATAAGTCTCCGTAAACTACTGCCATTATGGCTTTATTCGCAAGTCCCGGTCCTATTTTGAACCCTTCATTCTTTTCAAGTCCTACAGCGTTAGCTGATATAACAGGCACTTGAGGCATTCCTGCATCTCTCAGAGCTTTTCTTATGAATGCGATATAGTTTGTAGCTCTGCATCCTCCTCCTGTCTGAGACATTATCAGAGCAGTCTTGTTAACATCGTACTCTCCTGAATTCATCGCTTCCATAAGCTGTCCTATAGTGATTATAGCAGGATAGCATGCGTCATTGTTTACATACTTCAGTCCTTCTTCTATAGTGTTCTGGTCAGCGTGTTTCAGAACTTTAAGATTGTATCCGTACTGTTTGAACAGCGGCTCTATAAGTTCAAAGTGTATAGGAGACATCTGAGGACATAAAATCGTATATTCGTCTTTCATCTCCTTGGTGAATTCCACTCTTTCAGGAATTTCCCACTGTTTCTCAGGAACGAAACCTTTCTTGTCTCTCTCTTCTATCGCCGCTATTAAAGATCTCAGTCTTATTCTGACAGCTCCGAGGTTGCTTACCTCGTCTATTTTTATAACTGTATATATTTTTCCGTATCTTTCCATCATTTCCTGAACCTGGTCGGTAGTAACTGCGTCAAGTCCGCATCCGAACGAGTTCAGCTGAATTATATCTATATCTTTCTCATCTCTTATGAAATCAGCCGCTCTGTACAGTCTTGAGTGGTAAGTCCACTGATTTACTACTCTCAGCTTGTCTTCTGCTTCTGCAAGGTGGCAGATTGAATCTTCAGACAGAACTACGAAATCGTATGAAGTTATAAGCTCCGGTATTCCGTGGTTTATTTCAGGGTCAATATGGTAAGGTCTTCCTGAAAGAACGAGTCCTTTCTTATTATGGTCTTTCATATACTGAAGCGCTCTTTCTCCTTCATCTCTTACATCCTGCTTGTATCTGTCCCACTCTTCGAACGCTTTATTTAAAGCTGATCTTATTTCGTCAAGTGAAAGATTTTCATCTTTAAGCTCTTCCATCATTCTCTTAGGCAGTCTCTTTCTGTCGTCTACCGGAAGGAACGGGAAGTAGTATTTTATTCCTTCTTCATGAATTCTATCCACATTTTTATCTATCGCTTCCGGATATGAAGTTACTATCGGACAGTTGTAGTGATTGTCCGCCTTTTCAAATTCCTTAGCAGTATAAGGTATGCTCGGATAGAAAATTTTCTTTATTCCTCTGTTTATGAGGTCTGTTATATGCCCGTTAACGAGTTTCGCAGGATAGCACATCGATTCTGAGTGAATCGTGTCCATTCCGAGCTCGTAAATCTTCTTAGAAGATCTCGCCGACGGAACTACTCTGTATCCAAGCTCTGTCAGGAATGTGAACCATAGAGGATAATCCTCATATATATTCAGAACTCTAGGTATACCTATAGTTCCTCTTTTAGCTTCACTTTCTTTCAGAGGTGTGTAGTATTTGAAGAGTCTGTCGTATTTGTACTGATAAAGGTTCGGAATCTCACTAAGTTTCTTCTCGAGTCCGAGTCCTCTCTCACATCTGTTTCCTGATACAAATTCTCTTCCGTCAGAGAAGTGGTTTATAGTCATCATGCATCTGTTTCCGCAGAGCTTGCATCTTCTCATAGAAGTTTCAACTTTGAAGTTTTCCATATCGTCAAGAGAAATCATATCCGATACAGTTCCGGCTTCATGTCTTTCTCTAGCTATTATTGCACATCCGAAAGCTCCCATTATTCCGGCAATATCCGGTCTTATTACCTTTCTTCCTGTAATCTGCTCTAAAGCTCTCAGAACTGCGTCATTATAGAAAGTTCCTCCCTGAACAACTATATTCTCTCCAAGTTCGTCCATATTTCTTATTCTTATAACTTTGTAAAGAGCATTTTTAACGACTGATATCGCAAGTCCTGCAGATATATCGCTCACTGTCGCTCCTTCTTTCTGAGCCTGCTTAACTTTTGAGTTCATGAAAACTGTGCATCTTGAACCGAGGTCAACAGGTCTTTCAGCTCTGAGCCCCACTTTAGCAAATTCTTCAACACCCATGTCGAGTGATTCTGCGAAAGTCTGTATGAACGAACCGCATCCTGAAGAACAGGCTTCATTCAGCATTATAGAGTCTATAGTGCCGTTTCTTATCTTAAGGCTCTTCATATCCTGTCCTCCGATATCGAGTATGAAATCGACTTCCGGAAGGAAGAATTCTGCAGCCTTGTAGTGAGCCACAGTCTCTATTTCTCCTATATCTATTTTAAGAGCCGCTTTTATAAGGTGCTCTCCGTATCCTGTAACTGCGGCATTTGCTATTCTTATGCCGTCATGCATATCTTTGTGAAGCTCTTTAAGCGCATCCATAACAGACTGAAGCGGATTTCCTCCGTTGCTTCCGTAGTGAGAGAAAAGAAGTTCTCCCTTGTCAGTTATAAGTGCAACTTTAGTAGTCGTAGAACCCGCATCTATTCCGAGGAAAGCGTCCCCGCTATAGTCTTTTATATCGAGTCTCTTAACTTTTTCTCTATTGTGTCTTTCTATGAATTCTTTATATTCTTCATCATTAGCGATTAAAGGCTCTAAGAACCCTTCTCCGTCTGAAACTGCCGGATCTATATGGGAAAGTCTCTCTTCTAAATCTGAGAAGGGAATTGCATTCTCTTCTTTAGAAAGCAGAGCCGCTCCAATCGCCACAAAATAATGTGAATCCTTAGTCTCAACTATCTCATCATCTGTAAGTCCAAGCGTTTCTATAAATCTCGTCTTCAGTTCTGTCACGAAATGAAGAGGTCCTCCAAGAAATGCCACTCTTCCTCTTATCGGCTTACCCTGTGCAAGACCGCTTATTGTCTGATTTACAACAGCCTGAAGCACCGATGCCGAAATATCCTCTTTTGAAGCTCCTTCATTAAGAAGAGGCTGAACATCTGATTTAGCGAAAACTCCGCATCTCGATGCTATAGGATATATTGTCTTGTAGTCTTTTGCATATTCGTTAAGTCCTGCAGCATCTGTTTTCAGAAGCGATGCCATCTGGTCAATGAATGCTCCTGTACCGCCTGCACAAGTTCCGTTCATTCTCTGTTCAAGACTTTTTCCGAAATAAGTTATTTTCGCGTCCTCTCCTCCAAGCTCTATAGCAACATCTGTCTCAGGCGCAAATTTCTCAACCGCTTCAGTTGAGGCTATAACTTCCTGAACGAAAGGAATCTTAAGGCTTTCTGCCAGCGAAAGTCCTCCAGAACCTGTTATGCTTACAGATACCATTTTATCTTTGAGCACGTCTTTTGCTTCGGTTATTATATTTTTAACCGCATTTCTAACGTCAGAAAGGTGTCTTCTGTACATCTTATGCACAATTTTATCATGCATATCTAGCGCGACCATCTTTACAGTCGTAGAACCAACATCTAAACCTACTCTCAGTATATCTTTCATCTGTTTTCCTCCATCTATACTATTTGGAAACTGTCAAAACTAATTAAAACCACAAGCAGAACTTGTGGTCTTTTACATAAAATTTATGAAAGTTTCCCTATAAGATAGGGCAGAACTGTCTCTACCCTGAGTATTCTCTCCCCTAAGCTGATATCTTTGAATCCGAATTCCTTAAACATCTTGACTTCGTAGCCAATGAAGCCGCCTTCCGGACCGATTGCCAGCGTTACGGGTCTGTTCTCAAAATCTTCTAAATTCATCTCTGATGAACATGGATGCGCCACAAGCGCTTCCGTACCTTCTATTATACCAGTAATTTGGTCTTCTATAAAGGGGCGGAATCTTTTAAATATTTCTATTTTAGGTGGTATAGTATCTTTACCTTGCTCAAGCCCCAGAATGATACTCTCTTTCAGCACTTTATCTGTCAGAACCGGACTCGACCAGAAGCTCTTCTCGACTTTCCATGTTTTTATGACATAAATCTCTTTAATCCCCATAGTTGTGAGGTCCTGAACTATTCTCTTAAAGACTTTTGGTCTGGGCATGGCCATAACAATTTTTATTTTAGAAGGCTCTGGAGGATTTTCATTCAGCGTGACCTTCATTACTATGGATTCATCGTCAATGCTGATAACTTCGCCTTTTCCCATCTTTCCGCCTAAGAGACCTACAGTAAGCTCTTTGCCCTTTTCGGCCTTGTGGACTTCTAATATATGCTTATGTCTTCTTCCCTTTATAACTGCCATTTCACTGCTTATAAAATCTTCTTCTTCAAGGATTATTAAATTCAATAAATTCACCTCTTTTTTCAGTTCAAGACAGAAAAGAAGCGGCGGAAAATTCCGCCGCCCTCTTTTTTAATCCGCTTATTCCTACCTGCGGACTCTGTATTAATTAATGTTTTTCATTATAAACCTTTTATTTCTTTAGTTTCTATTTCTTTAACAACTTTATCTGCAAAATCTTCAATTTTCATAGTTCCTATATCGCCTTCATCTCTGTCTCTAACCGCGATTTCTCCGCTTTCCTGCTCTTTTTCTCCTATAACGAGCATATAAGGAACTTTGTTCATTTGCGCTTCTCTTATCTTGTATCCGATTTTTTCAGTTCTAGTGTCCATTTCAACTCTTATGCCTCTGTCTTCAAGCGCTTCTTTCACGCTGTCTGCATAATCATTGTACTTATCTGATATAGGAAGCACTGAAACCTGAACCGGAGCAAGCCATACAGGGAATTTTCCTGCAAAGTGCTCTATAAGGATTCCTATAAATCTTTCCATACTTCCAAGTATAGCTCTGTGAATCATTACAGGTCTGTGTTTTTCATTGTCTTTTCCTATATAAGTTAAATCGAATCTTTCAGGCATCTGGAAGTCAAGCTGTATTGTAGCGCACTGCCAAGTTCTTCCGATGCTGTCTTCAAGGTGATAGTCTATCTTAGGTCCGTAGAATGCTCCGTCACCTTCGTTTATTCTGTAATCAAGACCTTTCTCTTCAAGAGCCGCTTTAAGATTCTCAGTAGCTCTGTCCCAGTCTTCGATTTCTCCCATGAAATCATCCGGTCTAGTTGAAAGTTCAACATGATATTTGAATCCGAACGCTTTATATATTCTGTCTGTAAGCTCTATAACTCCCATAAGTTCATCTTTAACCTGCTCAGGAAGCATGAATATATGAGCATCGTCCTGAGTGAAAGTTCTTACTCTCATAAGTCCGTGAAGAGAGCCTGCAAGCTCGTGTCTGTGAACTTGTCCAAGTTCAGCCCATCTTAGAGGAAAATCTCTGTAGCTGTACATATTCGATTTGTAAATTATCATCGATCCAGGACAGTTCATCGGTTTTATAGCATAATCTCCGCCGTCTATCTTAGTGAAATACATATTTTCTTTATAATGGTCCCAGTGTCCTGACTGATGCCATAGAGCTTCATTAAGGATTAGAGGAGTTTTTATCTCTCCATAGTCCTTATGCTCCTGTCTCCAGAAACTCTGAATTGCGTTCCAAAGAACCATTCCTTTCGGATGGAAGAACGGGAATCCAGGTCCTTCCGGATGTATTGTAAATAAATCAAGTTCTTTTCCAAGTTTTCTGTGGTCTCTCTTTTTAGCTTCTTCAAGCATTTCAAGATAATTGTCAAGATCTTTCTTCTTCTCGAATGATATACCGTAAACTCTCTGAAGCATCGGTCTTTTCTCGTCCCCGCGCCAGTAAGCTCCGGCTATGCTCATAAGTTTTACAGCTTTTACTTTCTTAGTGCTTGGAAGGTGAGGCCCTCTGCACAGGTCGCTGAATTCTCCTTCAGTGTAGAACGATATTTCTGCATCTTCAGGAAGATCTTCAACAAGCTCAACTTTATATATTTCGCCTTTATCTTTAAGATATTCTAGAGCTTCCTCTCTAGGCATAACTGATTTCACAAGTTCGAAATCCTCTTTAGCTATTTTTCTCATTTCGTCTTCAAGAACTTCTAAATCTTCTGAAGTCAGTCTGTGGTCTAAATCTATATCGTAATAGAATCCGTCTTTTATTGCCGGTCCTATAGCAAATTTCGCATCAGGGAAATGTCTCTGTATTGCCTGCGCAAGCATGTGAGCCGATGTGTGCCAGAATATTTCTTTTCCGCCCTCATCGTCAAATTTAAGAAGTTCAACTGTGCTGTCTTCCTCAAGCTCTTCATTAAGCCCCATAAGCTTTCCGTTAACTCTTCCCCCTACAACTACTCTTGCAAGTCCTTCGCTTATGCTCTTTGCAACGTCCATAAGCTTAACGCCTTTTTCATATTCTCTTTCCGATCCGTCAGGTAGTGTAACTTTAATCATATCTGCCATCTTAATAACCTCCTTTAAAAATAAAAAACTCCCGACCCTAGAAATCTAGGGGCGAGAGATTAATCACACGGTTCCACCCTAATTAAGGACATTTCTGTCCCGCTCTATGATTGTAACGTCATCAACGTATATCCCTTTCAGGCTAAACTCCGGGTCAGTTTTCAGTATATATTCATTAAAGAAGCTTCCAGCCGCGGCTTCTTCTCTCTGAAATGAAGTGACATACCTACTCGTCCCATCACAGTCTTTATTATATTAATATTAATTTTCTTTAATTTAATTCCTATTCATAATTATATATTTTCTAAATATAAATGTCAACATACTATCTTCCAAGGCTTCCCGGCCTTATTCCGGCTCCTCAGCCTCCTATGGTGTCAGGCGGATATACAACTTCACTCATAATTTTAGAATATACCATTGCAAGCTCCAGCGACTTTCCGTCAAGCTTTCCGCTCTCATAATACGAAGGAAATTCTCTGAAAACTGCCGCTTCCACAGTATCGAAAGTTCCCAGAAGAGCTGAAAACATTATATGGATTTCAAGGTTCTCCTCATCATCTCTCAGTTCCTCTCTGTATCTGTCTATCTTCTTCAGATACTCTCTATATCCTTTAAATTCTTTCACCAGATGTTTTCCCTCTTTTGTAAATTTGTTTCTTGCTCCTTCGGAAATATAACCTTCCTTCAAGAGATAATTTTCCGATTTCCTGGAAATTCTCCTGTCGAGCTCTTCAATTCCTGCGGCATTCCGTCTGTTTGTAACAGTAAAGTCCCTTCTGACTATTTTTTCTTCGTATTCCGATGCGCTGAAATACGAGAAAAGTTCTCTTTCAAGAGCACTGCCTTCCGGTCTGCACAGAACTCTAAAAACATAACTCTTCCTTTCAAGTTCAGCTTCAAGGCATCCTTCTTTAATCCATTTCAGGATATGAAAATGCAGAACTCTTCTGAAATCAGAAAGACTCGATTTATATAGCAGGTAGATATATTTTTCAGCATCTTCCGTTTTTACAGGCGGCTCTGTCTTGATATCTCCTTTATACTTCGGTCTGCTTCTGTTTCTGCTGTCCTCTCTGCTTTCAGATATCATGAATATAGCTACTGCCAGAGCAACAGAAAGCAGAATAAAGAAAAAATGTACAGCCATAATTATCACCTCATATTAAAAAACTTCCTTATTTTTTATTAATACCCATTTTTTTAACACATTATAGTAGATAGAACTCTTCTATAAGTTTTTTCTATAAAATACCTTTTTCATATTCACTTTAAAGATTTTCTATTTCTGTTATCCCTCTTGATAGAATGGGTATATATATAGTATAATTGAATATACTGTATACAATATAACTAGGGGGATTCGAATATGGATTTATTTGAAAGCTTAAAAGAAAAAATCAATGGTAAAGATTTAAAAATAGTTTTTCCTGAAGGAAATGAACCGAGAATATTAGGAGCTGCTGCAAGACTTAAAAAAGAAGGTCTTTTAGTTCCAGTTCTTTTAGGAAACGCTGAAGAAGTAAAAAAAGCTGCTGCAGACGGCGGTTTTGACATAGAAGGAATCGAAATAATGGATCCTGAAAACTACGATGAGTTCGACGCTATGGTTGACTCTTTCGTTGAAAGAAGAAAAGGAAAAGCTACTGAAGAAGATGCAAGAAAAATGCTTAAAAATGTAAACTACTTCGGAACTATGCTTACTTATATGGACAAAATGGACGGAATGGTGAGCGGTGCTGTTCACTCTACAGGAGATACTGTTCGTCCTGCACTTCAAATAGTTAAAACTAAACCTGGCGTAAGCCGTACAAGCGGTTCTTTCGTTATGATAGGACCTGACGGAGAAAGATATCTTTTCGCAGACTGTGCGATAAACATAACTCTTTCAGACAAGGAAATGGCTGAAGTTGCAGTTGAAAGTGCAAAAACTGCAGAACTTTTCGGAATAGATCCTAAAGTTGCAATGCTTTCATTCTCTACAATGGGATCAGCAAAATCTGAAGAATCTGAAAAAGTTCAAAGAGCTACTGAAATGGCAAAAGAACTTGCGCCTGAACTTGCAATAGACGGAGAAATACAATTTGACGCCGCTATAGCGCCAGAAGTAGGAAAACAGAAAGCTCCTGACTCAAAAGTTACAGGAGAAGCTACAGTTTTCATATTCCCTAGCTTAGAAGCAGGAAATATAGGATATAAAATAGCTCAGAGACTTGGAAAATTCGAAGCTATAGGACCTATACTTCAAGGACTTAACAAGCCTATATCAGACCTTTCACGTGGATGTAACGAAGAAGATGTATATAAGCTTGCTATAATAACAGCTGCTCAAAGCCTTTAATTTTAGAAAATTTCACTAATTTTGTTATTTTTCTATAAACTTAAAAAGAGAGATGCATTTGCATCTCTCTTTTATTTTATCTTTTTATACTATCTTCTCTTTCCTTTTAAAAGTCCTTTCAGCTCAACGTCATTGAGATATCTGTATTTTCCTTCCGGAAGTTCGCCAAGTTTTATATTCGAAATTCTGACTCTCTTGAGAGTTTCTACATTGTATCCCAGTTCTTCACACATTCTTCTTATCTGTCTGTTAAGCCCCTGAGAAATTATTATTCTGAATTTTCTGTTCGTGAGTCTTTCAATCTTGGATTTATTAGTCTTAACTCTTTCATCTCTGACCGGATTGTATATGACTACACCGTCAGCCATGTTTTTCAGAAAATCATCAGTTATTTTCTTATCGACTGTCACTATATATTCTTTTTCTTTTCCATATTCCTGTCTTAATATTCTGTTCACTATATCACCGTCGTTAGTCAGAAATATTAGACCCTGTGAATCCTTGTCGAGTCTTCCTATAGGAAATATTCTCTCTTTATGTCCGATATAATCTATTATATTGTCTTTTTCTCTCTTTTCAGTAGTGCAGACTATTCCTCTCGGCTTGTTGAATGCAAGATAGATTTTTTTCTTTTTTTCCTCTATAGTTTTGCCGTTGACCTGCACTATATCGCCTTCCTCAACCTGCTGTCCGAGTTCAGCTTTCTTCCCGTTTATCTTGACTTTTCCGCTGTCTATTAATTTATCTGCCTCTCTTCTTGAACAGTAGCCTGATGAAGCGATATATTTGTTAAGTCTCATTAATTTAACACATCCTTATCTCTTTTCTTTCTGAAAATTTCGTTTCCAGCATACCTTTAATTTTTTCAAATAATTCACCCTGATTCTCTTTCGCTCCCTGCGGACATCTTCTTATACATCCTCCGCAGTGTATGCATTTCTCATAATCTGTCTTTTTAGGATTAAGATGATCTATAGCATCTACAGGACACTGAAGTATGCATATCCCGCAGAAAGTGCATCTGTTGCTTGCAACAGGCCCCCAGACTTCCACTGCTTCAGTTCTCTCTTTATATGGTCTGTTTCCCGGGATTTCTCCGGAGAAAATTTCTCCGTTCTGAATTCTTTCCATTACTATTTTCCCATATTCTTCAGCAGCTTTCAAATCTTCTTTATTCGGTCTTCCTGTTCCTACTTCAGAAGTAAGTGAATGCTCTCCTATCATTTCAGCGTAACCTGCCATCTTAAATCCGTTTTCAGTGAAAATATCGCATAGCTCTAAAAGCGCATCGTCTATATCTCTGTTTCCATAAGTCACAACCGGAAGGAAATAAGCTCCGTCTGATTTTAATCCTTTAAACACATCTTCAACAAGCTCCGGAACTCTTCCAGCATAAACCGGAACACCGACAACAACTATATCATCTTTTTCAAATTCTGTCTTTCTCATAGTTCTGTCTTTAGTCAAATTGAATTCCATATGTTTTAAGTCTCTTCCTTCTGATATGCCTCTCCCTATCGCTCTTACCGATTTTCTTGTTGCTCCTGTCGGACTGAAATATATTAAGTTTAAATTCAATTTAATCATCCTCTCTTTTTTTCGCCTCTTATATATACTTATACCCATTGAATCATTCTATATCTTTATCTTGACAAATTTTTACTTTATAATTAAATTAGAGGTTTCAAAAGGAGGCTATTGCCATGAAAAAATCTGAACTTAGAAAAAATGTCAGTGAAAAATATAAAGCTGTAGCAGTCTCAAATTCAGGATGCTGCGGATCTGATTCTAAAGCAGTATCTAAATCTATAGGCTACAGCGAGGAAGAGATGTCGGCTGTTCCTGAAGAAGCTAATATGGGGCTCGGCTGCGGAAATCCTCAGACAGCCGCTGATATAAAGGAAGGCGAAGTACTGGTAGACCTCGGTTCTGGAGCAGGATTCGACGCCTTCATAGCTGCAAATAAAGTCGGAAAAGAAGGACTTATAATAGGTGTGGATATGACCCCTGAAATGATTGAAAAGTCTAGAAAAAATGCAGAAGACAACGGATATGACAATGTCGAATTCAGACTGGGTGAAATTGAACACCTTCCTATTGCCGACGGAATCGCCGATATAGTAATTTCAAACTGTGTTATAAATCTTTCTACTGATAAATATCAAGTATACAAGGAGATGTACAGAGTTTTAAAACCGGGCGGAAGAATCGCTCTTTCAGACACTATCTCTGTAAAAGAACTTCCTAAAAAATTAAAAGAAGATCCAAATATGCACAGCTGCTGAGTTTCAGGAGCATCATCTGTGGATCAGATAGAAAACTTTCTAAAAAATATAGGATTCAGCAATATAAACGTGGATGTTCATGAACTTAGCGATGAATATGCTCAAAAATGGGGAATAACAGAAGTTGATATAAAAAAATTCATAGTTTCAGGATATATAACGGCTGAAAAATAACCTAATAAAAGAAAAGACCGTGCAGATAATTTTTCTGCACGGTTTTTATATAAAATATTTACTTAATTTACTTGTTTTCTTCCATTTTTTCAAGTATATTGTTCGCAACCTGAAGACCGTTGGCTGAAGCCTGCTGAAGACCTCTAGTTATTCCTGCTCCGTCTCCTATTGCATAAAGTTCTTTTATATTAGTTTCAAACTTATTGTCTGTGCAAACTCTGTTAGAGTAGAATTTAACTTCAACTCCGTACATAAGAGTTTCATCGCTCGCCATTCCCGGAACTACATTGTCAAGAGCTTCTATCATCTCTGCAAGGTCTTTCATTATTCTGTAAGGAAGAACTAGTGAAAGATCACCTGGAACAGCATCCTGAAGTGTAGGAACTATATTAGATCTTGTAACTCTGTGCTCCGTACTTCTTCTTCCTCTTTTGAAATCTCCGTATCTCTGAACTATTATCTTGTTTCCTGCAAGCATATTTCCAAGTTTTGCTATATGTTTACCGTATTCTATAGGAGAATCGAACGGTTCAGTGAAATTAAGCGAAACTAGAAGCGCAAAGTTCGTGTTTTTAGTTTTCATATCTGAAGACTTATAAGCATGTCCGTTTACTACAGCAAGATTGTCATCGTAGTATTCAGTAGCAACTTCTCCTGAAGGGTTTGAACAGAAAACTCTGACTTTATCATCAAATGTAGGAGTGTAGTAAACGAGCTTACCTTCATACATAGTTTCATTTATCTCTTTCATCACTTCATCTCTTACTTCTATTCTCACACCTACATCGACTGTTCCTACTTTAGTTTTTATATCGTGTTCTTTACATACTGAAGTAAGCCATTCGGATCCTTCTCTTCCGATAGCTATTACGACATGGTCTCCATATATTTTTTGAGGATAGCCTTCTTTCTCTTTTCCTATATCAACACCTACAGCTTTTCCGTCTTCTACTATGACATCCTGAACCATAGTATTGAACAGTATATCAACACCTTCATCTAAAAGATGCTGCTGAATTTTTCCGTATATTTTATAGCCTTCTTCTGTTCCTAAGTGTCTTACAGGACATTCAAGAAGTTTAAGATTCGATTCTATAGCTTTTCTCTTTATTTTTTCTATTCTGTCAAGCTGATCAACACCGTGCACATTAGTATCTGCACCGAATTTAAGATATATATTGTCTGATTCTTTTATCATTTCTTCAGCTTTAGGATATCCGAGTATCTCCGGAAGTATTCCCCCTACGTCTGGAGATAGAGACAGCTTTCCGTCCGAATAAGCGCCGGCACCGGCAAATCCTGTCGTTATTGAACACGGTTTGCATCCTACACATCTCTTAAGAGTTCTTTTAGGACATATTCTTTTTTCTATACTTCTTCCCTTTTCAATCATTAGAACTTTTAAATCCTTGTTTCTCTCTTTAAGTCTATAAGCTGTAAAAATTCCTGACGGTCCAGCTCCGATGATTATAACATCATATTTATTCTTCATAGCTTATGCAGCCTCCTATACCCGTTTTTATATATATACAAACATTTATCTTTTAATTACTTTTAATGTACGTGTTACAAATTAAATATAACAAAATATCGCCATTTGGTCAAGATATAAAGCGCTTTTCCTAAATATATTAAGATATATTTAATTTTCTTATAAATTATTGTATTCATATATTATTGTAGAATAATGCATATGATAAAATCGGAAAATATGGCAAATAATTGAAAATTTTTTAATAAGAGATTGAACAGAATGCTTGTATACTATATACTCTATATGACGAAATCTTTTAATGTTGAGAGGGGGAATCTCTTTGTTCAGGAGAACTATTCTTGTACCGTCTGAAATAGCTTCAGACACAATAATGTCCGGTGTAAGAAAAAGTAATCTTCAAATTTATAAACTTATACCGCTGGGAATACTGGCAGGGATTTTTATTTCTATAGGAGCGCTTACCAGCGCTGTTATAAAGACTTCTTTTCCGGACACTGAAATGCACATAGCGTCGCTTATAGGCGCACTTTCTTTCACAATAGGCATCGTACTCGTTGTGATTGCCGGCGGAGAGCTTTTCACCGGAAACATGCTCATGTTCATGGCCGTCATGGACAAGCAGATTACAATCAAAAAACTGCTCAGAAACTGGTTTTTTGTATATATACTTAACTTCCTTGGAGCGCTTTTAGTCGTATGGATATCAGATCTCTCAGGAGTATTCAGCCAGCCTCTTGCAGAAGCTTTAGGAAGCACGGCTGAACAGAAAGCAAATCTTGAATTTATTCCTGCGCTTTTCAGAGGCATAGGATGTAATATTCTAGTTTGTCTAAGTGTGTGGATCTGTACATCTGCAAAAGACACTATGGGAAAAATGGTAGCTTCAAGCTTCCCGGTTACAGTTTTCATACTTTTAGGATTCGAGCACTGTATTGCCAATATGTTCTTCTTCAGCGCAGCGGCTGCTGCAGGAGCTGAACTTTCGATTTCAAATATCATATTCAACAATATGATTCCTGTAACTATAGGCAATATAATCGGAGGAGTTCTCGTTGCAATACTGTACTTCTTCTCTTATGTATTTAAGGAAAGACAGTTCTGGGACGACGATAAATAATAATATTTTTAAAACAGCATATAAAAAATTATTAAGTGAAATAAAAAGGAGAGTTTCCGGTCAAATCGGAAACTCTCCTTTTTATTATTTCTTATTAGCTTTATATCTTAAGTTCTTGTCCAGAATAGATTTTCTTATTCTCAGATTTTCAGGTGTTATTTCTACAAGCTCGTCATCTTCTATGAACTCAAGGGCCTCTTCAAGGCTGAGTCTTCTAGGAGGTGTAAGTTTCAGAGCATCGTCTGCTCCTGAAGATCTAGTGTTAGTAAGCTGTTTCTTTTTACATACGTTAACGTCTATATCTCCCTGTTTAGCATTCTGTCCTACTACCATTCCCGCATAAACTCTTTCTCCCGGTCCTATAAATAGAGTTCCTCTTTCCTGAGCGGCGTGAAGTCCGTAAGTTATAGCCTCTCCCGTTTCGAAAGATACTAGAGATCCTGTCGGTCTTCTGCTTATATCGCCTTTGTAGTCCTCATATCCGTCGAATATAGAGTTCATTATACCGTTACCCTTAGTATCAGTCATAAACTCTGATCTGTATCCTATAAGGCCTCTGGCAGGTATTCTAAGCTCAAGTCTAGTATATCCTCCGTTCGAAGGATTCATAGTCACAAGCTCTCCTTTTCTCTTGCCGAGTTTTTCTATTACTGCTCCGACAAATTCCTCAGGAACATCTATAGTCACTATTTCCATAGGCTCCTGTTTTCTTCCGTCTATCTCTTTTATAAGAACTTCCGGTTTAGAAACCTGGAATTCATATCCTTCTCTTCTCATATTCTCTATAAGAATTGAAAGGTGAAGCTCTCCTCTTCCCGAAACTTTGAAAGAGTCAGTAGTTTCAGTGTCTTCAACTCTAAGACCGACATCTGTCTGAAGCTCTTTCATAAGTCTGTCTCTAAGCTGTCTTGAAGTTACGAATTTCCCTTCCTGTCCTGCAAAAGGGCTGTTGTTTACAGAGAAATTCATAGATATAGTAGGTTCTGATATTTTAACGAAAGGAAGCGCTTCAGGCGTATCCACATCGCATATAGTGTCTCCTATATTTATTCCTTCAACCCCTGAAACTGCTATTATGTTTCCGGCGCTCGAAGACTGAGTTTCAACTCTGTTAAGTCCGTCAAATTCATATATTTTTGTTATTCTTACTTTTTTCTTCTTGCTTTCATCTTCATGATTCACTATAACAGCTTCCTGATTAAGCTTTATAGTTCCTCTTTCTATTTTTCCTACTCCTATTCTTCCCACATAGTCGTTATAGTCTATTGTAGAGATAAGAAGCTGAAGCGGCTCATCCGCATCTCCTTCAGGAGACGGTATATATTCAACTATAGTTTCGAACAGCGCTTCCATGTTTTCATCCTGTTTTTCCATATCAAGCGATGCAGTTCCGCTCTTTGCAGATGCATAAACGAATGGGCATTCAAGCTGCTCGTCACTCGCTCCAAGATCTATGAAAAGATCTAGAACTCTGTCTATAGTAACTTCCGGCTGCGCTTCCGGTCTGTCTATCTTATTTATGCACACTATTACTGGAAGGTCCAGTTCAAGCGCCTTTTTAAGAACGAATTTAGTCTGAGGCATAGGTCCTTCAAATGCATCTACAACGAGTACAACCCCGCTCACCATTTTAAGAACACGTTCAACCTCTCCTCCGAAATCCGCGTGTCCCGGAGTATCTATTATATTTATCTTTTTATCTTTGTAAGTGATTGCTGTATTTTTAGAGAGTATAGTTATACCTCTCTCTTTCTCAATATCATTCGAGTCCATAACTCTTTCTTCCACCTGCTGGTTCTCTCTGAACGTTCCGCTCTGTTTAAGCAAAGCGTCTACAAGTGTTGTTTTACCATGATCGACATGGGCTATTATAGCTATATTTCTTATATCTTTTATATTGGTCATTTATATTCCCACTTTCCAGAAAAATATTTTTTCTCAACTCTCTAATTTTATCATAGATTAATTATGAATACAAAGTATTTTTATTTAAATCTGTATTAAGTTCGTGTTTTAATGAAGAAATTTTCTGAATTTTTTTCTATATATGTTAAAATAGGCATATGAATATTTTAAAGAATGGAGGAATTTTCTTGAAAAGAGATTTCGTACTCACTAAGCAGGACTATATAGATTTCAATCTTTTCTTCTATGCTGTAAATCCGCAGATGAAGAGAAAAAGACTGATTCAGACTATAATTTTTCCTATAATCTATCTGCTGATTCCTGTAATGCTTCACATTTACAAGCAGACTCCTTACTCTCAGACTCTGCCGATATTCGTGATTGCGGCTATAGCATGGATAATAATATATCCGAAACTTTCAAAATGGGCTGTTAAAAAGAATGTTGCAAAAGTGATTGAAAACAGCGAAAAAAACGGCGGAAATCTGACTGGAGACTATTCAATAGAAGAGAAAGAAACTGGCATTGAAATAAGCAATGAAGTCGGCAAAATCTTCATCGAATGGAATCAGATTCTGAAACTTGAAGAAGATGATGAGAGAATATATATTTTCATAAATCCGGCAACAGCATATATTGTGAAGAAGAATGCTTTTCTTTCTAAAGATGAAGAGGAAGCTCTCAAGAACAGAATCAGCAGCAAGGCAGCAAAATAGATTCGGTTATGTTTTCAGAAATAAAAATCAGTATATAAAAAGACGCTGAAAAAGGTCAGTACACAGTACAGTGCCTCCTCTCAGCGTCTTTTTCATTTATTTAAATTATCCTTTTCTTGCAGCTTTTATCTCATCTTTTTTCCATATCTTAGCAAGTTCCCCTGCAATTATAGGTATTATCGAGAAGCCTACTGCAATTCCAAGCTGTTTAGGACTTAATGCAACTGTATGGAATATATCCTGAAGTCCAGGAATATACATAACTGCAAGCAGAAGCCCTATTGCAACTATCACTGCAATATTAAGAAGCTTGTTAGAGAAAATCTTCATGCTGTGTATAGGCTTAGTCTCAGATCTCGCTGAATAAGCTCTCAGCATTTCTCCGCATATTAGAGTAACAAAACAGAAAGTCTTAGGAAGAAGTTCCGGATCCTGTCCCGCTTCTATGAAAATATGTCCCAGTCTGAACGATGCCAGAGTTCCTATTGCAAGTCCCACTGACTGGAATCCTATTGCAAGCTTCATATGCCTGTCTACGAGCGGTTCATCCGGATGTCTAGGATTTCTGTCCATGACGTTTTCATTCTTAGGCTCAAGTCCGAGCGCAAACGCCGGAAGCGAATCTGTTATGAGGTTTACCCATAAAAGCTGAATAGCAACTAGAGGCGCTCCCCAGCCTGCTAGCATTGAAAGGAAGATTATTAAAATCTCTCCAATATTGCATGAAAGCAGGAATCCTACAAATTTTCTTATATTGCTGTAAATTATTCTTCCCTCTTCAACAGCATCGACAATACTCGCAAAGTTGTCGTCTGTGAGTATCATGTTTGCAGCTTCCTTCGAAACATCTGTTCCTGTTATACCCATCGCTACACCTATATCTGCTCTCTTAAGAGACGGCGCATCATTTACTCCGTCGCCAGTCATAGCGACAACTTCATTATTTCCTCTTATGCTGTCCACAATCTTGACTTTATGCTCAGGTGAAACTCTTGCAAACACATTTGTATTCTTCACAGTCTCACTGAGTTCAGATTCACTCATGTCATTTATTGCGGCGCCTTCTAAAGCTCTGGAATTCTCATCCAGAATTCCTATCTGCTCTCCTATTGCAGAAGCTGTAGTTATATGGTCCCCTGTTATCATAACTACTCTTATTCCAGCTTCTTTGCAGAGACTTATAGCTTTTTTAGCCTCTTCTCTAGGAGGATCTATCATCCCTGTAAGTCCTAGGAATATGAGACTGTTCTCTTCATCTGATATATCTTTTTTATTTTCAGTTTCCTTATATGCATATCCTAGAACTCTCAGTGCCGACTCTGCATAATTTTTATTCTTCTCTCTGATTCTCTCTCTGTCTTCTTCCGTCACCGGCTGAACTTCACCGTCTTTCAGAATTCTGTCGCATCTTGAAAACACCACATCGGGCGCTCCCTTAGTGAATAAAACGTCTTCCCCGTCCATTTCATTAAGTGTCGACATCAGCTTTCTGTCCGAATCGAAAGGAATCTCATTTATTCTCGGATATTTTTCATTCATATCTTCTCTCATCTTCCCGGCTTTAGCTCCTGCAACTATCAGAGCTCCTTCGGTAGGATCCCCAATTACGTCATCGTCTGATATTTCAGCGTCGTTGCACAGAACCATAGCATTTAAGAGCATATCTATATCTTCTATATTTCTGCCTTCGCTTTTTATTTCCCCTTCAAAACTGTATCCGGTCCCTGTAACATCCCAGTCCTCTTTTCCGTCAAATATCTCAGTAACAGTCATCTTGTTCTGAGTGAGAGTTCCGGTCTTGTCTGTACATATTACAGTCGTGCTTCCTAAAGTCTCAACTGCCGCAAGTCTTTTAACTATTGCATTTCTCTTAACCATTCTCTGCATTCCCATAGCGAGAACTACTGTCACAACTGCAGGAAGCCCTTCAGGAATCGCCGCAACTGCAAGACTGACTGCAATCAGGAACACTTCAAGCATATCCTGTCCTCTTGCTACACCTATTCCGAATATGATTACACATACTGCAATACATATTATCCCGAGCAGTTTACCGAACTGAGCCAGTTTTTTCTGAAGCGGCGTCTCATCGTCTTCCGACTCGTTCAGCATATCAGCAATTTTTCCTATTTCAGTGTCCATTCCAGTAGCCGTAACTATACCTGACGCTCTTCCGTAGGTCACTATAGTGCTCATATAGGCAGAATTTATTCTGTCTCCTATAGGAGCGTCTTCCGGAATAACTTCATCAGCGAATTTTTCCACTGCAACAGACTCTCCTGTAAGAGCCGATTCATCGACTTTCAGATTTGCAGAATCTATAAGTCTTAAATCTGCCGGAATATAGTCTCCTGCTTCAAGAAGAACTATATCTCCTATGACTACATCCAGAGAATCTATTACTTTAGTCTCTCCGTCTCTTACTACCTTAGCCTTCGGAGAAGCCATATCCTGAAGCGCCTTTAAAGCATTGCTGGCCTTGTTCTCCTGAAAAACTCCGAGAACCGCATTGAGGATGACTATGAGAAGTATCACAATACCGTCCGTCAGTTCTCCGACAGCGATAGATATAATACTGGCTATTATAAGTATTATGATTAGAAAATCCTTGAACTGATCGACAAGCATCTGAAATATCGTCCTGCTTCCTTTTTCTTCAAGCCTGTTCTCTCCGTATTTCTCTTTACGGCTTTTAGCCTCTGAATCCGACAGACCGTCTTCAAGAGCCGTTCCTAAATCTTCAGCGGCTTTGGAAGCTTCTTCAGCATAGAATTTTCTGTTTTTAAAATCTTCTGTCAAAACATTACCTCCTTTACTCATATCTCATTTATACCCATATTCCCTATATCTTACATATTTATAGCTGAATTCATATTGAAAATTGTCTTCTCTTAATATAGAATTTAGTAGAAATAAGAAAAAAGACACTGAAAAGGGTGATTTAATGGCTAGAAGAAGAAAGAAACTTATTGAGGTTAAAATAGATAGAACTGAATTCCCGAATAAAGGAATCGGAACTTATGAAGATAAAAAAGTTGTTATAAAAGGAGCTTTAGAAGGACAGACAGTAAAAGCTCTTACAGGAAAAAAGAGACAGGACAGAATAGAAGCAAGACTGATGGAGGTTGTTGAAAAAGCGCCTTATGAAATAGAGCCTCCATGCCCTCATTTTGGAGTATGCGGAGGCTGTGCATACCAGAATCTTCCCTATGAAAAGCAGCTTGAACTTAAAGAAAGACAGGTAAAGGAAATAATCGACAGAGCTGATATAGGTGATTACGAATATCTGGATATCGTTCCAAGTCCAGATATATCTGAATACAGAAATAAAATGGAATATTCTTTCGGAGACACCGGAAAAGACGGTCCTTTAGCTTTAGGACTCCATCAGAAAGGAAAGTTCTTCGAAACAGTTATAACTGAAAACTGCAATATAGTGGATTCCGACTTTTCAAAACTTCTAATGGAAACTCTTGAATATTTCAGAGAAAAAGGAACTCCATTTTACAATAAAATGAAACATGAAGGAGTTTTAAGACATTTCGTAGTGAGAAAAGCCATAAACGGAAAAGAAATTCTCGTAAATTTGGTGGTCAGCTCTCAGGAAGAGCTTGAACTTTCAGATTTCACTGAAAGACTCAGAAACCTTGAACTGGATGCTGAACTGAAAGGAATACTTCTCACTGTAAACGACTCGCTTGCAGACGTAGTTCAGAGCGACAGAACTGAAATTCTGTATGGAGAAGATTTCATAACGGAAGAGCTTTTAGGACTTAATTTTAAAATATCGGCATTCTCATTCTTCCAGACGAATACGAAAGGCGCTGAAGTGCTGTATTCAAAAGTAAGAGAATTTATGGGAGACACTGACAGAAAAACTGTATTCGACCTTTACTGCGGAACTGGAACTATAGCTCAGATAACTTCTCCTGTAGCAGAAAAAGTCTATGGAATAGAAATAGTTGAAGAAGCTGTTGAAGCCGCAAAAGAAAATGCAAAGCTGAACGGTCTCAGCAACTGCGAATTCATAGCAGGGGATGTGATGATTAAAGTAAAAGAGCTCAAAGACAAGCCGGATATAATAATCCTGGATCCTCCTAGAGACGGAATACATCCGAAAGCTATACACGATATAATCGATTTTTCGCCAGAAAAATTCGTATACGTGTCATGCAAGCCTTCATCTCTTGAAAGAGATCTTCCTGTATTTAAAGCAAGAGGATACGATATTAAAAAAGTTCAGTGCGTAGACATGTTCCCTATGACTCCGCATGTGGAGACTATAGCGTTGATACAAAAGATGTAAATATAGAAATCCTGCATTTTAAGCAGTTTTATAAGCGTTTTGTCTTCGATAAAGATGAAGAAGGATACGTCAAAAAGACCCAAAAAAACTACATGGACGTAAGAGTAGTTTTGCAACTGGTATGAGGAGACACAAAGAAAAATATAATAAGATAAAACCCATTTTATACTTTCTACAAGAGTAGCTTAAATAAGGCTGCTCTTTTTTTATTTCAAAGAAAGGAGGCAGGAATGAATTTTGATTATTTTTATAATAGGCAATCTGAGATGTACAACTTCATTAGGTTACCTATAGTATTAATGGAAGATGAGATTTTTGAGAGCATTTCTATTGAAGCTAAAGTTTTGTATTCATATATGCTTAATCGAATGGGTCTTTCATATAAAAATTGCTGGATAGATGAAGATGGAAAAGTCTTTATTTACTACACAATAGAAAGTATAAAAGATCAATTTAATTGTGCAAGTGAAAAAGCAAATAAATTAATAGCTGAGCTTGATATTAAATCAGGAATAGGACTGATTGAAAAGAAAAGACAAGGACTTGGAAAGCCTAATAGAATCTATGTTAAAGACTTTATGAGCATATTTACTAATATGGAATTAAAAAATCAAGAAGTTCGAAAAACAAAATTCCAGAAGTTCGATAATCGAAATTCAAGAGATTCGAATATCGAAAGTCAAGATTTTCGAAAATCGGAAGGTAACTATAACAATATTAGTAATAAT
>JAEZUY010000030.1 GCA_023420895.1 Bacillota bacterium | reverse complement strand
AGGCCATTCTTCAGCTCCTTTCCCTTTATATTCCGGAATTACGACTGAATAGTAAGGCTTAGTTGTATCTGTAGAATATTTTTTAAATCTCATCATTCCATTAGGAAATGCTTCAAGTGTAGCAGGTCCGGGAAGACCCATTTCTCCTTTTTCATCTTTTTCATTCAATATATATGACATATGGTATCCGTAGAATAAAGTTCTGTCTCCCCTGTCTTCTGATGCAACAGGTATAAAACAAGAATAAGAAGAAGAAGAATCAGAATAATTTGAATCTTGATTTTCTTCGCCGTAGTCATATGAACTAGAATAAATATAACTGATTATCTTCCCATCAAGATTACAATTATAATTAATACTATAATTATAATTACCATGTGAATTAGTATAAGAGTAATTATAGTATGCATAGTATGATTTCAAATATCCCTCATCCAAATTCATATTATCAAAATCTGCTACAGTCGCATCAGCAACTTCATATGTACTTTGAAGACTTTCCGCAAATGCTGCTGGTGCAATGCCTGTTACAAGCATCACTGAGGACATCAGTATCAGTCCTGCCGTCTTCATGTTCTTTACAAAACGTTTCATTTTAAATCTCCCCTTTAATTTTATGAATACATTTGTTTAATATATTATAAATATTATACCCAAATATATGCTATTATAAACATCCTTTTGAACTCTTTTTCAATATTTTAAAATGAAGTTTTTTCTGTCTTTCAGTGTAAAAAGACACTGGTCAGAATATTCTGACCAGTGTCCTTTCCGGCTTAATGCCGATTTATATGAAATTTTAAATTTTCTAGATTATCCTAAGAAACCAGCTTTTTCAAGAGCTGCTGTCGCATCGTCAACTTTCGCTTCGTTAACCATTACGATTGGTCCTGTACATCCCATTCCGCTCTCAGCGTAGATTCCTTCTTTCCAAAGCGCAGTTACTGCATCTTCAAGATCCATTATGTCGATTCCTGCAATTGATCCTGTAACTACTTCTTTTTCAGGCATTTCTACTTCTTCGTCATCAGCTGAAGCCGATTTAGCTGAGTCTTTCTTAAGATCGCTGAATATATCTTCCATCTTAGCTTTTTTAGCTTTAGCAAATTCGTCTTTAGAAACTTGAGCAAGTTTTCCTTTTGCAAGTTCTCCTGCAAATTCAAGCGCATTTGCTATAACAGGAGATCCTGAAGCTCTTGAAACGATAAGGATTTCATTTTCGAATCCGTCACCTACTCCAGGTCCGTATCCGTATCCCATAGCTTCTATGCTTCCGCCTGTTGTATAAGATGAGGATATTTTCATCATAAGATTTCCAGTAAGCGAGTCCATAACCATAACGTCAGGAGTTCCTGCAAGAAGGTCGTTACCTCTCATTACACATCCTCCGTCTGCTCTCATAGACTCAGCAAGTTCTAAATCGTATCCGTCTTCTATCATCTGGTTAAGAGCTCTCTCAACCTGTCTAGCTCCGTCTACATTCAGAATTCCTACTGACGGTCTTTCTATTCCCATAGCTTTTGCAGTCGCAACTCCGTGAACTGCATTTCTTATCATAGCTTCGATTCTAGATGCTGATGATGTTCCTGTTGTAGTAGCTATGAACATTTCTTTTCCTATTCCTGGAGTTATAACTCTTCCTACTGTAGAAACTCCTATAGGAAAATTATAGTGCATAGTCACAACACCGTCTAATTCTCCGCTTGAAAGAAGTTCTTCCATTACTTTGTGCTGTGCATCTTCATCTTCCGCATTATATACTTTAAGGTCAGTTTCAACACTCTCAGGTCCTATTACGGCTATTTCTTTATCTGGATTTCTTTTCTGAGCCATTTCTGCACCTTTAAGAACGTTGTCAACTCCGTGCTCTGATCCTAGGAGAGTAACTGCTACTCTTACTTTAGAGCCGAAGCTTCCAGTTTCTATAGCGTCAGCTACATCGTTGAAAACTTTACCTATCATTGCTTTAACATTTTCTGACATTTATATCACCTCTAATTTCCTAATAGATGTGATGCAAAATCTCTCATTGCTTCCGCAACTAGTGTTTTTACTTCTTCTTCTGAAACTCCTGCATTTCCTGCATCTGCTTTTCCATCATTTTTTTCTACAACTATTGAAACTCCGTCGAACAGGTTAGTCATACGTCCTAGGAACAGACTTCCCTTTCCAACGAACATTGCTCTTTCTATTTCTCCGTCTAGTATTTCCTGTCTGCAGAATCCAAGATAAGGAACTCCTGAAGGTATATGTCCCTGAGTTGGCGCCCATCCCGGCATTCCGTGCTTAGATCCGAAAGTAGCAACGTCTGCTCTTTCCATTTCTTTTCTCTTAACACCAAGAGCAGCTATCATTTTATAGTTAGCTGCAGGAACGTCTCCAGCTCCTGCCGGTTTAGTTATATCAGGGTTCTGCATTTCAACTGAATATTTGTCTATATCGACTATCTTCAGTCCGCCTTTGTCAAGCGGTGCAGTAACTAGTGAAGTTATAACTGCCTGCGGTGAAGATCCTGTTCCAACAGTGTGTCTTCCAACAAGGTCAGTTCTTAATATAGGGCTCACTCCGTCATTTTCTCCTATTATAGCCGCGAATCCTCCTACTACGTCTTCAAGTATTGGAAGATCTTTCTTAACGTGGTCTTTACCGTTCATTCCAAGTTTTGCTGATGCTCCGCCTGCAACTAGTACAACGTTTTTATAAACTCCTGCTTTTACAAGTGCAGCAGCCTCTATAAGCGAGTGTGTAGGCGCAGCACAGAATCCTCTTGTATCTGATCCAGTTGCGTTAACGCATCCTGTCATTTCTGCGATTGACTTAGCGAAGTTTCCTCCACCTCTCTGGTTCATATCCCCGCAAGCCTCTTCTGAACACTCTATAACGTATTCAACATCTTCAGGGTTTATATCGTTCTTATCAAGAAGATTAAGCATTGATATTACTCCTGATGCTTTAACGACAAGGTTCTCGAACATTATGTGAGCTGTAAGGTTAACGTCGATTTCGTGTGCTCTCTTAACGCATCCTACAACTTTTCCGTCAGTGTATATCGCTTCTGCATCATGTTCTTCTATTTCTTTTTCTATTTCTGAAAGCTCAGTTCCAGCTTTAAGTTTAGATATAAGCTCATCATTTACAAGCGGATGCGCTTCAAGTTTAGCTTTTACATCGCTTACGAATGAATCTTCAAGAAGAACTAGTCCGAAAGCGTCAACTATCTGCATAAGGCCTATAAATTCATCTTCCGGCATTATTTCTCCAAATTTTCCGAATCTTTCTGCTCCTTCAACTTTTTTCTCTACCCAAGGAGCTCCCATTTCACCTAGTTCAGCAGGTGTAACGTTTCCTATATAAGTCTGGTTTGGAGGATAGCTTACAACTTCCTCAAATGAACGAATATGTTCAGGTAATTTTTTAAGATATTCAGAATCAGGATTTACTATTCTTTCTGATGTCTGAGTTGTACCATTATGAATTATCATATCTGGTGTATGTGCTAGGAAATATCCTGCACCTTTTAATACTGGATAAGACATATATTTCCACCTCCGCAAAAATTTAAAATTTTGTCTTAATATCTAGTTTTCAAATGACTGTTACACCTTTATTATAGCACATTTAGAGCCAGGTTCCAGCCATTGAAAAAAGACCTTTCTTTTTAAATAGAACTTCCACGCTCAGACTCTATTTTAAAGTGATATTTCACTCGTATTCAAATAGATTTTTTTAAAAATTCAGCATTAAATTTATTAAAAAAGGGACGGTTTAATTAAACCGCCCCCAATATATACTGAACTAAGCTTCAAATACAGTCTGATCATCAACCTCAGTTGTAAGAGCTTTAACTGCTCTCTCAACTATTCCCCTTCTAAGAGCAACTTCTTCTTCTCTTGACAGGCTTGGATTTCCAAGCGGGTGAGGTATAGCTACTGCTGGAACTATTCTGTTAGCTCCAACTGTAAGTGAAATTGGCACTACTGTACAGATGTGTACCACTGGCAGTCCTGTTTTTTCTATTTCTTTTACCATTGTTGCACCGCAACGTGTACAAGTACCTCACGTAGAAGTTAGGATAACTCCGTCTACTCCGTCAGCTAATAAATCTTTAGCTATTTCAGATGCATACTTTTTAGAGTTTGCAACTGAAGTTCCGTTACCAGTAGTTGAGTAGAAATATCTGTGAAGCGATCCTATTTCTCCGTTCTTTTCCATTTCTCTTAATATATCAACTGGAATAACTCTATCAGGGTCCTCATTAGCATACACTGGGTCGTGGCCTCCGTGTGCTGTTTCATGAGTTTCTGATGTTAAGTCATCTAATCCTTCTATATCATATTTTCCGTATTTAGATGCTGATGAAGATTCTATGTGATCCGGGTTCCCTTTCGGTACAATACCTCCAGATGTAACTATCGCTATTTTAGCTTTAGATAAATCTGCTATAGGTTTACCAGGCTCAACTCTGTCGAAATCAGGCATAGGGAACTCAGTTTCGAATTCTTCACCTTTGAGTTTTTTGATAAGCATTTCGACAGCTCTTTCAGATCCTCTTTTTTCTGCGAAAAGGTTCTTTCTAACACCTCTAGGAATATATCCTTCTTCAGCAGGTGTTCCTATTTTTTCTCCTTTAGCCATTTTCAGTCCTAAAGAAGCCATAGTTTTTACTGCTTTTCTCATTCCTGCGGCACTGTTCTTTGTCGATACCATGTATACGTTCTTTTTATACATATCAGCTCCAGGGTTTTCCACGTACATACCTGTAAGCGACGGTATTCCAAGTTCTTCCTGAACAGCTGTAGCTATTGCTCCGCAGGCAACACCGTATCTACCAGCGTTGAATGCAGGTCCTGCAATGAAAAGATCCGGCTCATACTTCTTAACCATTTCAAGAACTGCTGCTTTTGCTTCTTCTAAGTTTTCGTTGAAGTATGTGTCCCCACATATTACTGTTGCAACTATTTCAGCTTCATCTTTGAAATTCTGTTTGAAAGCTAAACCAGGTCCTACTATTTCTTCTTTAACTACCGGTTCGAAGTCTGCTTTTTCTTCTCCACCGATTCCTCCGAAGAACTGGTTTATATAGTGAACAACCTTGATTTTACTCATTAAATAACCCTCCTCTCAGAACTTTTTTATATTCCGATTAATCTAATTCTATTTCTCTAATTTCTTGCATTGCTTCTATTATTTCGTCAACATCAAGAACCATTTCCATCATTCCTATTTGATCGTCGTATATGTCTTCGTCAACAACGTCTTTGAATTCTGGTTCTACTGCATGATAAACTTCGAGTCCTAACTGAACTCCTGTTAATGGACCAGCGAATGTCGGGTCTCCTACTCTAACTGTTTCTCCAGCTAGTGCAGCTGATTCAGCTTCTGCAGCACCTACTATAACTACTATGTTTTCAGGTCCGTGCTTTTCTGCTAAATCTTTAACCCTCTGTTGATTCTCTAAGTCCATTGATCCTGCAGCCGTTCAGACAAAACACTCAGTTGATGAGAAAACAACTTCAGTGTCTTCGATTGGCTTAAGGCATTCTTCGATAGCCGGTCCAGGTATACCGTCTCTATCGCCTATTACGATAACTTTTTTATCTGTAAATATGCTCATCTCTATACATCCCTTCTGTTATATTCTAGATTTTTGTTATATTGTAATCTGTTATATTATAGTTTTTGTCGAATTTTTGTGATTCTCACTAGAATTCTCTAGCAGTCATCTTGTTGAAACCTAACTCGTTTGTAGCTCCTGTTATTGCCTGAAGCTCAACAGTTATTGTTCCGTCTTCTGATAAACTTCCTTCGAATCCTCCAGCTATTGTATCAACTGGATCAAGGTATCCGATAACTTTATCAAGTTTTGGAAGTGTTATCACTTCGTTAGCGTTTCCTCCTGTTACAACAGCGTTTGCAGATGGATCCGCATCCGCAAGTGACTGAGATGCTCCGTCTCTTCCTGCATATTCGTCTGTTATTATTACAGTCTTAACGCCTTTTCCTTCTATCTTCTTGCAGTTCATTATAAGGTCAGTATCCGGATTTCCGAATCCTTCCTGTGAAACTATTGCACCGTCAAGTCCAAGATACTCAGTTAATTGAGCTGTCCAGTTAGACGATCTTTCTTTGTCTGCAAGATATACGTTTTCGTTAGTTATTATCATACCAACGAAGTTTATTTCTTTTCCATGCTGTGCGAACATGTCCTGAATTACAGGGTTATTCTGATGGTGGTAAGATGTGTTCTTGTCACATGCAGAAACACAGTTACCGCTCACTATAGCTCCGTCCATTATTTCTGTAGGACTTATGATTGTCGGAACTATCTGCTTAACGTCTACTCCGTAAACGTAAGTATCGTGCATTAGTCCCTGGCTCTGAAGCATTTGCACATAAGCAACTTTTGGAAGGTCTGGATACTTGTTCACACCTTCTAGAAGCGGTAAAGTTTCAAATACCTGAACTTCATCCGGCTCTATTTCTCTTCCTGCTTCTCCTAGATACATAGCAGCTTTAAGTCCTGCAAGTCTTAATGCTTTTTCATGAGCATGCTGTTCTAGTCCTTCGATAGGCTGTATTACAAGCACTACGTTGTTAAGCTTTGAGAATGGTGTATAGTCTGCTCCTGGCCCTGTCATGTCGATGATTCCCTCTTGGAAAGCAACAACTTTTCCTGTAGTTACTACAGCTGAGCCCTTTAATACGTGAGTTCTTCCAGAACCTACAGTTTCAACTTTTGAAACCATTCCTGGGAACATTCCACCTTTACCTTCAACTTTAACTCTTGGTTCTATGACGTCTTTTACAGGAGTTATTCTTATGCTTTCTCCCGGCTTAGCCAGCTCTACATCCACACTAGCTATATGCTCGTCATTTGAAATTTCAGCGATAAGTTCTTCTTTATTAACATAAAGAACTCCATTTTCTACTTTAGTCTCGCTGCCGAATTGAACGTCTTTAATTAAGATATTTCCTAATTCTAAACGCAATATGCTCACCTCCCAATTGTATTTATTAAAACACCTCTCGGCGTATTTTACATTTTTATCCCCGAACATCTTTTCGGGTTTTATAAAATAGCATATTTTAAAATCGTCAATTTAATATTGATATATATTATCATATGAATGATATTAAATTAACAATCCGGGTCGATAATTCACGGAAAAAGATTTTTCCGCTCTACCATTTTCTAATATTCAGAGCATTGGCAATTATTGAGCAGTCGATTTCTCTAAAGTCTTCTTTAACTCTTTCTGTCCAGTCCGGAGTCTTGAAATCTCTCTGGAATTTTTCAGCCGTGTGTATTCCCGACTCTATCGCTTGGAGTGATTCAAACTTCAAACCTTCGGCTTTATCAGACATTATGATGCTTTTATATGGTGTTTCATTAGGCTTTATGCTGCTGGAAAGAGGATGTGTATACATCTCATGACCCAAGTGAATCATGCCCCTGGCTTTATAAAGAATCCCCATATAATCTGTATCAATATACTCAACTTCATACTGATCTGAATATTTGTTTTTCACTTTTAAATTATTAGTAATTATCTTTATTCCCATTTTTTCTCCTTTAAAAAAAGGCATTTTTAAAGAAACCTAAATAACTTTATACTTAGTTATAGGTTCTTTCTATAGTTCCATTATAGTACAATTATTAAACTTAAACAAGCTTTTTTAAAAGATTTTCTATAGGAATCTAATTATATATCGGATATGCTTTAATTTGACTATCCAATCGTTCGTGTTTTCAGGTGTATTTGTATGTTTCTGGAAATTAAATGTCCGTTTTTTTATATTCATGGTCATTTTTACGAATAATTTTTTATTCCATTTCTGTTTTATGCGATAAATGTTTTCTATATATATTTCATAATTTAATCCATCTAATCTATTACCGTTATCTTTTTAACAATTATTTTACTCAATTTTAACAATTTAAATATTTTTAACAAAAAAATGGCATCTTCACAATGAAGATGCCATCAAAAATGCTATTTATAATTAAATATCATTTCATTTTATAAAATTTTAGAAGAAACTTTCTTCTTTCTGTTTTTCCACCACTTCGATTATATACTGTGATATATTAACTGAGTGATCTGAAACTCTTTCAAGGTTGCTTATCACATCGAGATAAACTATTCCCGAGCTAGGCTGACATTCGTATTTGTTTATTCTTTCTATATGGCCTGCTCTGTACTGTTTTTCAAGCTTATCTACTTCTTCTTCTCCAATGATTACATCTTTCGCGATATCTTCATCGGCTTTCTTGAATGCAAGAAGAGAGTTTTCATAAAGCTCTATAGTTCTTTCAAACAGATTATCAAGATCTGACATCGCTTTATCTGAGAATGTCAGATTGTTTTCTAGCGCATACTGAGTCTGTTCTGCTATATTCTCAGCATGATCCCCTATTCTCTCTATATCAGTCATAGAATTGAATAGAGTTGTCACTATTCTGTGCTGCTCGTTTGTGAGACTTAAATTGCTCACTCCGGCAAGGTATTTAGTAGTTTCGGTCTGTATAGAGTTTATAAGCTTCTCTCTTTCAAAAATCTCTTCAGTAAGATCATAGTCCATATTTTCAAAAGCTTTTCTTGCAGTTTTCATATTTTCAAGGGCTTTATTACCCATTCTCAGAACTTCCTTAGATGCCTGAGAAACTGCAAGAGAAGGTGTTTCCATTAGACGGTAGTCTATATACTTTATAGCTTTCTCCTCTTCTGTTCCAGTCTTTATTATCTTTTCCGCCGCTTTTACGAGTAATGATGCAAACGGGAACTGGATAATTATGTTTATAAGGTTGAAAAATGTGTGAGCATTGGCTATCTGTCTTGAAACATCATTAGGTGAAAGATAAAGCACAAGCATTTCAACCGGTTTTCTAAGTATAATCATAAATAGAAGAGTTCCTACAAGATTAAACATAAAGTGCATAAGCGCTGCCTGTTTTGCAACTCTGCTCGCTCCTATACTAGAAAGCATAGCTGTAGTAGTAGTCCCTATATTGTCTCCGAACAGTATCGGAAGTGTCATGTCTATATCGAGCATCCCCTGACTTGCAAGCGCCAGAAGAAGTCCTATAGAAGCACTGCTGCTCTGAAGTATAGTCGTAAGAAGGAAACCTACAAGCATTCCAACGAACGGATTTTTAAGTCCTGATAAGAGATTTATGAATGCCTCAGATTTACTTAAAGGACTAAGTGCTGAAGACATCATAGACATCCCTATGAAAAGAACCCCGAATCCTACAATTACTTCGGAAAAATCTTTCATTTTGCTCTTCTTGCTCACAAGTGAAAGAATAACTCCGAGTCCTACTGCAAGTGGTGCTATTCCAGCCAAATCGAATGCGATTAACTGAGCCGTCACTGTTGTACCGAGGTTTGCACCCATTATAACCCCTACAGCCTGTTTCAATGTCATAATCCCGGCATTGACGAATCCGACAACCATTACAGTAGTCGCACTGCTGCTCTGGATTACCATTGTTACTATGACTCCGACCATTACTCCTATGAATCTGTTCTTAGTAAGTATCTCTACCAGTTTTTTCAGCTTGCTGCCAGCCGATCTCTGAAGCGCACTACCCATCAGATTCATACCGTAAAGGAACAGCCCGAGTCCTCCAATAACTCCAATTGCTATTTCCGCCATTTTCTCCTCCTAAAAAATTTAATTAAAACCATCTTTAACTTAATCATACTATAATAATGCTAACAATTGTTAAGTTTATGTTAAGTTTTAATAACATTATAAAAATTTTTTATGAAAAATATCAAAAATCCGGTCAATTCTGACCGGATTGAAAACAGCTATTTAATATTCAGCGCTTCTGATACAGGCTGCCAGCATTCTATAAGCCTTTCAAGAGAATACTGTGCATTTGCAGGACTGGTAGAAGGAAGAAGTTCTAATTCCATTTCCGTTCCCATGTCTTTTCCTTCTCCAACATGATATTTCACGATTATATCATAAGCTTTTCTGCCATTTGCAAAGACTTTCTTTATATCCGCCTTTTCAAATATGGGCGAAAGACTGCTCGGCTCTATGTCTTTCATGCTTGAATCGCTCGACCCTTCTATTTTGCAGGATTCTGCCGCATCGTATACAGCTATCCCGTTTCTCAGAAGGAATTCCTTCTTTTCCGGAACAGTTTCCGGCTCCTCTTCATTGGTCAAAGCCGCAAGCACTTTCCAGAACCTGTTTCTCGGATTCCCATAGTAGAACTCATTTTTCCTTGAAAGAACTGAAGGAAATGAGCCCAGTATTAACACCTTTGAATTTTCGTCATAAACAGGTTCAAACTCATGAACTTCTTTTTCCATAATATTATCTCCCTTCATTCCGGATTCTATCTTATCTTAATCCGGGAAAATCTAACTGTCTCAGCGCTTCATAAAGAACTAGCGCCACTGTATTTGAAAGATTCAGAGATCTCGCTTCTTCTATATTCTTCATCGGAATTCTCATGCAGAATTCTGAATAATTGTCATGGATGACTTGAGGAAGTCCCCCAGTCTCTTTTCCAAAAACTATATAATCTTCGTCCTGAAATTCAAAATCGGAGTAAGTCTTCTTTCCTTTAGTAGTTGCGAAGAAGTATCTTCCTCCCTCAGTCTTTTCAAAAAACTCTTCGAGATTTTCATAAACTGTTAAATCCAGAAGCGGCCAGTAGTCCAGTCCCGACCTTTTGACATGTTTATCATCTATTGAAAATCCCATCGGCTTTATTATATGGAGTCTCGCTCCTGTAACTGCGCACGTTCTCCCTATATTTCCTGTATTCTGCGGTATCTCCGGCTGATAAAGCACTATATTCATCATAATTCTGCACCTTCCAACTGTTTAAACTTTTATTTTTCATTTTTATAGTGTTCGCATAAATCTGTGAGACTGCATTCCTCACACAGAGGATTTCTAGCCTTGCACGTTCTTCTGCCGTGGAATATGAGAAGATGGTGAGCTCTGCTCCACATATCTTCATCTATATTCTTCATTAAATCTTTTTCTGTGTTTTCAACATTGCTGCTGTCTGCAAGACCTATCCTGTTAGAAACTCTGAACACATGAGTGTCTACTGCTATTGCATTCTGCCCGAAAGCATTGCTCAGAACGACACTTGCAGTCTTCCTTCCAACTCCGGGAAGTCTTTCAAGGTCTTTTCTGCTGTCGGGAACTTCTGAATTATACTCTTCAACTAAAAGTCTTGAAGTTCCCAGTATATTCTTGCTCTTGTTTCTGTAAAACCCTATAGTTCTTATCTTGTCCTCAAGCTCTTCCTGAGTCAGTTCTAAAAACTTTTCAGGAGTATTGTACTCTTTAAATAAATCTGCTGTCACTATATTTACTCTTTTATCTGTAGACTGTGCTGAGAGAATAGTTGCAATCAGAAGTTCGAACGGAGTTCTGTGGTTCAGTTCGCATTCTGCATCAGGATATCTCTCTTCAAGTCTTCTGAGAACTTCTTTAATCTCTTCTCTGTTTAACATAAAATCCCTCAATTCTGTCGTATTCCTTTAAATTGTCTTCTCTGAATTTCCCAGAATATTCTTCAATCTTCTCTCTGTCTGAAAGCCCCTGTCTGTAAAGCGCCCATACAGAATACTTCCTGATCATCTCGCTTCCGTCTTTCAGCTGGCTGAGAAGAATATTCTCAGATTCTTCAGTCTTTATTTTAGAAAGAGCTATTACTGCATTTCTCTTTATTATATTCTTCCCTCTCCAGGAAAAAGCTCTCTCACCGTATTTTTCTTTAAAACCTTTCTTGCTTATAAATATTATATCTTCTAAATCTATTTCATCATTGTAGACTTCATTTTCTTTAACAGAAGCTTTTCTGTTATAAGGACAGACGTTCTGACATATGTCGCAGCCGTAAAGCGATTTTCCCATTCTGTCTCTTAAATCATAAGGTATCTCGTCTTTAGTCTGAGTGAGATACGATATGCATATCCTCGCATTCATCATATTTCCTTCTCTGATTGCTCCGGTAGGACAAGCCTTGAGGCAGAGACTGCAGTTTTCGCATATTCTGTTTTCCGGTAAAGTCTCTTCAGAACTCTTCCCGCTCTCTTCAGAAAAATTCTCCGAATCCGTATCTGAAATTTCTAAATCGGTAACTATATAGCCGAGAAATATGAAAGAGCCGCAGTTTTCATTTATTATGGAATTGTTCTTTCCGAAAAATCCTATTCCGGACTCTTCGGCAATTTCTCTGTCTACAAGAGGAGCCGTGTCCACTCCGCAGAAGTACCTGAAACTGCATCCCTCTTCTTCTATAAGAGCGATAAGCTTCTTCATTTTCTCATGAAGAATATCGTGATAATCTCTTCCTAAAGCAGATTTTGTGACATATCCTTTAAGAGAGTCTTTTTTTCCGCTTCTCTCAATCCTGTAATTGTATGAAACTGCCAGAGATATTATATTCTTCCAGCCAGGAAGTATACTGTCTATATCCGTTCTCTCTTCAGTATCAGCTTCGAATTCAGTCTGAAAATTGCGTTTTCTTCTCTCTTCAAGTCTTTTCCTTATTCTGTCCGCATCGTACCTGTCAGTAACTCCGGCTATATCTATTTCCGCTCTGCCGGCCAATTCTCTGATTTTATTTCTGTCCATTCCTGATCATTTCAATCTCTTTCTTATATCCTGGAAGTTCATTAGGAGTTTCCAGCACGAATATCTTGTCTTTCAGTCTTTCATTCGTGACAAAATTCATTATAGCTTCAAATCCTATCGAACCTTCTCCTATTTTAGCATGTCTGTCTTTGTTCGAATTGAATTCAGTCATGCTGTCGTTCAGATGAACGACTTTCATCCTGTCTAGTCCTATTATTTCATCAAATTCATCCAGAACGCTTTCAAGACTGTTCACTATATCATAACCTGCTGAATACGTATGGCATGTGTCGAAACACACTCCCAGATTGTCGCTGTATTCAACTCTGTCCATTATTCCTCTTATCTCTTCAAACGTTCTTCCCATTTCCGTTCCTTTTCCCGACATTGTCTCAAGAAGAATCATCACATCTTCCTTCTCATCCAGAATTTCATTAAGACCTTCTGCTATTCTTTCAACTCCGTATTCAGAACCTTTTTTAAGATGATTTCCGGGATGAAGAACTATATATTCTGCCGGTGTTTCACTCATTCTCAAAAGGTCCTCTTTGAGAACTCTTTTTGCCACACCGAAAGTGTCCTCTTTATGAGATGCCAGATTCAGAATATAAGGAGCATGAGCAACTGCCGCTTCTATATTCTTCTCTTTCATAATCTCTTCAAGACCTTCTATATCTTTAAAGTCCAGCTCTTTAGCCGCCGTTCCTCTCGGATTTCTTGTAAAGAACTGGAACGCATTTGCTCCTATATCGAGCGCCATTTCCCCCATCTTCTTATACCCTTTCGAAACTGAAAGGTGTGAACCTATAATCATTAATAATCCTCCTGTCAATTTTTATCCATATAATATATATTCTAACACTAATCACTTGATAAGAAAAACCCGATTAGATTGAAATATATTTCCCTAACCTATATACTATAAATAAAGCGGTGGAATCAGAACTGGTTCTTCCGCTTTTAAAATATACAATATTCATTCAAATATAAAGAATTGGAGATATTTTATGAAAAAAGTTTATGATAAAGGAATTCTGATACCAGCTGTAATACTGTGTGTCTGGGGACTTTTCATGGTTTTCAATACAACCCGGAACCTGGCCCTTGGACACAGATATATGCTGAACCAGATTCTGGCTACAGTTCTCGGGGTTATAAGCTTCGCTGTCATACTGAGACTTCCCGTGAATTTCTTTAAAAAACTCTCCGTTCCCATCTACATAATATCGGTATTTCTTCTCATATGGGTACTGTATTCAGGAACCGGATTTGCAGAATGGGGCGCTAGAAGCTGGATCAGATTCAATAATTTCGGATTTCAGCCGGCAGAAATAACGAAGATAGGATTTATCATCTTCTATGCGGCATTTTTATCCAGATTTCATAAAAAAATAAATGAGCTCTGGGTGATGTGTCTTGCAATATTTCTGATGGCAGTTCCTCTGTCTCTCATTATGCTTCAGCCGGACTTCGGAACGGCTATGGTCTATCTTTTCATCTTTACGATGATGCTTCTCGGTTCGGGAATAGACAAAAGATATATAGCGGCCGCGATAACTTTATTCACCATAATTGCGCCGGTTATATGGCTCAATTTCGACAATTATCAGAAAGACCGTATATACGCTTTTCTAGATTCGTCATACGATTTGGAAGCATCCGGATTTCAGGTGTTTATTTCTAAAGAGGCGATAACTACTTCCGGACTGTGGGGAAAGGGAATATTGAGAGACGGAAGCGAAAAATTCCTGGACGTTCCGGAAAACCACACGGACTTTGTATTCACAGCCATTACAGAAAGTTTCGGAATAATAGGAGGCGCAGCCGTAATAATTCTGTTCTTATTCATAATTTATAGAATATCAAAAAACGGCTCTCTTCAGACAGATGGATTTCAGAAATTCGCTCTTTTCGGATTTTCTGCGATGATGTTTTCACATTTTTTTGAAAATATAGCTATGACTATGGGAGCAGTTCCTATGACTGGAATTCCGCTGCCTTTCATGTCGTACGGAGGAACGTTTCAGCTCACAAATATAATTCTAATAGCGCTATGCTATAAATTTTCCGCACGGGAAATTTCCTATACTGTAAAAAAAGCGGAACGTCAAAAAAGAAAAGCGGTAATAAACTGAAAAAAACCTGCAGATACCTGGATATCCCGGCACTGCAGGTTTTTTTACTGACAATTCAGTCAGTCTCGATTTATTTTACTAACAGTCTGTATTTTATGATTTCCTGAATCAGCATAAGCAGAGGCACTGCGATATAGAATTTCGGTTTGCTCAGTTTATGCTTGAAAACGAGCATTCCGGCTGAGGCTCCAAGCGCTCCTCCTAGAACAGCAAATAGAAGAAGCAGAAATTCGCTCACTCTGTACTTATTGTTCCTGGCCTTGTACTTGTCTAATCCATAGAGAATGAATGCCAGAATATTAACTGCTATAAAATATATGTATACGTGGTTTGACATAAATACCGCCTTCTTCCGCCTCTAAACAGGCAATTTTTTAATTTGTTAATTCAAACTGCTGATTTTGAGTAGAAAAAACTCCTCTCAGAATTAACTGAGAGGAGCTGATCTATTTTGCATAAGCTACCGCTCTCGTCTCCCTTATCAGATTCACTTTTATCTGTCCAGGATACGCAAGTTCCGCTTCTATCTTCTTAACTATTTCTCTGGCTATTATAGTAGCCTCGTCATCACTTACAACATCAGGCTGAACCATAATTCTGATTTCTCTTCCCGCCTGTATTGCATAAGCCTTTTCTATTCCTTCAAACGAGTTCGCTATTTCTTCAAGTCTCTGAAGTCTCTTGATATAAGCTTCGAAAGTCTCTCTTCTCGCTCCAGGTCTTGCAGCCGATATCGCATCTGCAGCCTGAACTATTACGGCTTCTATCGTTTGAGGCTCAACGTCTCCGTGATGGGCTTCTATTGCATGAATTACCTCTTTGCTTTCTTTGTATTTCTTAGCAAGATCCACACCGATTGCAACGTGAGGTCCTTCCATTTCGTGGTCCATAGCTTTTCCTAAGTCGTGAAGAAGTCCTGCTCTTCTTGCAATTTTGACGTTTGCTCCAAGCTCTTCAGCCATATATCCCGATATATGAGCAACTTCTATCGAGTGCTTAAGGATATTCTGTCCGTAGCTCGTTCTGTAAGTCAGTCTTCCTATAAGTTTTATAATCTCAGGATGAAGTCCGTGAACTCCGGCATCGAATGCCGCCTGTTCTCCCTGCTCTCTCATATGGTTTGCAAGCTCTTTTTTCGCTCTTTCAACCATTTCTTCAATTCTTGCAGGGTGTATTCTTCCGTCTAATATAAGTTTTTCAAGAGCTATTCTGGCAACTTCTCTTCTAATAGGGTCGAATCCTGAAAGTATAACCGCTTCAGGAGTGTCATCTATTATAAGGTCGATTCCTGTAAGAGTCTCAAGAGTTCTTATGTTTCTTCCCTCTCTACCTATGATTCTTCCTTTCATATCGTCGCTAGGAAGGTTTACTACTGATACTGTAGTCTCTGCAACGTGATCCGCCGCACATCTCTGTATCGCATAGCTTATAATTTCTCTAGCCTTTTTATCGGCTTCTTCCTTGGCTTTAGTTTCCATATCTCTTATCATAACTGCTGTGTCGTGAGTTATATCTCTCTTAACTTCACTCAGAAGAATGTCCTTCGCTTCATCTCTTGTAAGTCCTGAAATTCTGTTCAGCTCTTCCTGCTGCTCTTCATAAAGCTTTTCGACTTTCAGTTCTTTGCCGTCCACTTCTTTAATTCTTCTAGCCAGGAATTCATCTTTCTTCTCTACAGCCTCCGACTTTCTATCGAGGTTTTCCTCTTTATTCTGAAGTCTTTTCTCTTTAGACTGTATTTCAGATCTTCTCTCTCTTGTTTCTTTGTCTAGCTCGTTTCTAAGTTTATGAATTTCTTCTTTCGCTTCTAGAAGCATTTCTTTTTTCACTGTTTCAGCTTCTTTTTTAGAATTCTCTATAATTGAAGCAGCTCTGTTTTCAGCCCCGCCAATATGTTTTTCTGCAATCGACTTTCTTATAAGAAATCCAATAGCGAAACCTATGGCTGCGAAGATAATTCCAACTAATATTACTACTACTGTACCGATTTTCTTGCACCTGCTACCCTAATTCTGTTTCTGAGTAACAGATTCACCACCTTTCTTTATAAATTAGCTTTTCACTCTTTGGATAATTTCAGTTCTGAAAAGCAGGAATCTGAAATCTTAAAATTCTAATTTGAAAATTTTTAAAAGACATTGAAAATATCTAAAAAAATATTATAAATATATATTTAATTCTAATACTTTTTATCATATATGTCAATATAGACAGGTCTCAACATATGTATTTATAGGCATTTCTCTGAACATTAAAATAAAAATTCCTGCAGAGTATAATAATCTGCAGGAATAATAATTATATTTTAAAAATTTTTATCTATTTCTTCTCTTCTTTGCCGCCGTCTTCTATAGCCGCTTCATCTATGACTTCAGGGATAACATCAGACCCGTCAATAGGAAGTCCGTATTTTTCTCTTATCTTCATCTCTATTTCCTGAGCTATTTCAGGATTTTCTTTAAGATAGTCTTTCGAGTTTTCTCTTCCCTGTCCAAGTCTCACATCTCCATAGCTGTACCATGATCCGGCTTTAGTAACTATATCAGAATTCGCTCCGACGTCGAGTATATTTCCTTCTTTAGATATTCCTTTTCCGTACATTATATCGAATTCTGCAGTTTTGAACGGAGGAGCGACTTTGTTTTTAACTACCTTCACTCTCGTTCTGTTACCTATCATCTCGTCACCCTGTTTAAGAGTTTCTATTCTTCTTACATCCAGTCTTACAGACGCGTAGAATTTAAGCGCTCTTCCTCCTGTAGTCGTTTCAGGACTTCCGAACATAACTCCGACTTTTTCTCTAAGCTGGTTGATGAATATTGCTATAGTGTTCGATTTCTTTATAGCTCCGGCAAGCTTTCTGAGAGCCTGAGACATAAGTCTCGCCTGAAGACCAACGTGAGAGTCTCCCATCTCTCCTTCTATCTCCGCTTTCGGAACTAGAGCGGCAACAGAGTCTATTACTATCATGTCGACAGCACCGCTTCTCACTAGAGCTTCGGCTATTTCAAGTCCCTGTTCTCCTGTATCCGGCTGAGAAACTATAAGCTCCTCTATTTTAACTCCTAAGTTTTTTGCATATCCCGGATCTAAAGCGTGCTCAGCGTCTATGAAAGCCGCTGTTCCGCCAAGTTTCTGAGCTTCTGCTATCGCATGAAGCGCAACAGTAGTTTTCCCTGATGATTCAGGTCCGTAAATTTCAACTATTCTTCCTTTAGGATATCCGCCTATTCCCAGAGCTATATCGAGGTCAAGCGATCCTGACGGTATTGCTTCTATATTCAGCTTAGAATCTTCTCCAAGTTTCATTATAGATCCTTTTCCGAACTGTTTCTCTATCTGTGAAATAGCAACATCGAGTGCTTTTTTCTTTTCTATCATATTAATCCCTAAAAGGGCCACCACCTTTTCTTATTTATTTGTGATTTCTACTCATCTATTACAGCTCAGCAGAATAAATCCCTTTTGAAATCAGATACTTTCTTATTATATTGAAAGCTTCTTTTGCAGTTCTCTGCTGAACCGTTCTTCTTCTGCCGACAAAATTGTTCTTGTAAGTCTCAACTCCGTCTGCAGTTTTTATCCCTATATATACGAGACCTACAGGTTTTTCCTCAGTCCCGTCAGGACCTGCCACTCCTGTGACAGATACGGCTATATCTATATCTCCTCTTGCATACAGCCCTTCAGCCATCTCTTTTGCAACCTGGCTGCTCACAGCGCCGTATTTTCTGAGACTTTCCTCGCTTACGCCGACTTCTTCAACTTTAGCTCTGTTGCTGTAAGTCACAACGCTTCTGTCGAAAACCTGCGAAGCTCCCTCAATAGATACGAGAGTGCTTGCTATTAGTCCCCCTGTGCATGATTCGCAGAATGCAACTTTGAGACCGTCATTCTTGAGATTTTTGAATATAGTCTCCTGAACGCTGTCATAGCTTAAAGTATATATATATTCTCCATATCTTTCATGAATCTTTTCATATATTTTTTCAAGCTTTTCTTCATCTCTCGAAATCAGCTTTATTCTGACTTCTCCGAGTTTTGAATAAGTTGCAATATAAACTCCGTTGTCTTCTCTTATAAGGTCTTTTATTCCCTCTTCAAGAAGAGATTCTCCTATGCCTATCGTCTTTATCATCTTTTTATATATCTTGTCTTCCGATTTTATAAGAGGAACCACTTTTTTTGTAAAAAGATTTATCATCTCTCCCGGCGGTCCCGGAAGAAGAACGAATTTAGTGTCTCTGTTTTCAAGATAGTATCCCGGCGCAGTTCCGAGGTCATTTTCTAAAACAGTGCTGTCTTCTATTGTATATGCCTGTTTTCTGTTGTTTTCACTTGGAACAGTGCCTCTGTTTGCAAAGAACTCGTTTATAGAATCCATTATTTCCTGACTGAATATCAGTTCTTTTCCGTTCAGTTCGGCAACGACTTCTTTAGTAAAATCATCGTCAGTAGGTCCTAGTCCTCCAGTGAAAAATATTATATCGACTTTCTTCATCGAATCTTCCACAAGCATTTTTAAAAGTTCTCTATTGTCTTCAACTGAAATATGAAACTTTACATCTATTCCTAAATCGAACAGACGTCTCGATAAGGTCTGAGAATTTACATTGAGTGTGTCTCCTGATGTGAGTTCTGTTCCGACATTAATTATAGCCGCTTTCATATAATCCCTTCTTTCAATTCGCCTATATTATAGTTTATCATTTCTTCAATTTTTCGTAAAGTAAAGCTTTCTCACTTCCGCTTCAAGGTCTTCAAACGTGTTTTTATCAGGGTTTTCAAGCACATATTCTAAAAGTTCATTCAGGATATGAGACATTGCAGGACCCTTTTCGACTCCCATTTCTATAAGGTCGTTTCCGTCTATTTTAAGGTCCTTTCTGCCCATCGGCTCCTTAGTATTTTTAACTTTTTCAAATATTCTTTTAAAATTTTCTCCCGGCTCCTTATTCTCTCTGTCAAGAGTCGAAGATTTATCAGCTTCATAGAGATAAATCAATTTCTCTACAGTTTCTTTTCCAATCTTTCTCATAAGTCTTTTAACACTCGACTCTTTCTGAATATCATGAACCGCCATATGATAATTGACGAGATTAGAAACCTCCTCTATGGTCTTCTTGTCGTAATTAAGCCTTCTCATTATCTTCACAGTCATATCTTTTTCTACAGAATTATGTCTGTAGAAATGGCCTATTCCTCTTTCATCGACAGAGAAAGTAGAAGGCTTTGCTATATCATGGAAAAAAGCGGAAAGTCTCACTGAAAGAACCGGAGGAGAGCTGTCTACTACATCCATAGTGTGTTCAAATATATCCTTATTGTGAAAAGGAGATTTCTGGTCGAATCCTATTCCTTCTTCTATTTCCGGAACTACATACTCCATAAGTCCCGCTTTCACCAGAAGTCTCAGTCCGTAAGAAGGCTTTTCAGTCATTATTATCTTGTTGAACTCATCTCTGATTCTGTCTGCGCTTAAAAAACTCAATAAATCTTTCTTTTTCAGCATCGCTTTATAAGTCTCCTCTTCTATATCGAACTTAAGCTGTGCTGAAAATCTGGCCGCTCTCAGTATTCTGAGGCCGTCTTCTTCGAATCTCTCTTCAGGATCTCCTACTGCCCTTATTATCTTTCTTTCAAGATCTTTTTTTCCTCCGAAAGGGTCAGTGATATTGCCGTCTCTGCTCATAGCCATCGCATTTATTGTGAAATCTCTTCTTTTTAAGTCTTCTACGAGATTTTCTGTGAATTCCACAGTCTCCGGTCTCCTGTGGTCTTTATACTCTTTATCGACTCTGTAAGTCGTTATCTCATAAATTTCTTCGCCCTTCTTCACTCCTATCGTTCCGTGTTTCTTTCCTTTTCTGAAAACTGTATAGTCATTTTCAAAAACTCCAAGAATTTCATCTGGAAGGGCTGAAGAACATATATCCCAGTCATTAGGCTCTTTTCCCAGAAGACTGTCTCTCACGCATCCTCCTACGAGATAAGCTTCATATCCTTTTTCTTCAAGTTTCTCTATTAGAAAAAACGCGTCTTCTTTTAAACTCATGAATTTCCTCCTTTACATATATATCCCTTTTCCTCTGAAATATACAGATAAAAAAATACGCTTATTAGATAAGCGCATTTTTCTATATATTCTGTAACTTTATTTTCTAATCGTTTGTAAGCATGAAAAGTCTTCCAGTTTCAGGGTCTTTATAAACTGTACCCATTCTCTCATACGCTTCCGGAGAATCGTCTTCTTCAATCATTTTGTCGTGAATACTGTCTATTCCTGTAACGTCCCTTCCTCTTGAAAGGTCGACTTTTTCTTTTTCAAGCTCAACATCGACATTCCAGCTGACTATCAGGGCAACCATCAGTCCGCACGCAAATACGAGCATGGCGTCCGCAAGGTTTCCAAGACCGTCCAGCGGGTTTATGTCTTCTCTAATTCTCGCTGATCTCAGCGTCCCCGATCTGATGTTCCTCTTCTTTCGCATAGAGTCTTACCTCCTCAAGAATGGTCTCCATCATAGTTTCAAGAGAAACCATATAGTCTTCGTACCAGTTTACTCTGATCTTGCTTATTACGAAAGCTATAGCCGCAGAAACAAGCCCTGCAACTGTCGTATCGAACGCAATAAGAAGTGACTGAGACAGTTCCTTAGTATCTCCCTGTCCAAGTGCAAGAAGTCCCGGACCGAGCGGCACTAGTGTACCGATAAGTCCAAGCATCGGAGCAAGTCTTGTAACTATATCAGTTATTGAAACTATTCTCTCATATCTTGTCTCTTCAGTTACTATAAGTCTCTGAGCAACTGAACGCTGAACCTCTTCAGGCAGCTGTCTGTAGCTTAAAAGCTCTAAAAGAGCTTCTTTCTGTCTTCTGAGTATTCCGCTGCTTATTATTATATCTTCCATTTCTGTTGGTGTCTTTCCGTTAAAACTTTCGAGAAGTTTCGGAATATTTTCTTTAAGTCTTTTTCTTTCTGTGAATATTTCCACTATAATACTTCCTAATGAAACAATTCCTATGGAAATCATCACAAGAAGTCCTATAACAGTGGGAATGAATATCCCCTGCGATATCGTGTGCAGAGTATCATTCAGTATCGTAGATAAATTCAAAAGAATTCCTCCTTATTACTTTCATTAAAATAAAGATCAGCTTTTAAATGCTGTCTAAATATCTTATATATCTCTGAATTCCTCCTATTGCAAGAATTACTGTCATAACTATTATAGCAATAGGGTCAAGTTTTCCAGTTAAGTTGAGCTGAGGCATTTCTTTCTGAGACTCTTCAACTTCGAAAACTCTCCATCTAGTTCCGTCTCCGTCATAGAACTCGTCGAAATCTCCTTCGCCTTCTCCTATATCTTTAAGAACTCCTCTTTGAACGTCTCCGCCCTGACTTTTATTTTCTTCTTCATCATCTTTATTAGTATCAGTCGCTGTTCTGCTTCTTCTTATACTGCTAGTTCCGCTTCTAGAGCTGCTTGAGCTTGAAGATGAGCCCGGTCTGCTCGATCTTGACGAACTTCTTGAACTTGAAGATGAACTGCTTCTTGAAGTCGGTCTTCTGTAGCTTGAGCTCGAAGAACTCCCCGAGCTTCTTCTTGAAGAATTCGATGGACTCGAATTTCTCCTTATAGTTGTTCCGCTCGATGACCTGCTTCCCGATGATGTTCCGCCTGATGAAGTTCCGCCAGTTCCTGAACTGCTGTTCGTTCCATTTGACGAACCTGCTCCATTCGTTCCAGAGCTGTTAGAACTGCTTCCCCCGTCACCTGGATTTATCTGAACCGGAATTGCTTCACCTGAAATATTTTTAAGGTCGTCCTCTGTAAGGACTGCTCCAGGTTCTCCTCCGCCTTCTCCAGGTCCTTTAGAGCCTGATCCCGCTTCTCCTTCGCCTAAAGTTCCTGAATTATGCTCTCCTTCACCTTCATTAAAAACAATATCAGATGATGGAATTACATCCGGCTGAACTTCTGTTTTATTTACTACTATAGAATCTTTTAGTTTATCATTTAAAGCTGACTGAGCAGTTATAACGACTTCTCCGTCAGATACATAAGTAATCTTTCCGAATATATCCACCTTTACCTTACTCGGGTCTGAACTCGACCATATTACTCTTTTATCATCTTCTGGCGATCCGAACTCCAGCCCAAGCTGCTTTCCGTTCTTATCTTCAGCTGTCAGTTTCAATTCTCTATTTTCGTTTATACCTTCTCCTGTTATCTTCATACTGCTAGGAGCAGTACCTCTTTTTCTCAGTTCAAGTCCTGTTATTCCAGTTATAAAACTGTCATTAATCATATTCGAACTGTATTCATCTTCTTTCATACCGAATAAAAGAGTGAATTTATCATTTTCTTCTACATCTGCTTTATGATAGTTGTCAGCTATTGAAAGAATCCCT
>JAEZUY010000028.1 GCA_023420895.1 Bacillota bacterium | reverse complement strand
CTTCTTCTTTTATTTCTTCCACTTTTGCTTCTATTGCATTTTCTTCATCAACTTTTTTAGCCGCGTCATGACGTATGTCCTGAGCGTCTTCTTTAAGATTTTCTATTGTAGCCTGAGCGCTTTTTTGAATTTTCATTCCTTTAGCTACTCCGTCTACTGCTAATTCTCTAACTTTCTGATTGTTTATAACTTTAGTAGCTGCTGCTCCTGCTGCTAGTCCACCTACAAATAATAATGCTCTTTTAAATCCGAATCCCATTTTTAACAACTCCTTTGATTTATTTAAGTATTTTTTTCTTATCAAAATATATTTATTTGTATCAGCCGTATATATCTGACTGATGCTGTAACTTTATAATAATACATATTGAGAAGAAAGTCAACAATAAATGAGAAAAACTTATTTAAAAAACCTCTAAAGCCTTATAAATACAAGAATATATAAAATTTAGTAATTGATAAAGAACGGTAAATCATTCTCAGTTATAGAATCTAAAAAAGAAGAATACTGCATAATAATACATATACCCCCTATACCTATATTGCTTTTTAGATTAAAAAAGATTATCTTTATCATGTAATATATACCCTAAATGTGAAATAAATAACTTTTTAAAGGAGATAATAAGGAAAATTTCTTGATATATTATATAGAAAGTATTCTGCAGTTTCTCTGCTTATTGAATATGACAAGTAACTGTGATATAATACAGTATATTTGAAGAGTAGCGGGAGGTGGATATTTTGTCAACAGGACTAATGATAGTTGTGATTATAGCGAGCATAGTTCTAATAGGAAACGTGCTTATGCAGGAAGACAAGACAGGAGGTCTTTCTGGAACTATAGGCGGAGGGACTAATGAAAGTGCATGGTCCAGAAGCAAAGGAAGAAGCTATGAAGCTATATCTGACAAAATAGTTATTGTGTCAGCTGTTGTTATAGCAGTTGCAATAGTGGTATCGCTAGCAATTAAATAGTTAAAATATAATGCGATTCTTGAAGAATCGCTTTTTTTATACTTGAAACAGCTAAAAATGCTTAAATGACTGTAAAAGTTAGCGGATATGTAATAAGATATATAGTATAGAATCATAGAAAGAATAGGGTGCAGAAATGAAGATAAATATAGACGGTACAGAGATGAATTATATCTGTGAAGGCCAGGGGGAAAATGTGCTCATAATGCATGGATGGGGCGCAAATATTCCAGCAATGATGCCTGTTCACAATATACTTAAAAACGATTTTAAAGTTTACACTGTAGATTTTCCGGGATTCGGCGAAAGTCCTCAGCCGCCTGAAGCATGGGGCGTTTACGAATATGCGGATTATATGAAGAAATTTATAGATGAGATGAAAATGGATAAAGTCATTCTTATAGGACATTCTTTCGGAGGAAGAATAAGCTTGATTCTTTCAAGTAAATATCCGGAGCTTGTAGACAGAATGGTTTTAATAGATGCAGCGGGGCTCATTCCTAAAAGAGGTCCTAAATATTATTTTAAAGTCTACTCATTCAAGGCTTTAAAGAAAATATACAATTCAGCATTCTTCTGGATAGACAGAGATGAAAGAATGAAGAGCTTCTACACTAAATTCGGATCTCAGGACTACAAGGATGCAGATCCTATGATGAGAAAGATACTGGTTAAAGTTGTAAATGAGGATTTAAGACCTCTTCTTAAAGATATAAAAGCGTCTACACTTCTAATCTGGGGAAGAAATGACACAGCAACACCGGTATATATGGCTGAGATAATGGAAAAGGAGATAAAAGACAGCGGACTCGTAGTTCTAGAGGATGCAGGACATTTCTCCTATATAGATCAGTATGCGCAGTTCAGCGCTGTAATGAAGAGTTTCTTCAAGATAAACTGATTTATTAAAGCAAAAGAATAAAAATATAGAAACTGATGGGAGGAAGAAATTTTGTTTAACAGCATTGCGGTAATATTATCCCTTCTTATAGCGGCGGCATGGGTTTACAGTATTTTTGCAAGAAGCAGATTTTTAATTCACATGCTTCAGCTGGAGGGATATAGAAATAATAATTTTTCAAAATGGATTAAAGATTTTTCGAAGAGAGCGTATCCTCAGCATCTTCATGTAGGAACGTTTCTGGCGATTTTCACAGCAATACTTTCAGGAATTCTTTACAGCAACTTCGGTTCTGAAGAAGTATATTATGTAGGGATAATCCTGTGGTCTCTTTTCATAATATATGGAGGAGTGACTAAAAAGGAAAAAAGCAAAGTTGAGCTTAATATAACAGACAGAGTCAGAAGACTTATAAGAACTCATATTCTAGTTAATCTTGTAATTGCAATCCTTATAATAGTGATTGTAGGAAAAGTAATATGCTCTATGATTATAGGGACAGACTATACAGTGGCAATAGTGCTTGCAGTTTCTGCAATAGCAATATTCCTTCAGCCGAGAATACTTATGCTTTCGAATAAGATAAACAAGCCGATTGAAGAGAATATAAATAAGAAATACTTTGTTCAGGCTCAGGAAAAAGTGAGAAGCATAGACGGACTTGAAATAGTGGGAATTACAGGAAGCTATGGAAAGACGAGCACGAAGTTTTTAACAGCAACTATACTTTCGGAAAAGTTCAAGACTTTAAAAACTCCTGAAAGCTATAATACTCCGATGGGTGTAAGTCTAGTTATAAACAGAGACCTTGATCCTTCGTATGAAGTTTTTGTAGCTGAAATGGGAGCGAGAAATATTGGAGATATAGCCGAAATGGGAGACCTTGTAGGACACAATATAGGTATAATAACTTCAGTTGGACCTGCGCATCTTGAAACTTTCAAGAATATTGAGAATATAATGAACACTAAATATGAAATAATAGAAAAACTTCCGGAAGACGGAATAGCTATTTTTAACTATGACAATAAATACGTTAAAGAGCTTTCCGACAGAACGAAAAAGTTCAAAAAAATAAACTACGGTATAAAAGAGAAAGATGTAGACGTATATGCAAAAGATATTAAAGTGTCTGCAACAGGTTCTGAATTTATACTCGGAACTAAAGACGGAAAAGAAGTGGAATGCAGTTCTAAGCTTCTTGGAGAACATAATATTCTGAATCTTCTTGCAGGAGCGTCAGCAGGACTTGCTCTTGGAATGAGCCTTGAAGAGATAGCCAGAGGAATATCGAAAGTTGAACCTGTTCCTCACAGACTTCAGCTTATGAATCTGGGAACAGGAATAATAATAATAGACGACGCTTTCAACTCGAATCCTGACGGAGCTAAAGCCGCACTCGATGTAATATCTAAATTCGAAGGCGGAAGAAAGATAGTTATAACTCCGGGAATGATAGAGCTTGGAGACTCTGAATTTGAAGAGAATAAAGAATTCGGAAGAAATATAGCCAAGACTTGCGATTTCGCAATTCTTGTAGGGGAAGACAGAGCTGTTCCTATAAAAGCTGGAATAGAAGAAGCCAGATTCCCTAAAGAAAGCATATTCATAGCAAGAAATCTGGACCGTGCGACAGAGATACTCGGACAGCTTGCAAGACCGGGAGATGTCGTTCTTTTTGAAAACGACCTGCCGGACAATTACAATGAAAAATAAAAGAAATATTAAATATATCCTGCCGTGCAGTCATTTGGTACTGAACGGCAGGATTTGTGCTATAATAGAAAGTGATAAAAATAAGTTACTGTTTTGAAGGGAGGTACGGCGAAATATTCGCCGGTTTATTAAATGAAAAAGAATATAGCAGTAGTTTTCGGAGGAAGAAGCGTTGAGCACGAAGTTTCTGTAATTACCGGAATGCAGGTAATGGAAAATATAGATAAATCAAGATACAATGTAGTTCCAGTATTTATAGCTAAAGACGGAAAATGGTATACAGGAGATGAGCTTTTAGACTTTGAAAACTTTAAAAAGAAAAAGTTCAATGAATTAAGAGAAGTTATAGTATCAGCGACATATAATGAAAAGAAACTGTTCGGTCATCCTAATCAGAAGAGCGGATTCTTCAGCAAAAAATTTGAACAGGATATAGACGCAGTTTTTATAGCGCTTCACGGAACTAACGGTGAAGACGGAACAATCCAGGGTGTATTCGAAATGATGAACGTGCCGTATGTAAGTGCAGGAGTTCTCGGATCATCAGTTGGAATGGACAAAATACTTATGAAAGACGTTTACAAAGCTTACGGTCTTCCAATAGTTAAATACACATGGTTCTTCAGATCTGCATGGGAGACTCAGAGCAATGCAGTTATAACTAAGGTTGAAAACGAAATAGGATATCCTGTATTCGTAAAACCTTCGAACCTCGGTTCATCTGTAGGAATTTCGAAAGCGAGAAATAAAGATGAGCTTACAGAAGCTATAGATATAGCTATGAGATACGACAGAAAGATAATAGTTGAGCAGGCGCTTGAAGGGCCTAGAGAGATAAACTGTGCAGTTATAGGATACAACAACAATGTTAAAGCGTCTCTATGCGAAGAGCCTGTAGGCTGGAAAGAACTTTTAACTTATGAAGATAAATACGTTCACAGCAATGCTAAAGGAGTTAAAGGCGGCGGAAGAAACATACCTGCAGATCTTCCTGAAGGAAAAACTGAAGAAATTCAGGATCTTGCAAAAGAAGCTTTCATGGCTATAGACTGTAAAGGAAATGCCAGAATAGACTTCCTAATGGACAAGGAAGACAATAAAGTTTATATAAACGAAATAAACACTCAGCCAGGATCGATTGCCTACTATCTTTGGGAGCCGCTTGGAATAAACTTCACTCAGCTTATAGATGAACTTCTAGATATAGCTTATGCAGTTCATGAAGAAAAGAACGAAAACATGTACTCATACGATGTAGATCTTTTCGACAAAGTTAATCTTGGAAAAAGTTCAAAAGTTGGGAAAATGTAGTTTAAAATAAAGCTTTATAGCAGAAAATTGAGATTTAAAATATAGAGTTTAAACCGTTTCAGAAGCTTCAAGACTTTCTGAAACGGTTTTTTTTACGTTGAGTTTTAATATCTTCATTAGGGGTATAATAGTAAAGCAACGAAAAATATTCTAATTGGAGGGAGGAAGGCGGACTCTCAAGTAAAAAAAGCTGTAAAAAATTTGGAAAAAACTGTGAGTTTCGTCGCCGGAAATATGAATATAAAAGATAAACTTTTTGAATATATAGATGATACCAATATGAAAATGGGGTCAGTGGAAGAGCTTGAAAAAGTTTTCGATATTCCAAGAGACCAGAGAAAAGAATTCAGAAGAATAATACAGGAAATGGAAGATGAAGGATACGTTTACAAGACTAAAAAGGGAAAACTCGGTTCTGCGAGAAGACTTGGAATAGTCATAGGAAGACTTCAGGGGAACCACAGAGGTTTCGGCTTCGTAATTCCTGAAAGCGAAGAAGAGCAGGATGACGGAGATGTGTTCATTCCAGCAGAAGACATGCACGGAGCGCTGCATGGAGATAAAGTTGCTGTGAGAGTTCTCGAAGATTCATCTGAAAATATGCACGGTGAAGAGAGAAGAAGAAGCGGAGAGATAATCAATATTCTTCAGAGGGCAAACGGCAAGATTATAGGACTTTACCAGAAAAGTGCAAAATACGGTTTCGTAGTGCCGCTTGAAACTAAGATATCTTCAGACGTTTTCGTTCTTCATGAAGATAATAAGAATGCTCAGGACGGACAGATTGTAGAAGTCGAAATAAAGAAATGGGCTGAAGACGGAAAAAATCCGGAAGGAAGGATAACTGAAATTCTGGGATATGAAGATGAAAAAGGGGTAGACGTAAAAGCTGTAATAAAAAAATACGGAATTCCTGAGAGATTTTCAGAAAAAGTTATGAAGGAAACTGAACAGATTCCTGAAACTCTTTCTAAAAAAGAAATAGATAGAAGAACGGACTTAAGAGATGTAAATCTGTTCACAATTGACGGAGCAGATGCAAAAGACTTCGATGACGCTGTTTCTATTGAGAAGCTCGAAAATGGAAACTATAAGCTTGGAGTGCATATAGCGGACGTTTCCCACTATGTAAGAGAGGGAACTGCGCTTGATGAGGAAGCTCTGGACAGAGGGACTTCAGTGTATTTCGTAGACAGAGTCGTTCCTATGCTTCCGGAAAAGCTTTCAAACGGTGTCTGCAGTCTTAATCCGAATGAGGACAGATATGCAGTATCTACGTTCATGGAGATAAATAAGCACGGAAAAGTCGTAAGCCATGAAGTTCACGAAGCAGTTATACAGTCGAAAGCAAGACTAATCTACAAAGATGTTTCAGACTTCCTGGAGGGAAAAAACGAAGAGGCTGAAAAGAAACTGAGAGAACTGGGTGTTGCTGACGATATTAAGATGATGGAAGAGCTTGCGCTTATACTTAGAGAAAAGAGAGTCGTAAGAGGAAGCATAAACTTCGACTTCCCTGAAAGTCAGATTGAAATAGATGAAGACGGACATCCTATAGCTATAAAGAAAGCGGACAGAAGAATAGGAAACAGACTTATAGAAGAGTTCATGCTGGTAACGAATGAAACTATAGCAGAATATATATTCTGGACTGAAATACCTTTCCTATACAGAATTCACGAGGAGCCGGATGAAGAGAAAATAGCAGGATTCAAGAAATTCATAAGCACTTTCGGATATAAGATAAGAGAAGGCGGAGAAGGTATTGAACCGAGAGACCTTCAGGTTCTTCTTAAGAAGATAGAAGGGAAGAGAGAAGAAGCCGTTATAAGCAGAATAATGCTGAGATCTCTTAAAAAAGCGAGATACAGCACTGAGGAAGACGGACACTTCGGACTTGCGGCTGAATACTACAGTCACTTCACATCTCCGATAAGAAGATATCCTGACCTTCAGATACACAGAATTCTGAAACAGTTTATAAATAATGAGCTGGACAAGGAGAAAATCGACAGATACCACGCTATACTTCCTAAAGTTGCTGAGCTGACTTCACTTGCAGAGAGAAGAGCAGACGATGCTGAAAGAGATGTGGAAGACCTTAAGAAGGTTGAATTCATGCAGGATAAAATCGGTGAAGAATACGAAGGAGTTATATCTGGCGTTCTCAGCAGCGGATTCTTCGTTGAACTTCCAAATACTGTTGAAGGATTCGTTCCTATACATTCTATAGATTTTGATTATTATCAGGTCAATGAAGAGATGCACTATCTGATTGGAGAAATGACTAGAAAGAAACTGAGACTTGGAGATAAAGTTATCGTAAGAGTAGTTTCTGCAACACCTTCTAACAGAAAGATAGATTTTGCATTAGTAGAGAATGTGACAGAGAAAGAAATCGAAGAAGAGAGATATGGAAACCGCAATATGGAAAATGGGGATTCTGAATTCGAAGACTTCGAAGATTTTGAAGATTAAGAATAGAATTGCTGAATTGAGATAAAAAATTAAATAAAGCTATGTGAGAGACCGCCGAAAGACGGTCTCTTTAAAAAACTTAACTGAATCTTCTGATAATGCGGAAGTATGCGGAATTTGACATAAACAAGCACAGATGCTATAATAAATAGTGCACGAAAAAAAGAGGTGAGATTATGGCAAAGGGAAAGACAGTAGCAAAAAACAGAAAAGCATGGCATGACTATTTTATAGAAGACTCTATGGAAGCCGGTATAGTTCTGAAAGGAACGGAAGTTAAATCTATACGTCAGGGAAGAATAAACCTTAAAGACAGCTTCGCGAGCATAGACGACGGTGAAATATTTGTGAACAATATGCATATAAGCCCTTATGAGCAGGGAAATATTTACAATGTCGATCCTACCAGAAAAAGAAAACTTCTTTTACACAAAAGAGAAATAATGAAACTTTTGGGATATGTGCAGCAGAAAGGATATTCACTGATACCTCTTTCAGTTTATATAACTAGAGGAAAAGTGAAAGTTGAGCTCGGAGTTGCTAAAGGTAAAAAACTTTACGACAAGAGAGCTGATATTGCGAAGAGAGATGCAGAAAGAAGACTGCGTCAGATTACTTCAGAAAAATATTAGAATCTGAAATTCGCAGCTTAAAACTGAATATGGGGACGAAAATGGTTTCGACGGGGATACGGAAGCAGGAATAGCGAGTCGTTTTGTCAGAAACGTAAAAATGACATTTTTAAATTAAACGCAGAAGATAATTACGCTTTAGCTGCGTAGCATAAACGCAGCTTGTTCCTCTTTATGTTCCCGCGCATAAAGAACGAACATCATTATTTGCGGGGAACTGCTGCAGACTTGTCCTGACCTGCAGTAGAATTTAAGGACTAGCCGAAAGAGAACTTTGCTTATAGAGGTCTCTCGAAGCGAAACTCCAAATTATAAGCTGCACTCGGAGAAGTTCCTGGGGAAGTGTTTTCGGACGTGGGTTCGACTCCCACCGTCTCCACCATAAATTTAAAGCCGGACTTTATGTCCGGCTTTTTTATTTATATTTTAAAAACGGAAGTTTTAATATGGAAATCATGTGGATCATGTTCATGTAATTATACTTGGGTTGTGTTATAATGAAGATCATACACATTTCAAGGAGGTTAAGCAATAATGAACGGGATTGTAGAAATAGTTTCTCAGTTAAAATCTATAAATTCTATATTTCTTGAAAGTCCAAATACATACTATATACCGGAATTTCAGAGAAAGTTTGTTTGGGGAGATGAAGAAATTAACCAGCTTTTAGAAGATTTCTCTGAAGATACCGATAATTTTACAATAGACAGCAATCAGCTTGAAGGTTACTTGCTTGGAAATATAGTTTTAATAGAAGACAGCACATCCTCTAACAGGAAGATAGTTGTAGACGGTCAGCAGCGTCTTACAACTCTCACACTTATAGCGAAGGCTGTTCATACGATTATAAAAGAAAAGGTTGAAGAATCAAGTGATGAAGAAAGGAATAAATGGTATTCAAGACTCGGAGATATTCAGAAAGGCTTTATAATACAGGACGACATAGGAGAAATCAAAGGATTTAGAATAGAACATGCATCATCTTTGACTTTTGGAAATTATTACAAGAAACTTATTCAGGATGAAAGCATAAGCGAGGAAGATATACTCAATGAAGAAGACCGAAATATAGATACAGTCTATAATATATCTTATGAATTTATAAAATCTCTTGATGACAGGCAGCTTTTAAAGTTTATTGCATTCTTTAGAACTAAAGTTAAAATAATAGTGACTATTGCGCCTAATGAGTCTAAGGCTTTCCAGCTTTTTGAAACTTTGAATGACAGAGGACGTTCGTTAGAGCCTATGGATTTAATAAAAAACACGTTTTTGAAGAAGCTTACAGAAGAGGGTACGAGGGAAGATCAGATTAGAAGATTCAGCGAAGACTGGAGTGAAGTTTTAGAAAATCTGCAGCTTTCATCTAAGAGGAAAATAACATCGTCCACTTTTTTAAAACACTTTCTCATAGCTTATGAAGGTGTTAATGTAAAAACTAATGAGCTCTTTGATTATTTTAAGAAAAATACAGATACTTTCGGCTCGAAAAATATTTTAGAGTTTGTAAGTCAGATGAATAAGACCTCAAGAATATATAGAGACATTGCAAAAGGAGAATATGATTCTTATGATAACAGTCCTGTAATAAAAATCATAATGAAGCTGTTTAAAATAAAACAGTTTTATCCGATATTTATACTATTCTATAATGAAGATAAGGAAATTAAAGAGAGAATTCTTCAGTCTATAATGAAGTTCGGGGCATCAGTAATTTTTTCGGATACAAATACGAATGCTATAGAAAGGGTTATGCCGGAGCTTATTAGCGAATACTGGGAGAATCAGAAAGAAGATAAAGTAAAAGCTATAGAAATACTTATAGAATCTGTAAATAAGTATACTAGAGAAAAGGCGGCTCAGGCACAAGTTACGGTGAAAAGCAAAAACTATGCAAACAGATCTGGAAATGTAGATAAAAAGGCAGAAAATCTGCTTAAGTTTATAGAGTTCTATTTCCATGATAATCCTACAGTCATGAACTATCCGAGAGATAAGAAGCCGACAGTAGAACATATACTTTCTAAAAAAATAGATTTAGATAAATATGATTTTGATATTTTGGGATTTGAAGACAGTGAAGATTTTAGAGTGAATATAAACAGAATAGGAAATCTGACTCTTCTTTATGATTCGAATAATTCTTCTCTAGGAAATAAACCTTTTTCAGAGAAAATAGATACTTACAGAGACTCTTCATTTATTATAACTTCAATAATAGCCAAACCGCACAAGACACATATAAAAAATGGAATAGATACTAGAAGAAGCGAAGTTATAAATGAATTCGAGAACCAGTACGAGCCGGTAAATGAAAACTGGACTAAAGAATTAATAGAGAGAAGATCAGAAGATATAGCTAATCTCATTTATAATATACTTGTGAACAATAAAAATTCAGCAATGAATTTCTTTTAAGCAAAAAAGTTCATGCAGTCTCAGCTAAGAGAAGGCATGAACTTTTTTCTATCTTATATTGTATTTTCCAAGTATATGTCCCATTATAGGAGAGAGAACTGTGACCACTATGAAGATTATGACAGTCGAAAGTATTTTGTTCATAGCGTACAGCTGATCTCCGAAAAGACTGAACATTATAAGAAATATGAAAGGATGGAACAGATAGATTGTAAATCCGTTCTTATTGTATGAATCTATGAGAAACTGCATCCATCTCACATTTTTCATCAGTTTCATCGCAAGTATTATAGCCGGCGAGAAGATATAAAACAGAGACATTGATATGAATGAATATCCGACAAACATCAGACGCACTGGAGTTTTCTGCATCTGCATATTCCAGTTGGTGTCGAGTCCGAGTCCGTATAGAAGAAATATTATTCCAAGCCCCAGCCATATTACGAAGACGGTGAAAGTCACGTCATTGTCTTTTCTTTTTATTTTCAGGTTTACGAATTCAAATCCCACTGTAGTCCAGAAAGCATAGAATATTACTGTCGGAATGTAGAATGCTGCTTTCGGATTTGTGAGAAAGTCCTCTTTTATTCCGATAAACACCATAAATGCAAGGGCCGCTCCGTAGAAATATTTTATATATCCTTTTTCATGGAGAAATATCAGCAGCGGCATCACCAGAACTACGAGTATATAGACAGGCATGAACCAAAGATGCCAGTTGAGAAAATTGAACTCAGCAATCTGTCCGCCTTTCGGTATAATCCAGTTAATTATGAAATCTAAATTTACAGCTGAAGGTTTCAGAATTAAATGTATTATTATCACGAGAACAGCGTAGACTTCATAGGGTTTAAGAACTCTCATCAGTCTTCTGTAGTAAAAGTTCAGAAGAGTTCTTTTTTTAGCATATATATTGCTTGCTCCGGTTATAAGGAATATGAGCGGCATTTCAATGAGAAATAATGAGAGCAGAATTCCCTGTTCCACAATTCCCGGCCAGTACAGACAGTGAATCATTATGACCCAGAATATGGAGAAGGCTCTCATCATATCGAGTTCGTGGTCTCTGGAACTTATATTCTCAATTCTTTTTATGTAATGAAGCCTTTTTTCATAGTTATTCACGTTCCGTTCTCCTTTCATTTTAATGTCTTAGAATATTATAGCATATACTCGGGCCTGAGATTGATTTTTGTCAGTATCTGTGTTAGAATGTAAATATAAAACATACAGAAAACATCGGAAGGAGTGGGAGATTTTGTTGCCCACTCTTATTTATTTCTAAATACATACTGGAGGTGTTTCAATATGAAGAAAGGTCAGATTGTATCAGAAGTAGAGAAGATTTCAGAAAAGTTAGCCGAGGAAATGGATCTTGAGCTTGTGGATGTGGAGTATGTCAAAGAGAGAGATTCATACTTTCTCAGAATTTATCTTGCCAAAGAAGGCGGGATAGGAATAGACGACTGTCAGGAATTCACAAGAGAAATCAATCCGATACTCGATGAAAAAGATTTAATCCCGGGAAACTACTATCTGGAAGTTTCATCGCCAGGCCTTGACAGACCTTTTAAAAAGGACAGAGATTTCGAAAGAAATATAGGACAGGCTGTGGAAGTGGGAACTTACGCTCCTATAGACGGTAAGAAGAACTTTGTAGGAGAACTTGTCGCTTTTGATGACGATACAGTCACTATAAAAGAAGCGGATGAAGAAATAATTTTGAAGAGAAAGGATATATCTAAAATAAACCTTGCGGTAATTTTTTAGATTTTGGAGGGAAAGTAAAATGAATAAAGAGTTAATAACAGCTCTTAGTGAAATAGAAGAAGAAAAGGGTATATCTAAAGAGATAATACTCGACGCTCTTGAAGCGGCGCTCATATCCGGTTATAAAAAGAACTTCGGATCGGCTCAGAACGTTGATGTGAGAGTGAACAGAGATACAGGAGAAGTTAAAGTTTATTCTGTAAAACACGTTGTTGAGTTTGTAGACGATGATCTTTTTGAAATAAATATGGGCGAGGTTGAAGAACTGGCTGCGGAAGGAAAAGTTTTTATACCTGAAAATGCGCCTAACTTCAATATAGAAGATCTTGAAGATTTAGAAGGAACTGAAGATATAGTCGATTTCAAAAGCGCTCTGATAAAGCTTATTATAGACAGAGATGGAAATCTTGATCCTCAGGTCGGAATAGGAGATGCTCTATATATAGAAATAACTCCTAAAGACTTCGGAAGAATAGCCGCTCAGACTTCTAAACAGGTTATAACTCAGAAGATAAAAGAAGCTGAGAGAGATATAATATACGAAGATTATATAGGAAAAGAAGATGAAATACTTACAGGTGTAGTTGAGAGAACTAATGCAAACGGGATTCTTGTAAATCTCGGAAAGCTTGAAGGCTCTCTTTCTGTGAATGAGCAGATACCTGGAGAAGAATTCAAACACGGAGACAGAATAAAAGTTTACGTTGTCGAAGTGAGAAAGACTTCAAAAGGACCTCAGATAATTCTTTCGAGAACTAATCCTGGTCTTGTTAAAAGACTTTTCGAACTTGAAGTTCCTGAAATTCAGGAAGGTGTTGTTGAAATATTCAACACTTCAAGAGAAGCCGGTTCAAGAACTAAGATAGCAGTTTACTCGAATGAAAAAGGTGTAGATCCTGTAGGAGCATGTGTAGGATTTAAAGGAAACAGAGTAAGAGCAATAGTTGATGAGCTCTGCGGAGAAAAAATAGACATAATAGTATGGGACAAAGATCCTGAAGTTTTCATAAAGAACAGCTTAAGTCCTGCTAAAGCGCTTAAAGTTGAACTTAATGAGGAAGAAAATACGGCTTTAGTCGTAGTTCCGGACTATCAGCTTTCACTAGCTATAGGAAAAGAAGGACAGAATGCAAGACTTGCGGCAAAACTTACAGGATGGAAGATAGATATAAAAAACAAGACTCAGTATCTTGAAGAACACGAAGGAAAATCTGAAGACGAAGAGCTTCCTGAAAATCAGGAATCATCAGACTCTGAAGAAGCGCCGGAAGTATGCAAGGTATTTGATGATTCAGAAGATCCGCTATTATAGAGGTGAATGTTTTGAAAAGTAAAAAGATACCGCTTAGAAAGTGCATCGGATGCGGAGAAATGAAACCGAAATCTGAACTTGTAAGAGTAGTAAAAAATAAAGAAAATGAAATATCAGTCGATCTTAAGGGAAAAGCTAACGGAAGAGGAGCTTATGTCTGTAAAGACATAGAATGCTTTGAAAATGCTGAAAAGAGCAGAAGACTTCAGAGAGCTCTTCAGACGAATATCCCTGAAGAAGTTTACAGAAAGCTGGAAGAGGAAATTAAAAATGGATAAGATAATCTCTTTCATAGGAATGGGCAAAAAAGCCGGTTTCATATCTATAGGAGAGACCGGTGCTGAAATAGATATAAAAAAGAGGAAATCCAGCCTCGTGATAGTTGCAGAAGATGCATCTGAAAATACAGTAAAAAAATTCAGAAATATGGCGGATTACAGAAAGACAGCTTTCCTTCAGTATGGAACGAAAGAGGAGCTCGGAAATATACTGGGCAAAAAAGCAGTTTCTGTAATTTCAGTCAGCGACAGAAAATTCTCTGAAGCTCTGCTGAAAAAAGTTGAACAGCAGAGAGGATAGAGAACTGAGGCGGACAGCCAGTTTTAGAAAGTGCCGAAAAAATCCCGGGCCTGAACTGATATGAGCGGGTTCAAGTGGAGGTGTTTAAATGAAAGTTAGAGTACACGAACTAGCAAAAGAAATAGGCATTTCATCAAAAGAGCTTCTTAAAAATCTCAAAGATATGGGAATAGAAGCTAAGAGTCATATGAGCACTATAGATTCAGAAAATGCTAAAGCAGTAAAAGAGCTTATTTCTGATTCTAAGTCATCTGACAGTAAAGGAAAAAATGAAAAGAAGAATTCAGAAGGAAAGAAAAATTCTGAAGGAAGAAGAAACAGCAGAAACAGAAATAAGAACAGCGGCAGAAATTCTCAGAATTCTCAGAAACAGAACAGAGACAGAAATGAAGAGAAAAAAGAGAATAATGCGAAGAAGGAAAATAAACACAATAAAGAAAGAAAAGACAGCAGTCCTAAAAACGGCGAAAGAAACAGCAATCAGAAAAACAATAATCAGAAGCACAGCAGTCAGAAAAATTCTGATAAAAAGGGAGGACATAAACCTGCCAATCTTGAAAAGCCGTCTAGAAAGAAAAAAAAGGACAAGAAGAAGAGAAACAAGGAGGAGAGACCGATAAGCGATAACAAAGGTAACAATAATGAAAACAGCACTGATGTAAAAGTAGTTCAGGTTCCTGACAGCGTTCAGATAAAAGATCTTGCTGAAAGACTGGAAATAGGAGCTACTGACATAATTAAAGATCTGATGAGCCTGGGAGTAATGGCTACTCTTAACGAAGAGATAGATTTTGAAACTGCAGCCATAGTTGCGGCAGAGCATGATGTAGAGATTGAAAGAGAAGTAAGCGATGTTGAAGACTTTGAAGATATGCTTGAGAAGACTTACAACTATGAAGATGATGAGGATGTAAGACTTGAAGAGAGACCTCCTATAGTTACAGTAATGGGTCACGTTGACCACGGTAAGACATCTCTTCTTGATGCAATAAGAGAGACTAACCATATTAAGAAAGAGGCCGGAGGAATAACTCAGCATATAGGGGCTTCTACAGTTAAAATAAACGGAAAAGAAATAGTGTTCCTGGATACACCTGGACACGAAGCGTTCACATCGATGAGAGCGAGAGGAGCTCAGATAACAGATATAGCTATACTTGTTGTTGCGGCTGACGACGGTGTAATGCCTCAGACGGTTGAAGCGATAAACCACGCAAAAGCGGCAGAGATACCTATAATAGTTGCAGTAAACAAGATAGACAAGCCGACTGCAAATCCTGACAAAGTAATGCAGGAACTTACTGAGTACGGACTAGTTTCAGAAGACTGGGGAGGAGACACTATATTTGTAAACGTTTCTGCAAAACAGAGACAGGGTATAGAAGATCTTCTTGAAATGATTCTGCTTGTAGCTGAAGTTCAGGAGCTTAAAGCTAATCCGAACAGAAAAGCGGTTGGAACTATAATAGAAGCGAAACTCGACAAAGGAAGAGGAGCTGTTGCGACAGTTCTTATAGAAAAAGGAACTCTTTCGGTCGGAGACGCTGTAGTAATAGGTCCTGTTTCAGGACGTATAAGAGCGATGATAGACGATAAAGGAAAGAATATGAAAAAAGCCGGACCGTCTACTCCAGTTGAGATATTAGGACTTTCAGAAGTTCCTGAATCAGGCGCTAAACTTTACATGGTTGAAGATGACAAGAAGGCCAGAAGCATAGCTGACAGATTCAGAATAAGACTTAGAGATGAGCAGATGAAATCTACTCAGAAAGTTTCGCTTGACGACCTTTTCGACAGAATTCAGGAAGGAAATGTGAAAGAGCTTAATATAGTTATCAAGTCTGATGTTAAGGGTACTATAGAAGCTGTTAAGCAGTCGCTTCTAAAACTGAGCACGGACGAAGTTAAAGTAAGACCTATTCACGAAGGTGTCGGAGGAATTACTGAATCAGACGTTATGCTTGCATCAGCATCTAACGCTATAATAATAGGATTCAACGTAAGACCTACTAACAACGCTCTTGAAGTTGCAAAAACTGAAAAAGTCGATGTTAGAACTTACAGAGTAATATACAATGCTATAGAAGATATCAAATCTGCTATAGAAGGTATGCTTGAGCCTGAATACAAAGAAGTGTTCATGGGAAGAGCAGAAGTAAGAGATACTTTCAAAATACCGAATGCAGTAGTTGCAGGAGTTTACGTTATAAGCGGTAAGATAACTAGAAATTCAAATATAAGACTTATAAGAAATGACGTAGTAGTTTATGAAGGAGAACTTTCATCGCTTAGAAGATTTAAAGACGATGTAAGAGAACTTGGAACTAACTACGAAGGCGGTCTCAGCATAGACGGATTCAAAGACGTTAAAGTGGGAGACACTATAGAAGCTTATATCATGGAAGAAATAAAAAGATAGGAATTAAAAAGAACAGACACAGAATTGCTGAAAATAAAATGCAGAACGAATAAAATACAGTTAAGAATATAAATAGAGGTGATAATAATGAGTAAGAGACTTAACCGTATGGGAGAAGAACTCAGAAAAGCAGTAAGTCTTATAATAATGAATGAGATTAAAGACCCAAGAATATCACCAGTTACGAGCGTTACGCATGTTGATGTCACTAAAGACTTGAGATATGCGAAAATGTATATATCAGTTATGGGAAGTCCGGAAGAAAAAGAGGCCACTATTGAAGGACTCAATTCCGCTAAAGGATATATAAGAAGAGAAATGGGTCAGAGAGTCAAGATGAGATACACTCCTGAACCTATATTCGAACTTGATGAATCTCTGGATGAGGGATTGAAAATATCTAATATACTGAGAGAGATAAATGAAGACAAAAGCGAATAGAATAAAAGAGAAAATAGATGAAGCTGAGAAGATACTGGTAGTATCTCATATAAGCCCGGACGGAGACAGCATAGGCTCTATTCTCGGTCTGGGTCTCGGACTTCAGAAAGAATATACTGACAAGACTGTTCATATAGCTATCGCGGATATGATACCCGGCAGATATTCTTTCTTAAAAACTGATAATATACTTTTCACAAAATCATCTGAGAAATACGATACGGTATTCGTGCTTGACTGCGGAGATTTAGAAAGAGCCGGAATGGAGATAGATGAGAAAAAGGTCATAAACATAGACCACCATATAACTAATCCGGAATACGGAGAGCTGACTCTTGTCAAACCTGATGCGTCATCGACATCAGAGATAGTGGGTGAGCTTTTAAAAGAGCTCGGGATAGAGCTCGATAAAGACATTGCAGAAAGCCTTTATACTGGAATAACATCGGATACCGGAAGTTTCAAGTATTCTAATACGACTGGCAAGACACATAGAATAGCGGCAGATCTTCTGGATACAGGAATAGATATAGACAAGATATCTACAAAACTGTATCAGAACCGTTCAGTTACAGCGACTAAGCTGATGAAAGAAGCTATAGACAATATGAAGCTTTTTTTAGGAGGAAAGATAGTATTCCTTGAAATCAATCAGGAGATTCTGGACAGATGCGGAGCTAATGTGAGAGACAGCGACATGCTGGTAGAGTTTCTGAGAGATATGGAAGGCGTTGAAATATCAATCCTTTTAAAACCTCTTGAAAAAGGATATAAGGGAAGTCTGAGATCGAAGACTGACGCAGACGTTTCAGGAATCGCTTCAGAATTTGGAGGCGGAGGCCATGTCAAAGCGGCAGGATTTGCGAGCACGCTTCCTAAAGAGGAAATAGTTCAGAAACTTGTAGAATACGCAAAAGATGAAATAAAAAGAATTTCGGCAAGGGAATAAAAATGGATGGAATTATAAACGTTTTAAAACCTTCTAATATGACATCTCATGATGTTGTAGGATTTCTTAGAAGAGTTACTGGAATAAAGAAAATAGGACATACAGGCACTCTTGATCCTAATGCGGCGGGAGTGCTCCCTGTATGTATAGGGAAGGCGACGCGAGTTGCCGAATATTTCAACGATACTGAGATATCGAAGAGCTACAGAGCTGAACTGAAACTAGGAAAGGCAACTGTGACTGAAGACAGATACAGCAGTGCTGTAGAAGTTAAAGATTTTGAAACTCCGGCTGAAGAAGATATAAAATCTCTATTTCAGAAATTTACAGGGGAAATCGAACAGATTCCTCCAATGTATTCTGCTAAAAAAGTCGGAGGAAAGAAACTCTATGAACTTGCAAGAGAGGGAATAGAAGTTGAGAGAAAGAAGAGAAAAGTCAGCATTTACAGATTAAGTCTATTAAATATTAATGAAGACGGATTTCTGTTCGATGTCGACTGTTCAAGCGGAACTTATGTGAGAACTCTCTGTAAAGATATGGCTGAAGAGCTCGGGACAGTAGGGCACATGTCCTTTCTGCTCAGAACCAGAGTCGGAAAATTCAGACTCGGTGACAGCCTGACTTTAGAAGAAATAGAATATCTTAATGAAACGGGAGAACTGGAGAACTACTTAAAAAGCCTCGATTATCCTTTTGACTACATGGAAAAACTGAAAATCGGAGACAGGTTTTTTGATGGAATTTTAAACGGAGTTAAGATACCGCTGGAGGAGTTATGCTATAATGATAATGAAAACTGTTTGGAAGATTCTGAAAAAAACATCAGAGTCTACTGCAGAGGAAAGTTCATCGGCATTGGAAGAGCCGAGAGCGGAAAATTGAGAATGAAAAAAGTTCTAATCAGTAAGTAAAACGGATGGTGCTCAGAATGATTATAATAGAAGATAAAAGCTCTCTTGACGAGAGTACAGTAGTCGCATTGGGAAATTTTGACGGAGTCCATATCGGTCATAAGAAACTGCTCGATGAAGCTAAAAAAAGAGCAGATGAAACTGGAAAAAAACTTGCAGTTATAACTTTTGACGATAAACTCACGAACAAGAAAAACAGAGGAAGCCATGGAAAGATAATGAGCTTCAGTCAGAAATGCGAAGTGCTGAAAAATCTCGGCGCAGATATACTGTATGTCTTAGAGTTCAATGATGAACTTAAGAATATGTCGAGAGAAGAATTTACAGAAGAAATACTTATAGACAAAATGAAAGCTTCAGATATATTCGCCGGTTTCAATTTCAGATTCGGAAGAAATGCTGAAGGCGATGTTTCATATCTTCAGAACAGAGGATTTCCTTTTGAAGTGCATATGATAGATCCTGTTGAATACGGCGGACAGGTTGTAAGCAGCACTCTGATAAGAGGATATATAAGAGAAGGCAGAATAAAAGAGCTGAACAGACTTCTTGCAGTTCCTTTTTCAATAAGAGGAGAAGTTGTAAGAGGAAAGGGAAGAGGAAAGCTGATGGGATTTGCCACAGCCAATCTAAAATGCGATGATAAATATCTGCCGCCAAGATTCGGAGTATATGAAACGAGAACTGTCTATAAAGGAAAAGAGCATAAAAGTCTTACAAATGTGGGAGAAAATCCGACATTTGGAGATATAGACAGCTTTTCTATAGAAACTCATCTTCTGAATTTTGATGAGGACATATACGGAGAAAATATAGAAGTTGAATTTGTAAGATTCATGAGAGATGAAGTCAAGTTCACTTCGGTAGATAACTTAATTGAACAAGTTAATAAAGATATAGACAGTATTATGTTTGCAAAAGATGAATAAATATGGTAGAATGTAGAAGTTAAATAACAATAATAATATAAACGACTGTCTTATTCTAAGTTTGACGAGCCTCGACTTCTTACTTGGAATGAGATGTAGAAAAATTGGAGGATTAAAAGAGAATGAACTTATCAACACAAGAAAAACAGGACATAATCAAAGAATATCAGACAAAAGAAGGAGACACTGGTTCACCAGAGGTGCAAATAGCTCTTCTTACACACAGAATAAACAAGCTTAACGAGCACCTTAAAGAGCACAAGAAAGACTATCACTCAAGAAGAGGTCTTCTTAAAATGGTTGGACAGAGAAGAAACCTTCAAAGATATCTAGAAAACAAAGATATAGAAAGATATCGTGCACTAATACAAAAACTAGGACTAAGACGTTAATAGAACGTTATATTTTAGAAAGAGTGGGGCATTCCCCGCTCTTTAATTGTATATATATGAATTTAATAAAATAATTTTTTACAAGGAGGACATATGGCTGAACGTAATTTTGAATTGGAATTAGCAGGACAGACGCTTTCTGTTAATATTGGAAAGGCCGCTAAACAGGCTAGCGGTTCATGTCTTATGAGATATGGGGATACAGTGGTGCTTGTTACAGCAACAGCATCTAAGGAGCCTAGAGAAGGAATAGATTTCTTCCCTCTAAGCTGCGACTACGAAGAAAAACTTTATTCAGTAGGGAAAATACCTGGAGGATTTATAAAGAGAGAAGGAAAGCCGAGTGAAAAAGCAGTTCTTACATCGAGACTTATAGACAGACCTCTAAGACCGCTTTTCCCGGATAAATACAGAAACGATGTTCAGGTTATTGCAACAGTTCTTTCAGTAGAACAGGATTTTGAACCTGATATAGTTGCAATGATAGGATCATCTATAGCACTTTCAATTTCTGATATACCGTTCCAGGGACCGACAGGAGCAGTTAGAGTCGGACTTGTAGACGGAGAACTAGTTATAAATCCTAATAGCGGACAGAGAGAAAAATCAGATCTTGAACTTACAGTTGCAGGAACTGAAGACGCTATAATGATGGTTGAAGCGGGAGCTAACGAAGTTACAGAAGAAACTATGCTTGAAGCGATTCTGAGAGCTCACGAAGAAATAAAGAAAATATGCAGATTTATAAATGAAATAGCTGCTGAAGTAGGAGAAGAAAAACAGGTATTCGAACCTGAAATGCCTTCAGACGAATTAAGAGCAGAAGTTGAGGAATACGCAAAAGCTAAACTTCTTGAAGCTCTTCAGATAACTGAAAAGCTTGCAAAAGAAGAGGCAATAGATGCTGCAAAAGAAGAAGCACAGGAATATTTTGCTGAGAAATACCCGGAAGAAGAATATCCGGATAATGCGAAATTTGTAGGAGAAGTGCTTTATGATATAGTAAAAGACGAAGTGAGAAGACTTATACTTGAAGAAGAAAAGAGACCTGACGGAAGACATATAGACGAAATCAGACCTATATCTACAGAAGTAGGACTTCTTCCTAGAACTCACGGTTCAGGGCTGTTCACTAGAGGACAGACTCAGGCGCTTACAATAACGACTCTTGGAGCTTCATCAGATGTTCAGATAATAGACGGACTTGGAGAAGAAGAATCTAAAAGATATATGCACCATTACAACTTCCCTCCATACAGCACTGGAGAGACAAGACCGGTAAGAGGACCCGGAAGAAGAGAGATAGGACACGGAGCGCTTGCTGAAAGAGCTCTTATACCGGTAATACCTTCAGAAGAAGAGTTCCCTTACACTATAAGAGTAGTTTCAGAAATACTTGAATCTAACGGTTCATCATCACAGGCGAGTGTGTGCGGATCCACACTTTCACTTATGGATGCCGGAGTTCCTATAAAATCGCCTGTTGCAGGGATTGCTATGGGACTTATGAAATCTGAAAACGGAGACAATGTTACAATCCTTACAGATATTCAGGGAATGGAAGACTTCCTAGGAGATATGGACTTCAAAGTTGCAGGAACTAGAGAAGGTATAACTGCTATTCAGATGGATATTAAAATATCGGGAATAGACAAGGCTATACTTCAGGAAGCACTTGCAAAAGCTAAAAAAGGAAGATTCTTCATACTTGACAAGATGGCTGAATCTATTGAAGAACCTAGAGCGGAACTTTCACAATACGCACCTAGAATAATAACTATGGAAGTTGATCTTGACAAGATAAGAGATATTATAGGACCTGGCGGAAAGATGATCAACAAGATAATCGACGCTACAGGAGTTAAGATAGATATCGAAGACGACGGAAAAGTTACTATAGTTACAGACGACGCAGAAGGCGGAGAAAAAGCTCAGGAAATGATAGCTGAGATAGTTAAAGAAGTTGAAGTAGGAGAAATCTATCTTGGAAAAGTTACTAGAATAGTTAGCTTCGGCGCATTCGTTGAAGTGTTAAACGGAAAAGAAGGACTTCTTCACATATCTAATATCGCAAATGAAAGAATAGATAAAGTTGAAGACGTGCTTTCAGTTGGAGACGAAGTTCTAGTTAAAGTAACTGAAATAGACAATCAGGGAAGAATCAACGTTTCTAGAAAAGCTCTTCTTAAAGACAACGGCGGCGACAATAAAGACGGCGGAAATAAAGGAAGAAGCGGCGGAAACAGAAGAGACAGCAGACACCATAAAGGCGGAAGAAAATAATATAAATATAAAAAACAAGGATAATCTCGTATGGAGATTATCCTTTTATAGTTTATATTTGATTATTCTTCAGTATTTTTTGGAGGTCTTTCTCCATAGTACTGATAATAATCAACTTTTATAGTCCCATTATAGAGTTTTCTTCTTCTGTCGGCTTTCTGACCGTAACACGATTCAAAATTGTCGAAAGAAGTTATTACATATTTAGACCATTTTTTAAGGTCTTTCATAAGAGCTCCCATGTAAGTGTAGAGTCTCTTTGCCTCTCCCACGCTTCCGAGTCTTTCCCCGTAAGGAGGGTTAGTTATCATAACTCCGTATTCTTCCGGATCCAGTGAAAGATTGTAGAAGTTTTCAACTTTGAATTCTATGCAGTCGTCAACCCCTGCTTCGAATGCATTATCCTCAGCTACGGCAATTATTTTAGGGTCCGAGTCTGAAGCGAGAATTCTCAGTTCAGCATCCTGGTCGATTTTTTTAAGCGCGTCTATTCTGGCCTGTTTCCAAAGTGACTTGTCTATTTTTTCCCACTCTTCCGAAACGAATTTTCTATTGAGCCCCGGTGCAATATTCTTTCCAATCATAGCGGCTTCTATAGCTATAGTTCCTGAACCGCAGAAAGGATCGATTAAGAGTCTGTCTTTATTCCAGTAGCTTAAAAGAACTAGAGCGGCTGCAAGAGTTTCTCTTATAGGCGCAGCAGAAGTCTTAGGTCTGTAGCCTCTTTTGTGAAGACCTGCTCCTGAAGTGTCTATAGTAAGAGTCGCAATATCTTTCAGAAGCGCAACCTGAACTCTGTATTTTGCGCCAGTTTTTTCAAACCAGCCTATATTGTACTTGCTCTTCATGCTTTCGACTATCGCTTTTTCAGTTATCGACTGGCAGTCTGAAATACTGAAAAGTTTAGATTTTACACTCTTTCCGTCCACGATGAAGTTCCCGTCCATAGGAATCCATTCGCTCCAGTTTATGCTTTTTACATTTTCGAAAAGTTCTTCGAAAGTAGTCGCTTTGAATTCTCCCATTTTAAGAAGAACCCTGTCAGCAGTTCTTAAATTTATATTTGCAGCCGGTATTCCGGAAAGGTCAGTTTCAAAAGTTATCTTTCCGTCTTCCGACTTAGTTATATTAAATCCAAGTGCCTCGATTTCTCTTTTCAGAACGGCTTCTAAACCGAAAGCCGCAGTAGCTATTAATTCAATTTTCTTCATATTTTCTCCTTCCATAATCCGACTTATTTACATTATATCAGAAAATTAATCAATTTTTTATAAACTCAGCTATAAAGTTGCATTCTTTATAGTATAATAGATTAATGTAGTGCAAATTAATAAGTATAAATTAAAAGAATTATAATGGAAGTGATATATTGAATCCTGTAGCATTTGAAATTTTTGGAATAGAAGTCATGTGGTACGGACTGCTCATAGCTCTGGGAGTTCTTATCGGAGCATTTTTGGGAGTTCAGGAAGCCAAAAGGCGCGGATATGACGGTGATACAGTCATAGACCTTCTTCTAGTTGCAGTACCGTCTGCACTCGTAGGAGCAAGACTTTACTATGTTATATTTTCATGGGATTTATACAGAGACAATCCCATATCGGCACTCAATTTCAGACAGGGAGGTCTTGCAATTCATGGAGGCCTTATAGGAGCAGTGATAGCGTCATATATATTCTGCAGAGTAAAGAAGATAAGATTCTGGGAAATGGCTGATATAATGGCGCCGAGCATAGTTCTCGGCCAGGCGATAGGAAGATGGGGGAACTATATAAATCAGGAAGCTCACGGAGGTCCTACAGATCTTCCATGGGGCATAATGATTAACGGAGTTAAAGTTCATCCGACATTCCTGTACGAATCAATATGGGATTTTGCTATATTTGCATTCCTCTTTGTATACAGAAGAAAGGGCAAGACGAAATTCACAGGTCAGATATTCCTGCTGTATCTGATACTCTACTCTATAGGAAGATTCTTTATAGAGGGACTCAGAACTGACAGCCTGATGATAGGACCGCTGAGAATGGCTCAGGTGATAAGTCTTTTAATAGTGGCAGTATACGCCGGACTGTATATAAGAGGACTTAAAGAGAATAAACTGGAAAGGAAATAAAAATGGAATTTAAACACGTGTCCATAATGCTTGAAGAATGCATAAAAGGACTTAATATAAAACCTGACGGAGTCTATGTCGACGGAACGCTCGGAGGAGCAGGACATTCTCTTGAAATAGTGAAGAGACTCGACAGCGGACTTCTGATAGGAATAGATCAGGATAAAAATGCGATTGCAAAAGCAGAAGAAGTTCTGAGAGATTATGACGACAGAACTATTATAGTAAAGAACAATTTCAGCAATATAAAGAAAGTTCTTTTCGATTTGAATATAGAAGGAATAGACGGACTTCTTCTGGACCTTGGAGTGTCATCTCACCAGCTCGATGAAGGGGACAGAGGATTTTCATATCACCAGGATGCAAAGCTCGATATGAGAATGGACAGAAAAAATCCTCTTTCAGCGTGGAATGTGGTGAATGAATACACTGAGGAAGAACTTGAAAAAATCATAAGGGAATACGGTGAAGAGAGATGGGCTAAGAGAATAGCTGAATTCATCGTCAGAGAAAGAGAGAAAAAGCCTGTAGACACGACTTTCGACCTCGTGGATATAATCAAGATGGCAGTTCCGGCAGGAGCGAGAAAAGACGGACCGCATCCAGCGAGAAGAACGTTTCAGGCTATAAGAATAGAAGTGAACAATGAACTCGGAATAATCGAGGATACTATAAAAGATGCAGTAAGCTGCATGAGAAAAGGCGGCAGAATATGCATAATAACTTTCCATTCGCTTGAAGACAGAATAGTGAAGGAGACGTTTAAAGAGCTTAATTCTGACTGCATATGTCCTAAAGAGATACCGATATGCGTATGCGACAAGAGAAGAGAAGTGAAGATTATTACGAGAAAGCCTATCGTTCCTTCGGATGAAGAGATAGCAGAAAATCCGAGAGCGAGAAGCGCAAAGCTGAGAATTGCAGAGAGAGTTTAGCTCTCTCAGATTCTCAGAAGAATAAGCAGTTTAAGGAATGATGCAGATGAAGAAAAAACAGAGAAATCTGACTTCTTCCGGGAAAACTCCTGCAGATTCAGGAAAACATAAAGCTGATAAGAACGGCAAAGTTGTAAATATGGGAAAATTCAGAAAAAAAAGAAAGAAAAAATCTAAAGATACTTCCAGCAAAACTGACAACAGAAAGAAGGACCTAATATATGCTCTGATATTTCTGGGGCTGCTGCTGCTTATAAGCTTATGGAGAAATGCTGTAATATCTGAACTTGAATACAAGAATGCAGATCTTAACAGTAAAATGGAGAGACTGGAAAATAAAGTCAGCGATTTAAGCATAGATATAGAACAGACCAAAGAGTCTGACTGGCTGAAAACTCAGGCGGAAGACAGAATCAACATGAGAGATGCTCAGAAAGATGAGATTGTAACTCTGGATCTGAATCCTAAGAAAGAAGAGAATAAATTCGTCAAGTTCTTCAAGGATCTTTTCAGATCGCCTGAACAGAAGGATAAAAAAGAGAAATAAATGTACTTAATTAGGATTGAGGGAATAGTATGCAGAAGTTAAATGACAAAATTACATGGAGAATCGTCTATCCCACAATGTTATTCCTCACAATAGGACTTGTCTATCTGATTTCAGTTCTTGTGAACGTTCAGATAGTGAATCACGAGTATCTGAAACAGTCGGCGCTGGCGCAGTGGACCAGCGGACAGCCGATAACTCCTGTAAGAGGAACTATATACGATTCAAAAGGAAGAAAGCTTGCGATAAGCGTTAAGAAAAACAATATATTTGTGAGACCTAAAGATCTCGCATCTGCAATTGATGACAATCAGAAGATAATGAAAGACAGACAGTTCAAGAAAGAACATCAGGATATCCAGCTTTACACATCTACAGATCAGATAGCGCAGGATATGTCTGAGCTTCTGGGAATGAACTTTGATGACCTGAAAGAGAAGATAGAGTCCGATTCAGTCAGCGTGACGATAAAAAAAGGAGTCGACCAGACTACGGCTGAAAAACTGAGAGACCTCAAGATGCCGGGTGTCGATGTAATAGAAGACAGCAGCAGATTCTATCCTAAAGGAAGAATGGCGTCTTACGTTATAGGGCACACTTCGGATGAAGGTGTCGGACAGTACGGAATAGAATCCTATATGAATACAGAACTTTCAGGAACAGAAGGAAAGTATATAACTGTAAACGATGCCAGAGGAGGACAGCTTCCGAATACTGAGATAAGGAAGTATCCTGCAGTTGACGGAAACAATGTATATCTGACTCTCGATGCGAGAATTCAGGAGATAGTTGAAGATGCAATAAGCCTCGGTGAAATAAATACGGGAGCAAAAAAAGTTACGGCAATAGTAATGGATCCCAATAACGGGGATATACTGGCAATGGCATCCACACCAGGATACGACCTTAACAATCCGAGAGATATACAGGATGAAGAGGTTAAAAACAACTGGGATAATCTGAGTGAAGAAGAACAGCAGGAAGAACTGTTCAAGATGTGGAGAAACTACAATGTGAGCGATGCTTACGATCCCGGTTCGACTTTCAAGCCGCTGGTAGTATGCGGTGCGCTTGAAGAGGATGTTATAGATGAAGATTACGCATTCACATGCGACGGTTTCCTTACGGATATAAAGAGCGACACTCCTATAAGATGCTGGAGATGGTACGACCCTCACGGCTACCAGACTCTGGAACAGGGTCTTGCAAATTCATGTAATGACATGATGGGAGATATAGGTCTTAAACTCGGAGGAAATCTGCTCCATAAATATATGACGAAACTGGGTTATGGAGATACGACAGGAATAAATATAACGGGAGAAGGTGCAGGAATAATACCGGCGGCTGAAGATATAAAAGATGCGACACTTGCAAACGTGTCTTTCGGACAGAGTCTTTCAGCAACACCGATACAGCATATTACAGCTCTTGCATCGATTGCAAATGGAGGAAACCTTGTGACTCCGAACGTTATAAAAGAAGTCAGAACTATAGACGGAAAAGTGAAAGAAGAGTCCGAACCCGTTATAAGAAGAAAAGTCTTCTCAGAAGAGAAATCTAAAGAAGTTCTTGAGATGTTAGGATTTACAGCATCTCATCAGTATAAGAACTTTCTTTCAGTTCCAGGATATAATATTGGCGCGAAGACAGGTACTTCTCAGAAAATAGTTAACGGAAAATACTCTAATGAAAGATATGTAGGTTCATTCGTGGGAATAGCTCCTCTAGAAGACCCTAAATTCATAGTGCTCGTAGTAATAGACGAGCCTTCAAGAGGACAGTACTACGGTTCTGAAGTTGCAGGGCCTGTAGGAGAGACTATAATGAATGAAACTCTTAAATATATGAAAATAGAGCCTACAAAAGATATAAACGAAAACGACAATCTCATAACAGTTCCGGATGTGAGAAATATGACACTGAAAGAGGCGAGAGAAACGCTCAGCAAAGCGGGACTTGACTATCAGACGGCTGAATACTACATGACTCCGGAAGATATAGTCGAAACTCAGGAACCTCTTCCTGGAGAGCTGGTTCCGTTCAGAAGCTTCGTAAATCTGACGCTTATTCAGAATTACGATCCTGCGGCGCAGAAAGTTCCTACAGAAGAGGAAATGCTTGAAACAGAAAGAGCGGAAGCTGAAGCAAGGCGTGAGAAACTCGACAGCAAGGGTGTCAAAGGATTTACTGAAGAGGAGATTGAAGTCGAAGAGGAAGAAGAAGAGGAGGAAAAAGTTTTAAGAGTTCCTAATCTGAAAGGAAAAAGCTACGAGGAAGTTCTGAAAATCATAGAAAAACTCGGAGTCAGACTTTCAAAACAGGGAGAAGCGGAAAACGGATCAGTCGTTTCTCAGAAACCTGCAGCAGGAACTGAAATTAAACCTGATACGGTTATTGAAATAAAACTTAAATAAACTGAATAAATTCTTTAGAAACGGCTCAGACTATTGTCTGGGCTATTTCTAAATTCTCAACTTATGATATAATAATTAGATAGGGACAATTATGTTTAAAAACTGTATGGATTAACTGGAAAGGGTGAAAATATATGAAAATTGAAGCTTTATTAGACGGAATAGAAATTCTGGAATCGAAAGGGAACCTTGATATAGATATATCTTCTCTGAACTACAATTCTAGAAAGATAGAAAAAGATGGACTTTTCGCGGCGATAAAGGGACTTAAGACAGACGGACATAAATACATAGACTCTGCGATAGAGAACGGCGCTAAGGCAGTAGTTCTGGAAGTTATGCCTGAAGATATAAAAGACGGAGTAACTTATATAAAAGTGGCAGACTCGAGAAACGCTATGGCCAAGATGTCGGCAGAATTTTACGGAAATCCTTCAAGAGAGCTTAATCTCATAGGGATTACGGGAACTAACGGAAAGACTACAACATCTTATATAATGAGAGCCGTTTACGAAGCGGCAGGACATAAAGTGGGAATAATAGGAACAATAGGCAATATAATAGACGGAGAACTTATAGAAACGGGAACTACAACACCCGATTCGCTTGAGCTTCAGCAGTCTTTCAGACTTATGCTTGATAAAGGAATAGACACTGTTATAATGGAAGTTTCATCACATGCGCTCGATCTTGACAGAGTTGCATATTCTGAATTTGATACAGGAATTTATACGAATCTTTCAGTAGACCATTTAGATTACCACAAAGATTTAGACGACTATCTTGAAGCGAAAAAGAAACTCTTCAATTTAACAGTTAAGAAAAATCTTGTCAATGCTGATGACGAGTATGGAAAAAAGATACTTTCAGAAGAAAAGATGCAGACAGAGAAAACATCGACTTATGGAATAGAAGAGAGCGATGATATAAACGCATCCAATATAAAACTCGACAGCCAGGGAGTTCATTTCAGACTGAACACTCCTAAAGGGAGCATAGATATGAGCTGCAGCATACCGGGAATATTCACTGTCTACAACAGTCTTGCAGCCGCATCGGCAGCTTATTTCGACGGAATATCACTTGAAACTATAAAAAAGGGTATAGAATCTATAGAGGATGTTAAAGGAAGATTTGAAGTCGTTCCGACTGATACCGATTTCACAGTAATAATAGATTTCGCTCATACTCCAGATGCGCTTGAAAAAGTTCTGAAATGCATAAGAGAATTTGCTGAAAAGAGAATAATAGCAGTGTTCGGAGCAGGAGGAGACAGAGACAATTCAAAGAGAGCTGTGATGGGAGAAATCTCAGGAAAATATGCAGATCTTTCTGTAGTAACATCAGACAATCCGAGAACTGAAGATCCTGACAGCATAATTGCTCAGATAGTTGAAGGTGTTGAAAAGTCCGGAGGAGAATATGTAACTGTTACGGACAGAAAAGACGCTATAAACTATGCGGTTAACAATGCTGAAGAAGGCGATATAGTTCTTCTTGCAGGAAAAGGCCATGAAAATTATGTAATAATAGGAGAAACTAAATACCATTTCGACGAAAGAGAAGTCGTTCAGGAAGCAGTTTCGAATATGAAAAAATAGCAAATTAGAAGGAAAAAAATAATATACGGAGGAAAAGATTTATGAGTTTGGACAGTCCAATATCTGCATTTGTAATATCACTGATAATATCTTTATTAATCGGGACTCCCGTTATAAAAATGATTCAGAGAGCGGGAGCAGGTCAGAGCATAAGAGAAGACGGACCTAAAGAGCACCTTAAAAAAAGCGGAACACCGACTATAGGAGGGCTCATATTCATAATCTCGGCATTAGCCGCTCTTATAATAACTGGAAATTTAACGAATAATGCGATCCCGGTTCTTTCAATGCTGGGATTCGGTCTTATAGGATTTATAGACGACTTCATAAAAGTCGTTCTTAAAAGAAACCTGGGTCTTACAGCGAAACAGAAGATTTTCGGACAGCTTATAGTGTCCCTTCTGATAGGACTTCTTGTTTACAATACAGTAGGAAATACGGTAATAATTCCGTTCGTGAAGACGGAAGTGAGCATGGGAATATTCTACATTCCTTTTGCAATGCTGGTAATGATAGCTACATCGAACAGTGCAAATCTCACTGACGGTCTGGACGGACTTGCCACTACAGTAACAATAGTGATACTTGGAGCATTTGCTCTAATTGCTAAGAATATGGAGTCGGCTTCGACTGTCATATTCGCACTTGCAATGCTTGGAGGATGTCTTGGCTTTTTAAGAGTCAACAGAAATCCTGCGAGAATATTCATGGGAGACACTGGCTCTATGGCTCTTGGCGGAGCTGTAGTCGGAATTGCCATGGTTCTGAAACTGGAATTCCTGATACCGGTTATAGGAATAATATACTTCCTGGAATCGGTTTCTGTAATAATTCAGGTTATGTACTATAAAAAGACGAAAAAAAGATTCTTCAGAATGGCTCCGTACCATCACCATTTAGAAGCCGGAGGCAGAACTGAGAATCAGATAGTTATGATATTTGGCGCAGTTACACTGATTGCGTCAGTTATCGGATATTTTGCAGCGGTTTAATTAATGATTTAGAAGGTGAAGAAAGTGAAACTAAAAGGTAAGAAAGTGCTTGTAACAGGGCTTGGAATAAGCGGTATAGCGGCTATAAAAGCGCTTGATATACTTGGAGCAGATATTGCAGTAACAGATATGAAAAAAGAAGAAGAGCTTGGTGAAGCACTGAAAGAAATAGAAAATATAGAAGTTGAAAAAATATTAGGAAGCAATGATGTCGATCTGGACAGCATAGATATGATACTGAAGAGTCCGGGAATGCCTCCAAATCTCAATATATTCAAGGAAGCAAGAGAGAAAGGCATTGAAATTCTCACAGATATAGAGCTGGCTTACAGAATATCTGATGCTAGATTCGTGTGTATAACAGGAACGAACGGAAAGACGACATCGACTATGCTTACAGGAGAAGTTTTCTCCAGAGCATACGAAAAAGTTTATGTAACAGGAAATGTGGGAGTGGGAATTCTTTCTAAAGCAAAAGAGCTTTTAGACGATGAGAGCATATTTATAATAGAGACTTCGAGTTTCCAGCTTGAAGATACGAAAGAATTCAGTCCTGCAGTATCTCTTATAACTAATATAACTCCGGACCACCTCGACTGGCACGGAAGCTATGAAAACTATATAGCGGCAAAAGCGAAAATATTCAGAAATCAGACGGAAAATGAGTTCACAGTATTCAATCATGAAGATAAAGTGCTGAGAGAACTTTCAAGTGAAGTGAAATCTGAACTTCTTTATTTCAGCGACACTGAAAAAGTGAAAGGTGTCTATGTTTCAGACGGAAAGATAATCTGGAATACAGGAGATTCTGAAGAGACTGTGATGAAAACTGAGGAAATAAATATTCCGGGAAGACACAATCTTCAGAACATAATCGGAGTAATAGCTGTTTCAAAAGCATTCGGAATTGACAGCGAAACTATAAGAGAAGCGGTTATGAACTTCAGCGGAGTTGAACACAGACTCGAATTCGTAGAAGAAATAGACGGAGTGAAATACTACAACGACTCTAAAGGAACTAATGTCGATTCTACAATAAAAGCCATAGAAGGTCTTGAAAAGCCTATAAATCTCATTGCAGGCGGAAAAGACAAAGGCGGAGAATTCGATGAGCTTATAGAGGCGTTTGACGGAAAAATAGAAGAGATGATACTCTTGGGAGAAACGGCTCAGAAGATAGAAGACACTGCCAGAAAACATGGATTTACAAATATAGTGAGAGTTAAAGACATGAAAGAGGCCGTGAAAGAAGCCAGCGAAAAAGCAAAACCGGGATATACAGTTCTGCTGTCTCCTGCGTGTGCAAGCTGGGATATGTATAAGAGCTATGAAGTCAGAGGAGAAGATTTCAAAAACAATGTAAAATCCCTTAAGGAGAATTAGTAATGAGAGATAGAAGAAAAAGCGATTACTGGATATGGGTAACAGTCATAATAATATCCATACTGGGACTCGTCATGGTATATTCTTCATCATGGCCTCAAGGTATAGCAGACTACAATGACGGAGGAAAATTTTTCAAATCTCAGATTTTTGCTTTTGGAATAGGATTGCTGGGAATGACGATATTTTCACAGTTTATAAGCTATAGAATATTCAAGGGCTGGATAACTGAAGCGCTATTTTTCACAGCTCTGATTCTGAATATACTGGTAAGATTCATTTCAGAACCTGTGAACGGAGCATACAGATGGATAGAGCTTCCATTGGGATTTTCATTCATGCCTTCTGATATACTTAAAATAAGCATGGTGATAATGGCTGCGAAATACCTTTCTGATCCTAAGAAGTTCCAGAAAAATCATCCGGTGAAAGGATTTATTCCGGCGCTTCTGTTTCTGGGAGGACCTCTGGGAATACTCGTAGTTCTGCAGAGTGACCTCGGAACTGGAGGAGCTCTCGGAATTGCTCTTTTCATGATGTATATAGCATCTGCGGTAAAAGCGCTTTACCCGTTTCTTATGGGAGTTCTGGGAATTCTTGGAGGAGCGGCGATGGTGCTCGTAGCGCCTTACAGAATGAAAAGACTTACGACATTCATAGATCCCTTTGCAGATAAGCAGGGTCAGGGCTGGCAGGTAGTTCAGTCGCTTTATGCAATAGGTTCGGGAGGACTTTTTGGAGTGGGACTCGGCCAGAGCAGACAGAAATACTACTACCTTCCGTTTGCATATTCCGACTTCATATTTGCAATATTTGCTGAAGAATTCGGACTCATAGGGTCTCTTATACTGATAGGTCTCTATTTGACTTTCCTTATAAGAGGGATGAGAGTTGCAATACTTGTCGAAGACAGATTCGGAAAGCTCCTGGCTTACGGAATATCGATTATAATATTCGTTCAGACGATGATTCACATCGCAGTTGCAAGCTCTGCAATACCTACAACAGGGATAACTATGCCTCTGTTCAGTCATGGTGGAACATCGCTTATCGTGACGATGGTGCAGATTGGAATACTTCTTAATGTATCGAAGAATATTCCTTCTAAAGAAGCCAGAAAAGATAAAAAAGCTAGAAAAGAGAGTTCAGCTGCGGCTGAAATTTAAAAAAGAATTAAGAATAGAATAAAAGGAGAAGTTTTTATGAAAGTTCTTGTATCCGGAGGAGGCACAGGCGGCCATATATATCCGGCAATTGCGATTGCCAAAAAAATAATGGAGAAGAGACCTGATGCTGAACTGCTTTACGTGGGAACTGCCAGGGGAATGGAAGCTGATATAGTTCCGAAAGAGAATATAAATTTTAAATCTATAAGAGTAAAAGGATTCAGAAGAAAGCTTTCAGTAGACACGGCAAAAACTGCAGTAGAGCTCTGCAAAGGGATGAACGACGCTAGAAGAATAGTAAAAGAGTTCAAGCCCGACATAGTGATAGGAACGGGAGGATATGTGTGCGGACCGGTGCTCATGGTTGCGGCGCTTAAAGGAATTCCGACTCTTATTCACGAGCAGAATGCTTTTCCGGGAGCTACAAACAGAATTCTCTCGAAATTCGTGGATAAAGTTGCATGCGGATTCGAAGAGACAGAAAGATTCATTAAGGCTAAAAAGAAGCTCGTATATACAGGGAATCCTGTCAGAGCAGAATTTAAAGATATAGACAGAAACAGTGTAAGAGCAGAACTCAAATGCGAAGACAAAAAAGTCATACTGGCATTTGGAGGAAGCGGCGGACAGAGAAGCATCAACGATGCCATGATGAAACTGATGAAAGATTACGCAGACAGAGAAGATATACAGATATATCATGTCACAGGAAAGAGATTTTCAGAGAGCTTTAACGAAAAGCTGACTGAAGAGAATATAGTTCCTGGAGACAATGTTAAAATAATGGAATACTGCTACAATCTTCCTCAGTATATAGCCGCATCCGATATAATAGTTACAAGCGCAGGCGCAATAACTATAGCGGAGATAACTGCTTTAGGAATATCCAGCATACTCGTTCCGAAAAGATATACTACTGAGAATCATCAGGAATACAATGCAAGAGCTCTTGAAAAGAAGGGCGCGGCAAAGGTCATTCTTGAAAAAGACCTGGACGAGACTGATTTTACAGAAGTTATGAATTCTGTGATAGACGATGAGAAGATGCTGGAAAGCATGCGTGAAAACAGCAGAAAGATGGGCACTACTGAAGCTGCTGAAAAAATATATGAAGTAGTTGATAAATTGATATAAACTGAGGTGGAAGGTTTGGAAAGCAAGAAAAGGAGAATTGAGAACAAAAGAAGACGAATGAGAACACTGAGAAAGATAAGAGCGGCTTTTCTGCTTATTCTTATTTTAATCGGACTATACCTTTTCTTTACGAAAGCGCCTCTGTTTTCTGTCAAGAATTTTTCAGTAGAGGGAAACACCGAAGTGACGGATAATGATGTAGTCAATAAATCGGGAGTTCTTAAAGGACAGAACATATTCAAAATAGACAAAGAGCAGGCTCAGAAGAATCTGAAATCTCAGCCTTATATTGAGAGTTCAGAAGTCAGCAGAGTTCTTCCTGATACTGTTAAAATTAAAATTAAAGAGAAGAAAGACATATATATTATAAATTACGGAGATGAAGCTGTTTATGTAGGGAAAAATGCTCAGCCTCTTATGATTGCGAATAAAGAAGATATGAAGGAGACTGACATTCCCGTTTTAGAAGGACTTCATATAGAGAATCCGGAAATACTGAAGACTTTAAAATATACGAATGAGGATATAGAGGACAAAGAGTTCAGAGATTTTACGAACGGTCTTCTTAAATGGAATATAAGTTCAGCAGTGTCGAAGATAGAAATTACCGAAGATTCTCAGGTCATATTAAAGACTGACGATTATCAGACCATAAAGCTCGGGAAATTCAGAGATATGGATTATAAAATGAAACTTCTCTCCCAGATTCTGAAAGATCTCAAAGAAAAGAAAGTGAAATTTCTGACTATAGACTTCACTAAGAGCAAGAGAGTAGTAGTTCAGAAGATGACTGAGAAAGACAGAGAAGAACTTGAGAAACTGGCTGAAGAGGAAAAACTCGAAGAAGAAAGAAGAAAAGCTGAAGAAGGAGAGAGTCAGGATGAAAATATTGAAGAAACTGAAAATTCTGAAGGCGGCTCTGGTGACGGGAATAGCGGCAGCGAAAATCAAGAGCAGCAAGAAGAAACGCAAGGAAACGAAGGAAGCAATCAGACGGGAGAGATAGACAGTTCTGAAAGCGGAAATTCCGGAGATTCCGAAGAAACAGAAAGTTCTCAAAATTCAGAGAGTGAAAGTCAGCAGACGGATTCTCAAGAAAATGATACGAATTAAAGTGTATTAGGATAATAATTAAATTTTTTGAGTTGATATCTATCAAATAGAGTGAATATGTGGTAAAATTATAGCATAATGCAACGACTAGGTTCAAAATAAGAAATACAATAATTTTAGGAGGTAATAGCGTGTACGATATAGATATAAATGATGAAGGATTCGCTCAAATTAAAGTAATTGGTGTTGGCGGCGGTGGAAACAACGCTGTTAACAGAATGATTGACAATGATGTACAAGGAATAGAATATATAGCTGTAAATACAGATAAACAAGCACTTAACTCTTCTAAAGCAAATGTTAAGCTTCAAATAGGAGAGAAACTTACAAGAGGTCTTGGTGCAGGAGCAAACCCTGAAATAGGAATGAAAGCTGCAGAAGAAAGCAAGACAGAAATTCAGGAAGCTCTTAAAGATGTAGATATGGTATTCATAACTGCAGGTATGGGAGGAGGAACTGGAACAGGTGCCGCTCCTATAGTTGCTCAAGTAGCAAAAGAGATGGGTATACTTACAATAGGTGTTGTTACTAAGCCTTTCATGTTTGAAGGACTTAAGAGAAAGAAACAGGCTGAAGTTGGTATAAGCGAACTTAAGAAAAGAGTTGACACTCTTGTTACAATACCTAATGACAGACTTCTGAAAATAGCTGAGAGAAAGACTTCAATCGTGGATGCTTTTAAAATGGCAGACGATGTTCTAAGACAGGGTATTCAAGGGATATCAGACCTTATAGCTATGCCTGCGCTAGTTAACCTTGACTTCGCTGACGTAACTACTATAATGAAAGACCAGGGACTTGCTCATATGGGTATAGGACAGGCAAGCGGAGAAAACAGAGCAGAAGAAGCAGCAAAACAGGCTATACAGTCACCGCTTCTTGAAACTTCAATAGAAGGAGCACAAGGTGTTCTTCTTAACATAACTGGAGGAGTGGACCTTGGAATATTTGAAGTTAATGAAGCAGCAGAACTTATAAGAGAAGCTGCAGACCCTGAAGCTAATATCATATTTGGAGCTAGAATAGATGAAAATCTTGAAGACGAAATAGTGATAACAGTTATAGCTACAGGATTCGATGCGCCGGAACCTGCTAAACAAAGCAAGAAGAAACCTGTTCAGGAGAAAAAAGCTCCTCAGGGAATAGCTACTCCTAAGGAAGACAATCCTTACGCTGATCTTGATGAATCTTCAGATTCAGACGACAGCAGCGACGGAGACGAGCTGGACATACCTGTATTCTTAAGAAACAGATAATAACTCAGAAAATTGTTTAAAATATAATTTTGAATATAATAAAGCGTATGTAGAAAATGCTTCAGTCTCAAGGGACTGGAGCATTTTTTGTATATATGAATGATGTATAAAGTTTTTTATCTGTTTTCTCAATATATATGATACAATTAAATTATGTAAACAGAATAAATTTAAGTTTAGTTAGGAAGAGAGATATGAAATGCCCATACTGCAATTATCAGGAATCTAAAGTGATAGATTCGAGACCGGTAGGAGATAATAAAAGCATTCGGAGAAGAAGAGAATGCATGAAATGTCATAAAAGATTTACAACTTATGAAATGATGGAGCATATACCTCTTATGGTCATGAAAAAAGACGGAAGCATTGAGCTTTTTGACCGAAACAAAGTCATGAACGGAATAATAAGAGCATGCCAGAAAAGACCTGTATCGAACGTCCAGGTGAATCAGATAGTGGACGAGGTTGAAAATTTTGTTTCTTCATCTCCTGACAAAGAAGTCAGCACAGCTGAAATAGGAGAGAAAGTTCTTGAAAAGCTTATAGATGTCGATGAAGTTGCGTATGCAAGATTTGCATCTGTATATAGAGATTTCAAGGATTTAGATTCGTTTATGAAAGAGCTTGAAACTCTGTCTAAAAAACAGAGATAATCATATATATAAAGGTTATAAGGGGTGATAAGATGAGAATAGTGGAAAAAGACGGAATAAAGGTTCTTAAATTTGAAGAGCTTGAAAAATATCCGTCTATTGAACACTGCATAACTACGAGAATCGGAGGCGTGTCAGAAGGTCCTTATGAATCGCTCAATATGGGACTTCTTACTGAAGAAGACCAGGTTGAGCCGACAAGAGAGAACTTCAGAAGAGTCACATCCTCATTCTTCGGAAAAACTAATGATGATGTCGTAAGAAGCGACCAGGTTCACGGTATAAAAATACAGAAAGTCACATCTGAAGACAGAGGAAAAGGTCTCATGAGAGAAAGAGATTTTGAAGAGGTCGACGGATTTGTAACTGACGAACCGGGAATAATACTTGCAACAGCATATGCAGACTGTACTCCGCTCCTTTTCTACGATCCGGAAAAACAGGTCATAGCATCTGTTCACTCAGGATGGAAAGGCACACTTCAGAGAATCGGAAAAGAAGCCGTGAGAATCATGAACGAAGATTACGGCTGCTCTAAAGACGATATAATAGCGGGAATAGGACCTACTATAGGACCTGACCGTTTTGAAGTGGGCGAGGAAGTCTATATTCAGTTCAGAGATGAATTTGAAAGAATGGATAAAATTCTTTCAGGGAAAAAAGGAGACAAGTACTACCTCAATCTATGGGAAGCCAATAGAGAGATACTTGAAGAAGCCGGGCTGAATCCCAAGAACATATTAATAGACGATCACTGCACTTATAAAAATGAAGATATGTTCTTCTCCCACAGAAGAGATAAAGGTCTCACAGGGAGAATGGCGGCTTTAATAATGTTAAAGTAGAGAGGAAGAATTCACTTATGAATTATGGAAAAATACTTGTAGTAGATGATGAGGAGCATATAACCGAGCTTCTGAGATTCAATCTTGAAGCGAACGGATATACAGTGATAGAAGCGGCAGACGGACAGACAGGAATAGATCTTGCAAAGAGCGAGAAGCCGGATCTTATACTTCTGGATCTGATGCTGCCTGTAATAGACGGGGTTGAGGTCTGCAGAAGACTGAGACTCGATGAAGAGACGGAACATCTCCCTATTATAATGCTGACTGCCAAGAGCGATGAAATAGACAAGATAATAGGTCTTGAAATGGGAGCAGACGACTACATGACTAAGCCTTTCAGCGTCAGAGAGCTTTTAGCGAGAATAAAGGCAGTTCTGAGAAGACAGAGAGATGCCGGCGGCGCTCATGAAGAGGAAGAAAGCGGTGTAATCACTATAGGAGATATAACTATAAATGAAGACAAGCATGAAGTCAGAAAAAGAGATGAAATTCTGGATCTTACACTTAAAGAATTCAGACTTTTAAGCCTCCTTGCCAGAAATAAAGGAAAAGTTCTTTCAAGAAATTTTCTTCTGGACCAGATATGGGGCTACGACTATTTCGGAGAAATAAGAACGGTTGACGTTCATATAAGACATCTTAGAAAGAAAATAGAAGATGATGACAAGAATCCGGAATATATAGAAACAATAAGAGGAGTTGGCTATAAGATAAAATGAAAGGAAAAATTCAGACAAAAGTATCATTCGTATTCTTCGTTTTTTTAGCACTCGGAGTAATAATTACAGGAGTTATATCGATGGTGCTTTTAAAAGCTACTATACCGCCTGCTGATTTAAACGCGGAAATCAGCACCAGACTGGTTATTTACGAGATTATAGCAATGATTATTGGTTTTGGAGCTTCTGCATTCATAGGTATACAGTATATAAAAAAGGTAGTTTCACCGATAAGAGAACTTGCAAAGATAACTAAAAAAATATCCAGAGGAGAATCTGTGAGAAACCAGCCTCTTCAGGGTTCTCATGATGAGATTGGGGAGCTTTCAGTAAACTTCAATCTCATGAATCAGAGACTTGAACAGGTTATAGGAGAACTTCAGGAAAGCAACAGCAATATGGACGCAGTTCTCAAGAGCATGATAAACGGAGTCATAGCGCTCAACAAGATGAGAGAAATTGTAATGGTCAATCCGTATGCTGAAGAAATATTCGGAATAACTGAAGAGCAGGTTAAAGGAAAAACTCTTTCAGAATCTGTATTCAGCAAATATATCACAGAGAAGATAGATTCTCTGAATGTAGAAAATCCCAGAATGAAATTTGAAGCGGAAGTGAATTTTCCGGTTTATAGAATATGTTCATTCAGCTGCAGCATAATGACTCACCCTGAAGATCCTACAAAATTCACAGGGATTGCTATAATAGTTCAGGATATAACTGAAATAAGGAAACTTGAAAACATGAGAAGAGATTTTGTAGCAAATGTTTCTCATGAACTTCAGACACCGCTTACATCTATAAAAGGTTTCGTTGAAACTCTTAAAGACGGAATGGTGGAAGATGAAGCTACTAGAGAGAGATTTCTGGATATAATAAATATAGAAACCGACAGACTGTTCACATTGATTCAGGACATACTTGCGCTTTCAGAAATAGAGAATTCTGAAAAGGATGAAGGTAAAAAGAAAGAAGTAGTTGAACCGAACAGAATACTGAACAGCCTTATGATTAAAATGGAACCTTCAGCTGAAAAGAAAAATATACAGCTTGAGATAGAAGTTCCAGAAACACTGAGACCTATAGTAGGAAGCAGAAAATGGTTTGAACAGATGGTTAGAAATCTTGTGGACAATGCTATAAAATACACACCTGAGAATGGAAAAGTTAAAGTAAAAGCTTATGAAGATGAAAATGATTTAATAATAAAAGTTTCAGATACAGGACTGGGAATACCTAAAGAAGATCTTCCTAGAATATTCGAAAGATTCTACAGAGTGGACAAAGCCCGTTCGCGTCAGATAGGAGGAACAGGACTTGGACTTGCAATAGTAAAACACGTAGCTATATCTTTCGGAGGAAAAGTGGAAGTGAACAGTGAAATTGAGAAAGGCACTGAATTTACAATAACTATTCCGCTCAGACCTGTAAACAGCAGTGTTTCTAATAAATCAGAATAAAGACTGAGAAAAAGATTTAATAATGAAAATACAGCAGATAATATCAGAAGGCCGATAAAAATATCGGCTTTTTTTAATAGTAAATATTGGAGAAAAAATTTTAGAAAGGAAATAGAAATGGATTTATTTGAATATGCAAAGATGAATTCAGGAAAAAGCGAAAGACCGAAAGAAGAAAGTTCAGGATTCAGTTCAAGAAGTCCTCTTGCAGACAGAATGAGACCGAGAAATCTTGAAGAGTTCAGAGGTCAGGAACATATAACGGGAAAAGGCAGAATACTCTACAGAACTATAAAAGCTGACAAGCTGAGTTCACTCGTTCTATATGGACCTCCCGGAACAGGAAAGACTACGCTTGCAAAGATAATATCGAATGAGTCGGAACTAGAGTTCAGACAGCTGAATGCAACTATAGCGGGAATAAAAGATATAAGAGAAGTCATAGAATATTCTCAGAATATGATAAAGAATTACGGAAGAAGGACTATTCTGTTCATTGACGAGATACACAGATTCAATAAATCTCAGCAGGATGCGCTTTTAAAATACGTGGAGAACGGAACTATAATTCTGATAGGAGCTACGACTGAAAATCCGTATTTCGAAGTCAATAAAGCGCTGCTTTCAAGGGCTATGGTTCTGGAACTGAAGCCTCTCACTAATGAAAATGTGAGAGACATAGTAAGAGCGGCTTTAGAAGACGAAGAAAGAGGATACGGTCTTTACGATATTGAGATAACTGAAGAAGCGGAAGAGTTTCTCGTGCAGTCGGCAGGAGGAGATGCGAGAGCGGCTTTAAATGCTCTTGAAATAGCAGTCTCTACAACCAATATGAATGATGACGGAACTATCGTGATAGATTCAGATGTAATGGAGGACTGTATTCAGAAGAAACTCGTAAAATATGAAAAAGGAGGAGATGAGCATTACGATACAGCATCAGCGCTTATAAAGAGCATAAGAGGAAGCGATCCCGATGCGGCGCTGTACTGGCTCGGAAAAATGCTCTATGCCGGAGAAGATATAAAATTCATAGCAAGAAGACTAATAATATCGGCATCTGAAGATATCGGAAACGCAGATCCGAATGCTATAAATGTGGCGGTTTCAGGTTTTAATGCCGTGAATATAATAGGAATGCCTGAAGCCAGAATAACACTTGCACAAGTTACAGCATATCTCGCGACTGCTCCTAAGAGCAATGCGGCATACGAAGCTATAAACAGAGTTATGGACGATATGAAAAACAGAAGAGTCTATCCTGTTCCCAACCATTTGAGAGACGTTCATTACAGCGGAGCGAAAGACCTTGAAAGAGGAAAAGGATATATCTACACTCACAATTCAGATACAGGATATATTTATCAGGAATATCTGCCCGAAGAGATGCAGGGAACAGTCTATTATGAACCTAAAGAAATAGGCTATGAAAAAGAAATAAAAGAATATATGGAAGAACTCAAAGGAAAAGACGGAACAGACAAATAGGACTGAAAACAGATTAAGATAAAAAAATAAATGAGACTTAAATTACTGAAAAATATAAAAAGAAAACAAAAAAAGTGAAATTCACTGAAAATAAGAAAAGAGATGGTTCAGAAGTGAAAAAGAGAAGAAGATTTATGAAAAAGACGGCTGTAATAGCGGTTTCAGTTATGACAGTTCTTTCAACAGGAGTCATGGAATTTGAAAATGCTCCTTTTATTTCTAAAACACTCAGTCTGGGAGAAGAAACTGTTTCAGCTGAAAATGAGAACAGAGATGAAGCTAGAGTTCTTACAGAATTTGAAGATTCCGTGTTCAGAAGAGAGATAGTGAGCAGAATCGGAGGAGAGAACAGAAATACTCTTCCTGAAAACTCTGAAGAACTTCTGTCAGGGGATGAGTTTAAAGACTATGAAAATCCCATATTCAGTACGGATATCGATAAGCTGAAAGAAATAGAGAATTTTTACTATAACTCAGAAGACAAGCCTGAAAGTGAGAAAATTAAATCTTTAAAGGGAATAGAACATCATCTGAAAGGACTTAAATATTTAAACGTATATGGAACTATGCTGAATGAAATAAATCTTGAAGAGAATAAAGAGCTTGAGACGGCGGATATACAGGGCGGAAATATAGATTCCGCAGATTTCAGCAAAAATCCCAAGTTAAAATATATAAGCATCAGAAAATGCGGACTGAAAAATCTCATTATAGGAGACAATTCCAATGTTACAAATCTGACTGCAGATTTTAACAGACTTTCAGATATAGATCTTAGCGGAGCCCCGAAACTCAGAATGGCTGAACTGAAAGAGAATATGCTGAATTCCTTAAATCTGTCAGAAAATCCTGAAATAAGCTTTCTGAGTTTTTCAGATAACAATATAGAGAGCATAGATTTAAAGAGCAATACTGAACTCGAAAGCTTATATGCTGAAAGAAACAGGATTTCATTTATAGATTTGAGCAGCAGCAGAAAACTGAAAACACTGTCTTTAAAAGACAACAGAATAAGAGTGCTCGATTTATCTCAGAATAAACTTCTCGACTATATTTCAATAGGCGGAAACAGAATTGAAAATATAGATTTCAGCGGAAATCCTGAACTCTCGGCACTTTGGATCGACAGAAACAGAATATCAGAACTCAATCTGAGCGAAAATCCGAAATTGAGTTTCCTTGAAGCTGATAAAAACAGAATGAAGTGTCTGGATTTAAGTAAAAATGAAATGCTTTCAGAGATAATACTAGACAGTCAGAGTATAGACATAGAGACAGAAAATAAATCAGAATTCAGTCTGGATGAATATTTGGGATTCAAGCCTGATTCAGTAATCGGAGAAAATGGAGTCAAATACGACTCGGATAAAGGCTTAGTGACTCTTCCGGAAGGCGTGAACAGTTTCTCCTATTTTACAGATGTGACGTCTGAATCTGATTTTCTTCCGGAGAAAATGATGAAAGTGAAAGTAAATTTAATAGATAAAATCAGCGAAGATAATTTTCACAGAGCCTATATGAACGGCTACAGTGACGGAAATTTCAGACCGGACGGAACACTGACCAGAGCAGAGGCGGCCGCAGTATATTCAAGACTTATTGAAAATGGAGATATAGAAATGCAGAAAGACAAGTCCGGAAAACTGTCTTACAGCGATGTACCGGGCGGATGGTATGAAAAATATATAAACTACATGACTGAGAAAAATCTCATGAACGGATATCCTGACGGAAGCTTCAGACCTGACAGACCTCTTACTAGAGCAGAACTTTCCAAGATGATATGTGAAGCTTTAAAAATGAAAGAAGGAGAAGCATCATATACAGCTTCAGAAAAACCTTTTACAGATACAGAGAATCACTGGGCTGAAAAATATATAGAAAGCATATACAGTGAGGGAATAGTGAATGGATATTCTGACGGAAGTTTCAGACCGGAAAACAGCGTTACAAGAGCAGAAGCTGTCAAAATGTTCAATATACTGTTTAAAAGAGGAACAGACATAGAAGGAATTGAAAGCTCTGAAAATCCGCAGGAGATTATCAAATTTACAGATTTAGATAAAAATCACTGGGCATACTATGAAATAATGGAGGCTTCAAACAGTCATAAATATGAAAATGAAACAGAAAAAAGAATAGAAAAATGGATAGAAATATATTAAAAACAGAGATTCCCTTATCAGGTCAGAAAAGCCTGATAAGGGAGTTATCTTTTTAAAATAAGAAAATAAAGATTAAATCTTTGAAAACAATTATGTAAAGTTCCCAATTAATATGCTAAAAGGGTTATACTTTAGATAGTAAGCATTTTGTTCATAAAAGAACAGAAGTTATTTTGAAAAATAAAAAATGGAGAGGATAATTGATATGCTAAGAAATAAGGTCAGGGGATTTGGGATAGCTGCAGTTACGGCATCGATGATATTTTCTGCAGGTTTTGGAACAGTCAAT
>JAEZUY010000013.1 GCA_023420895.1 Bacillota bacterium | reverse complement strand
ACGAGCGTCAGTGTCTTTTTATCTGTAAAACGTTTTCATATTTGAGTTTCAGGGTATATAATTAAGATACATATTGAATCTGGGGGAGATTGGAATGAAGAGATTTGTTAAGAATATGAAGACGGCGGCAGTTCTCGGACTGACATCAGCTATTCTGATTTCAGGGAGCGCTTTTGCAGATCCTGAAACTTTTGAAGAAGGGGACGTGCAGGACTTTGGCGAAGATTATAATATAGAATATTATGGAGGCAGCGGCACTGAAGGATGGCCGTTTGAATATCAGAAATTCGATTTAGGCTATTTGAGGAAGGGTTCTTACGAAAATGGACCTTATAAGCTTTATGCAGACGTCATAAACGGAAAAATACTCATATATACATGGACAGGAAAACTTGCTGACGGAACTGTAATAGATGAAACGGGAGCGGCATATATAGTTACAGGCTCTTATCACAATCAGGGACAGTCTGTATTCATAGGGATAAGCGCGAATGCCGCAGATTCAAGACCTGATGAGGAATATGATATTGAAAGAACGAATGATGTAATAATAGAGGCGAGTCCTGAAGGCTATCTGAGGATAAGCCATTACGACAGGAATAAGAGAAATGAAGAGAGCAGACCGGTTTACGAGCCTTCTGTCTACAGATATACAGGTCTTTTAAGCGATATTCACAAAGACGATGATGACGGACTGATAGGAAGAATGAATATAGGACCTCTTCCGTTTGAAAAGATGGCTGATATAGCTGAAAGAGCAGGCGACCTTTCAATGATGGGTAAGATTCCGGACAGCTATATGCTGCCTGAAGAAAATTACGGTCCGGAGAATTTTGAAGACGGAAAAGTTCCGCCGGAGAGACGTTCAGTTCCTTCAAAGGAAGAGCTTTCGGTGAAACTCTGTCCTCATAAGTTCAGAGATGTTCCTGAAGACGCATGGTATCATGAAGCTGTAAACACTTTGGGAGTTTTCGGAATATTCAGAGGAAAAGACGGCAGCAGATTCTATCCGGAAGACAATATAACTAGGGCCGAATTCATAACTATGATTCAGAGAATATCTAAAGAGAGCTATAAAATGAGCGTCGTTCAGATTTACGGAGAGCCGAGATTTAAAGACGTTCCTGAAGATGCATGGTACAGAGTTTATGCCGACTGGGGCTATGACAGCGGCATAATCGAAGGATATGAAGGGAATTTCAGCGGGGACAGATATATAACGAGAGAAGAAATGGCCAAAATACTTATGGATTTCTATTCTAAAGAGTATGGAACAGATATGTCCGGAATAGAAAAAGGCGTTTCATTTACTGATGAGGACGAAATATCAGAATGGGCCAGAGACAAAGTCAAAGGCATGGCTGAACTGGGACTTATTTCAGGAATGAGCGACGGAAGCTTCAATCCTAAAGGAAATGCGACAAGGGCTCAGGCGGCTCAGATGATTTACAATATAGTCCTTGCAGCAAATGAAAAAGCGGAAAATAAATGAAAGAATTAAAGAATTTCGGAGGAAAAGACAGAACAGTATCTGAATATAAAGATGAAGAAAACAGTGGTGATGATACTGAGAAGACAGACATAAGCGAAGAAAAGACTGATAAACCGGAAAATAATTAAATAAAAGCATAATATGACGGTTAAGATTGGCCGATGAATTGAAAATAAGACGAATATAAGTTATAATCAAAATAGGAGATACGGCTGCAGATAGACTTTGAAAAGGTTTTTCTGCCGTATCAGATTGTACTTAAAAATAATAGGAGGGATTTCATGGTAAAAGTTGGAATCAGTGGATTTGGTAGAATTGGTAGAGATGTTTTAAGAGCATCGCTTGAGAGAAAAGATTTAGGATTTGAAGTTGTTGCAATAAACAACGGTTCTGGAGATACAAAACAGCTTGCACACCTTTTCAAATATGACTCGCTTTACGGAATATTTGACGGAGAAGTTGTTGCAAAAGATGACGCTATAGAAATAGACGGAAAAGAAATAAAAGTTGTTGTTCACAGAAATCCTGAAGAGATACCTTGGAAAGAATTTGGAGTAGATATAGTTGTAGACGCTACAGGAGCATTCAAAGATATAGAAGGACTTGGAAAACACCTTAAAGCAGGAGCTAAAAAAGCTATAATAACTGCACCTGCAAAAGAATGCCACAAAACTATAGTTATGGGAGTTAACCACGAAGAATACGATCCGGAAAACGACCATATACTTTCGAATGCATCATGTACTACAAACTGTCTAGCGCCAGTTGCTAAAGTAATATTAGACAAGTTCGGAATAAACAAAGGTCTTATGACTACAGTTCACGCTTATACGAACGACCAGAGAATACTTGACGGAGATCATAAAGACTTAAGAAGAGCAAGAGCTGCTGCAGAATCAATAATACCTACAACAACAGGAGCTGCTAAAGCTGTTGCGCTAGTTATACCTGAACTTGAAGGAAAACTTAACGGATTTGCTATGAGAGTTCCGACTCCTACAGTTTCAGTTGTAGACGTTACTTTCGAAACAGAAAAGAAAGTTTCTGCAGAAGAAGTTAACGCTGCGCTTAAAGAAGCTTCAGAAAACGAATTAAAAGGAATATTAGGTTTCTCAGACGAGCCTCTAGTATCTATAGACTACAGAAAAGATTCTAGATCATCAATCGTTGACGGGCTTTCTACTATGGTTATAGATGACATGGTTAAAGTAGTTTCATGGTATGATAACGAGTGGGGCTACTCAGAAAGAGTTGTTGACTTAGTTGACTATGTAGCATCAAAAGGAGTTTAATAAATATATAGAGTCGGCAGTCGCCGGCTCTATTTTTTACCTTATTTCCATAAGATTTTTTGATAAAACAGACTTTAAAGGGTACATATATTAAAAGGAGGATTTTCATGAAAAGAAGTATAGAAGATTTAAACGTAAAAGGAAAAAAAGTGCTTGTTAGATGTGATTTTAACGTGCCGATGAACGACGAGGGAGAAATCACTGACGCAAAGAGAATAGAATCAGCACTTCCAACTATAAAATACATCATAGACAACGGAGGAATGGCTATAGTCATGTCTCACCTTGGAAGACCTAAGGGAGAACCTAAGCCTGAATTTTCTTTAGCGCCGGTTGCTAAGAAATTCTCAGAACTTCTGGGAAAAGAAGTTGTATTTGCGGCTGATGACAATGTAGTTGGCGAAAATGCTAAAAAAGCTGTATCAGAAATGAAAGAGGGAGATGTAGTTCTTCTTCAGAACACTAGATACAGAAAAGAAGAGGAAAAAAACGGAGAAGAATTTGCAAAAGAACTTGCTTCGCTTGGAGATCTTTATGTGAATGACGCTTTCGGAACAGCGCACAGAGCGCACGCTTCAAACGTTGGAGTGAGCAAACTTCTTCCATCAGGAATGGGATATCTTGTTAAAAAAGAGATAGATTTTATGGGCAAAGCTATGTCTAATCCTGAAAGACCTTTCGTAGCAATCCTTGGAGGAGCGAAAGTTTCAGACAAGATAGGCGTTATAGAAAGTCTTATGGAAAAAGTGGACACTCTTATAATCGGAGGAGGAATGATGTTCACATTCCTTAAAGCGCAGGGAAAAGAAGTTGGAAAATCACTTCTTGAAGAAGACAAGGTAGACCTTGCAAAATCGCTTATGGAAAAAGCAGAGTCTAAAGGCGTTAAGATGATGATACCTGTAGACGTTGTAGCTGCTAAGGAATTCAAAAACGACACTGAATTCAAGGCTGTTTCTGCGGATGAAATGCCTGAAGACATGATGGGACTTGATATAGGACCTAAGACTGCAGAACTTTTCGGTGAAGAAATCAAAAAAGCAAAGACTGTAATCTGGAACGGACCTATGGGAGTTTTCGAAATGTCTAATTTTGCAAAAGGAACTATAGCAGTAGCTGAAGCTATGGCTGAATGCGACGGAATGACTATCGTCGGAGGAGGAGACTCTGCAGCGGCTGTTGAACAGTTCGGATTCGAAGACAAGATGAGCCACATCTCTACTGGAGGAGGAGCATCACTAGAGTTTTTCGAAGGAAAAGTGCTTCCTGGAATAGACGCAATAGAAAATAAATAGGAGTCTATATGATATAATTAAAATAATAATCGTATTAGGAGGAAATTTTTTTGAGAAAACCATTAATCGCAGGAAACTGGAAGATGAACAAGACAGTTTCTGAATCAGAAGAATTTGTAAAAAGCATAAAAGATATAAAATGCGGAGACGTAGAAGGACTGATATGCGTTCCTTTCACTTCGCTTACAGAAGTTAAAAAGCTTCTTGAAGGTTCGGAGCTTAAACTTGGAGCTCAGAACATGCATTTTGAAGAAAGCGGAGCATATACAGGAGAAGTATCTCCTCTAATGCTTAAAGATATAGGAGCGGACTACGTTATAATAGGGCATTCCGAGAGAAGAGAATATTTTAATGAAACTGACGAGACTGTTAACAAGAAAGTCAGAAAAGCTCTTGAAGTCGGAATAGATCCTATAATGTGCGTTGGAGAAACTCTTGAAGAAAGAGAAGCTGGAAAAGAAGAAGAAAAGATAAAAAGACAGATAGAAGAGGGTCTTAAAGATCTTGATAAAGACAAGCTTGAAAAAGTTGTTGTTGCATATGAGCCTATCTGGGCTATAGGAACTGGAAAGACTGCAACATCAGACCAGGCGAACGATATAATCTCTTATATAAGAAAAGTTATAAATTCAATGTACGGAGATGTTTCTGAAAAAATAAGAATTCAGTACGGCGGAAGCGTTAAGCCTGGAAATATCAAAGAGCTTATGTCTAAGTCAGATATAGACGGAGCATTAGTAGGAGGAGCAAGCCTTAAGAAGGACGATTTCGAAGCTCTTATAAACTACTAAAATTAATTTAAGGATGTGGAAACTATGTCAAAAAAACTTACGGCTTTACTGATATTAGATGGATGGGGAGACGGGGTTAATTTCCCTGGTAATGCGATATCACATGCATCTACGCCTAATTTTGACGGTTTTTTAGATAAATATCCTAATATTGATATAGAAGCAAGCGGGCTCGATGTAGGTCTTCCCAGAGGACAGATGGGGAACTCTGAAGTCGGACATACGAATATAGGGGCTGGAAGAATCGTCTATCAGGACCTTACGAGAATAACTAAGAGTATTGATGACGGAGATTTCTTCAGCAATGAAGCTTTCATGAAAGCAGTGGACAACTGCAAAAAGCATGATTCTAAACTCCATCTGATGGGACTTTTCTCACCGGGAGGAGTTCACAGCCATATGAACCATATGTTCGCCCTTGTAGAACTTGCAAAGCGAAACGATATAGATAAAGTATATATGCATCTTTTTCTGGACGGAAGAGATGTTCCGCCTTCAAGCGCGGCTGACGACATCAGAAGAGGTGTAAGAAGACTTGAGCATATAGGAGCGGGCAAGATAGCTTCACTTATCGGAAGATACTATGCAATGGACAGGGACAACAGATGGGAAAGAGTTGAAGAAGCTTATAATCTTCTCACGCTTGGAGAAGGAAAGAAGTCTGAAGATGCTGAAGCGGCTGTAAGAGAATCTTATGAAGAGGGAGTTACAGATGAATTCATAAAGCCTATAGTTATGGTCAATGAAGACGGAAGTCCTGTAGCTACAATCGATGATGACGATTCAGTTATATTTATAAACTTCAGACCGGACAGAGCAAGACAGATATCCCATGCTATCCTGGATGACGACTTTGACAGATTCGACAGAAAAAAAGATGTGGATGTGCTGTTCGTAGGAATGGCTGAATACGATGAAACTCTTGAAGACATCGAAATAGCTTTCGGTTCGGAACAGCTTGTAAATACATTAGGAGAATACGTGAGCAAAAAAGGGAAGAAGCAGCTGAGAATTGCTGAAACTGAAAAATATGCCCATGTAACTTTCTTTTTCAATGGAGGAATAGAAAAGCCTTATGAAGGAGAGGACAGAATACTCATAAATTCTCCAAGAGTTGCAACTTACGACTTGAAGCCTGAAATGAGTGCTGAAGAAGTCACAGAAGCTGTAATAGAAAAGATTGAGGAAGAAATCTACGATTTAATAATACTCAATTTTGCAAATCCGGACATGGTCGGGCATACGGGGAATTTACAGGCTACTATAAAAGCTATAGAGACTGTAGACGGATGTCTTGGAAGAGTTGTTAAAGCCATAGAGGATGTCGGAGGAAAAGCCATAGTTACAGCCGACCATGGAAATGCTGAAGAGCTTACAGACTATGTTACTGGAGCTATGATGACAGCTCATACAACTAACCCGGTTCCATGCATAGTTCTTGGAGAAACGGGTATAAAGCTTAAAGAGACAGGAAGACTTGCAGATCTTGCACCGACTCTTCTCGATATGATGGGATATGAAAAGCCTGAAGAAATGACGGGTGAAAGTCTTATAATTAGAAAAGAATAAAATAGAATATATTTTAAATTAAAATATAAATATTATTTAAATTTTAAAAGGAGTGAAGCAGTATGACAATGATAGCAGACGTATATGCAAGAGAAATACTAGACTCTAGAGGGAATCCTACTGTAGAAGTTGAGGTTTATCTTGAAGGCGGCGGATTCGGAAGAGCAGGGGTTCCGTCAGGAGCTTCTACAGGAGCTTTCGAAGCTGTTGAACTTAGAGACGGTGAAGATGACAGATACCTTGGAAAAGGTGTTCAGAAAGCCGTTGCAAACGTAAACGAAATAATCGCGCCTGAACTTATAGGAATGGATGCGCTTAATCAGGTAGAAGTTGATAATATAATGCTTGAGCTTGACGGAACAGACAACAAAGGAAAGCTTGGAGCCAATGCAATACTTGGAGTTTCAATAGCAGTTGCAAAAGCTGCGGCAGATGCTCTTAATCTTGAACTTTACGAATATCTTGGAGGACCTAACGGAAAAACTCTTCCAGTTCCAATGATGAACATACTTAACGGAGGAGAACACGCTGACAACAACGTGGATATTCAGGAATTCATGGTTATGCCTGTAGGTGCAGACAATTTCCACGAAGCATTAAGAATGGGATCGGAAGTATTCCACAGTCTTAAAAAAGTTCTTCAGGAAAGCGGACATAATACAGCAGTAGGTGATGAAGGAGGATTTGCTCCGAACCTTAAATCTAATGAAGAGGCTCTTGCTACAATAGTTGAGGCTATTGAAAAAGCTGGATACAAACCAGGAGAAGACATATATCTTGCGCTTGACGTTGCTTCATCAGAAATATACGACAGCGACAAGAAAATATACAGCTTAGCTGGAGAAGGAAGAGAGCTTACAGCTGAAGAAATGATAGACTTCTACGAAGACCTTATAGGAAAATATCCTATAATCTCTATAGAAGACGGTCTTGACGAAGACGACTGGGAAGGATGGAAAATTCTTACAGACAGACTTGGAAAGAAAGTTCAGCTAGTTGGGGACGACTTATTCGTAACTAATACTGAAAGACTGAAAAGAGGAATCGAAGAAGGAATTTCAAACTCTATCCTTATAAAACTTAACCAGATAGGAACTGTTACAGAAACTCTTGATGCTATAGAAATGGCTAAGAGAGCAGGATATACAGCAGTTGTATCGCACAGATCAGGAGAAACTGAAGACGCTACAATAGCTGACCTTGCAGTTGCTACAAACGCAGGACAGATAAAAACTGGAGCACCTTCAAGATCTGACAGAGTTGCTAAATACAACCAGCTTCTAAGAATAGAAGACAGTCTTTATGATTCAGCTAAATATGATAAGCTTGACGCTTTCTACAATCTGAAAAAATAGTTTTTTAAAAGGCTGTAAATTAATAGAAACTAAAAAATAAAATTCAGTTGAAAATTGAATATAGACAGAAAAAAGGAAGAGGGCCTCAATCCTCTTCCTTTTATTTTGTCCGATCGTATTAAATTAAACATTTAAAACCTCTCTGCCGTCTGAACTGACTCTTGAACATCGGGCAGAATTTTTTTGAAATTAAACCTATTTTTATATAGCTGCAATTTTTCCGCTCAACTTCATTTAATAAATCATTGCCTCTATACCTCTATATAATAATCCGGAAAGTCTGCAGTCCCGTTCTGCAGAAATCCGGTTATTACCTCAATTGACTCTGATTATACAGTAATTAGACCTGTTATAACAATCATATAAACTTTATTAGATTAATTTTAATATCTATGCTGTCTGTTCTTCAAGTTTCTGCTGAACTCTCTGCTCAATCTGATACTGCTGAGCCATTCTGCTTTCCGGAAGACACGGAAGTGTGCTTCTAAGACTTATTCCAACTGTAGACGCATTGTGAAGCAGCGCCGAAGTTGCAGGAGGAAGAACTCCTATAAGTCCGAGAGCTATCAGCATTGAATTGAATCCTACAATATCTCTGTAGTTTCTGTGAATCTTCTTGAACAGATTTTCACTGAGTTCTCTCAGCATAACAAGACCGTGAAGGTCCGGTGTGAGAAGAACTACATCAGAAACTTCTCTGGCTATATCAGACGATTCGTTCATAGAAATTGAAACATCTGAAGCTGCCAGAGCAGGGGAGTCGTTGACTCCGTCTCCGACCATTATAATAGTTCTGCCTTCTTTTTTCAGATTCTGAATGTACTTGGCCTTATCCTCAGGAAGAACCTGAGATCTGTATTCTGTTATGCCAAGTTTTTCAGCAGTCTCTTTGGCCGGTTTCTCACTGTCTCCTGTGAGCATGACTATTTTTTCTATTCCGGAAGCTTTAAGAGCGTCTATAACCTCTTTAGCTTCTTCTCTTACAGGGTCCTCTATACAGATTATACCTGAAAGTTTTCCGCCTATAGCCATGTATATAAGCGAATATTTTTCTCCCATTTCATCGATTATTTTTTCCTCTTCATCTGAAATGGAAATATTTTCGTCTTCAATTATGAAGTGACGGCTTCCGATAACGGCTCTGTCTTCGCCGATTCTGGATGCTATACCGTGAGCAACCACGTATTCAACATCTGCGTGGAATTCTCTGTGGTATATATCCTCATCTTCAGCCTGTTTAACTATTGCTTTTGCCACGCTGTGAGGGAAATGCTCCTCAAGACATGCGGCAGTTCTTAAAGCTTCTTCTCTTGTAAGTCCTCCGAAAGGTATAACTTTTTTAACTCTAGGAGTTGCAACTGTAAGAGTTCCAGTCTTGTCGAACACTATAGTGTCGGCAGTCGCCAGAGCTTCAAGATGCTTTCCTCCTTTTACAAGAGTCTTGTATTTAGATGCCTCTCTCATCGCTGAAATGATAGAGATAGGCACTGTCAGCTTAAGTGCGCATGAGTAGTCAACCAGAAGTATTGAAAGAACCTTCATAGGGTCTCTCGTTATAAGCCATGCAAGTCCTGCACCGAGGAAACTGAAAGGAACAAGTCTGTCAGCCATCTCTTCTGCACGTCCCTGAATATTGGCTTTTAAGCTTTCTGAGTTTTCTATCATATTTACAATTTTGCTTATTCTAGTGTCGTCTGCAAGTCCTGTAACTTCAACTACTATATTTCCGTCTTCAATAGTAGTTCCCGCATATACTGACGCTCCTGACTGTTTAAGGTCTGAAACCATTTCACCAGTCATTGAAGATTCGTTTATATATGCTTCACCGTCATGAATCTTTCCGTCTACTGGAACTAAGGCTCCTGTACGGACGATAACTTTATCTCCAATTTTGAGATCTTCCATAGGAATTTCTTTTTCTTCGCCTTCTTCATCCTGAATCCATACTGTATCCAAGTTGACAGCAAGACCTCTGCTGAAGTCGTTAACCGCTTTCTTCTTAGTGTAGTCTTCCATTATATCTGAAATCTTAAGAAGGTTCATGATTGAAGATGCAGTTCCGTAGTCGTTTCTGAACATTGAAACTCCGATTGAAGTTGCATCCAGAACTGCGACATTCAGTTTAAATCCGAGAAGGCTCTTAACTCCTTCTTCAAAGAATCCTGTATAGTTGATTATAGCGTTCAGCTTTCTGATTGGAAGCGGCATGAATCTCATAACAACCGCTTTAGCTATAACTTTAAAGACATCTTTTTTAAACTGTTTTGTAAGTCTGAGCGATTCGAGTTCAGTTTCATTTGGAAGATAGTCGATATCGCTTCTTTTTATTTTCTTTACAAATTCTAGAACTTCCTGTCTGAATCCGTCTATATAATATATAAGCATACCGCCGTTCTTATGAGACGTTTCTGCGCTGTATATATATGACTGGCTTTCAAGAAGTCTTCTTAAATTTAAAGAATCCAACTCAGAGAAGGCTTCATAGCCCGCTCTGAGTCGGATTCTACCAGGTTGATCGTATCTAATAATAAAGTCCATAAGATTTCTCCTAACAAAATCCGATCTGAAAAATCAGATTATTATTCTTCTGTTTCTGCTTCTTCTTCTTTTATTTCTTCCACTTTTGCTTCTATTGCATTTTCTTCATCAACTTTTTTAGCCGCGTCATGACGTATGTCCTGAGCGTCTTCTTTAAGATTTTCTATTGTAGCCTGAGCGCTTTTTTG
>JAEZUY010000020.1 GCA_023420895.1 Bacillota bacterium | reverse complement strand
ATGCTCTGGGAGGAGTAGAAATGGATATTCCTGCAGAGATTGCCCAGAATACTGAAAATCTTGTGTCAGGAGTTCAGAATCTGGAAGGGAACAATGCGCTTGAGTATCTGAGACAGAGAAAATCTTTCGCTGAAGGAGATATAGGAAGAGTTAGAAGTCAGCAGGAGTTCACGGGAAAACTTCTTGAAAAAGTTAAGGACAATAAACTGAAAACTCTTAAATCATTATATACAGAAGTCGATACGAATATAGGAATGGCTGAGGCGCTTAAATACGGTTACAGATTCAGCACTATAGACAAGAACAATATCAGGTTTCACATTCTTCCCGGGCATCCGGAATACAGAACTGTAGAAGGCCAGACATTGTCCTATTATGTAGGAGACGATGCTTCTGCTGGAGAGATGATGAATGGAATACTGAACAATAATGACGGAGACAGCGGAAAGATTTTTACTGAGCAGAATTAATAAATATAAAAGTTAAAATAGAGATATAAAAAGACCGGGAAAGATTTACCCGGTCCTTTTTTTTAAATAAATATAACGTCTATTGCAGTATATTCAAGGGATAAACACTGCAAATATGGTATAATGAATATAATATAAACAAATACAAGCATAGTTAAGGGGAAGATTACGATGAAAAAAGCAGCTGTATTCACAAGTGTTATTGCTTTATCTCTAATAGTCAGTTCGTGTTCAGCAGATGATAACGGAAACAAAGGCAAAGAAGCTGAAGAAATTTTAAATTCGGATTCTAAAGTGAGTGAAGAAGTTATCGATGACAGTGCAGAAAAAGAAGATGCCGGAGAGGATATGGAGACTTTTACGGTAGATTTTATTAACACGACTCTTTCTGATTTTGCAAAAGAAAATACTTATAGAGATGATATGATCGATGAAAATGCAGTTCTGTTTAAACAGTTTCTAAAAGATAAAAGAGAAATAGGTGAAATAAAGCAGAACCTGGGAGGAAATTGGGAACTGGTTAACAGCGAAGTTAAGAGTTTTTCCAGTACAGAAGTCGGAGAAAATCTTTATGAGAATATTTGTGAATTCAGAAGAGAGGCCAGTGTAGACGGCTATGAAGAAAACATTTATTTTGATGAAGGTTATAAGGTTATTGTAGATTACAAGGAAGGTAAGCCGAAAGTAATCGCAGCTATGGATAATTCGCTTTCAACAGGACCGCTTTTTCCAGAAAATGTTGCAACATTAGCGAAAGATTTAGATATAAGTTATTTTGTCAATGAAGACTTCTCTATAAATAACGAGGGTGAATTGCCTTATGATATAGAGGAAGTTAAAGACAGACTGATTAACAGCTATTAAAACTAAGGAAGACTTTTAAATATAAAATAAACTGTTAGAAAAAGAAAAAATGCATATAAATATCATTATAAAATAGAAACCGGAAGAGACTTGCAAAAGATAAGTCCTTCCGGTTTTATTATTTCATAGTGTAAGATTTATACATAGGTCTTGTATTTGCTATCTCTCCTGAATATTCAGTTTCATTCACTCTCATTACAGGAGTGTAGAATTCTATATCGTCTTCTTTTTCAAAGGCTTCTATTACGGCCATATTGTAAATCTGATCCATCTTAGTCATTTCTTTAAAGTGAGTTATATATCTCAGATTGACCTGTATTGAAGGTCCGTTTACAGTCATTCTGACCATCGGCTTTGGAGAACCGTCGAAGAGTTCAAACTGTTCGAATGTCTGAGTCATGTCTTCCTCATCCGCGAAATATTCCTTGGCAAATTCTTTAAAGTTTTCATCTCCTATTTCCTGAAGCAGGTCGAGCGCTTTTCTCCAGTTGCTTCTCAGAGTGAGTCTGTATTCAAGCTGTCTCCAGTTATAAGGGAAATCTTTATTGAAATTGTACAGATTTTTTTCAAATATCATTTTATTAGGTATGAGGACGAATCTTCCTGTCGGAAGGTATTCACTGTACCAGTTGGAAACTTCCATAAGAGTGAAATGGAAGATTTCAGTTTTTACGACATCACCGTTAACTCCGTCTATTTCAATTCTGTCGTTCAGAACGAAAGGAGATTTCACCATTATATAAATCCATCCTGCAATGTTGAGAATCAGGTCTTTCATAGACAAGGAGAACAGAGCAATCAGTATTGCCACTATGAATCCTATAGATTCAACATCATTGAACCATATGCTTATTATGAGAATTCCGGCTGCAAATCTCAGAATATAGCTTATTCCGGTTCTAGTTCTGTTAAAAGATTTTTCATTTTCAGTTTTTGAATGTACAAATTTCAGAACTGCTTTTTCTATTAAATATACTAATAGAATTATTCCAATCGATATTCCGAGATTTATGAAAAATTCTTTCGGATCGTTGAATCTTTTTAATAAATTATTTAAAAAATCCTGCATGCTTTTCAGTCCTTTACTTTTAATATTTATCATCGGTATTTTTTATTATAGCAGAGTTTAAGATATAGTTGAACAGTGCAGGTAAACGCTTACTTTTATCAGTAAATATGGTATTATATAAATAATAGATTTAACGTTTAGATTATATAGGAAAAATACATAAAGTGAAGTAGAAGTAAATGAAATAAATAAGGAATGATTTTTATGATAGAGATACACACCCATATTCTTCCTAATATGGATGACGGACCAGGCAGTCTTGAAGACAGTCTGGCTTTGATAAAAGGGATGATGGAACATGGCGTTAAGAGTGCAATTGCAACTCCGCATCATTTAAACGAGTATTATGTGAACAGCTACAGCGATGTAGTGAAATCAGTGAACATGCTGAGAGAAGAAGTTGAAAAAGAAGGCCTCAATTTTAAAATATATCCGGGGCAGGAAGTGAGACTCAGAGACGATATAATTGAAAGAGTAGAGATGTACGATATTAAAGGTCTTAACGGTTCAAAATACATTCTCATAGAGTTTCCTGCGCATTCAGTGCCTCTTTATGCCGGAGACATTCTTTCGGAACTCAGAGTAGAAGGATTTATACCCATTCTTGTACATCCGGAAAGAATTAGTCCTATTCAGGAGGATATAAGAATTCTTCAGGATTTTATAAATATGGGATGTCTTGCTCAGGTTACAGCCAGCTCTGTAATATCTTCGAATAAAAATTTGAAAATGGTCTCAAGGAAGATGATTGAAGAGAGACTTATATCGTTCATATCATCGGGCAATCATGATCTTATAAGAAGAACAGGAGATATAAATCTTGCGCTTTCAAAGATTGAAAATCTTTACGGAAGCAGTCTGGTTAACTACTACCTGAAAAATGCAGAGAAAGTTGTAAAGAATGAAACTGTAGTCTTAAGAGACAAAAAAACGTCTAAAAAGAGTTTTTTTGGGAGAATTTTCAGAAGATGAACGGTTTAATGTATAAAGACTAATATTAATATGATAGAATGATAATAGTAAATTTTGGATTATAAATTATTAGAAAAATAAAGCTAATTTCAAACAGGTGATTTTATGAGGAAAAGATTTGCCGCGTTCATCGCAGCAGCAGTTTTTGCTGTGGGAGCGACGGGCTCTTATTCTTATTCAGAGGGAACAGATTCTGACAGTGCAGGAGCTGCAGCTGAAAGTGCTTCTGAAAAGGAAAATAAGAGTGACGTAAAAGAAGAAAAGAAAACTGACAGTAAAGAAGATAAGAAGGAAGAAAAAGAGAATAATGAAAATCCCGAAATTTCGGAGAAGAGAGGGACGCTTACTATAATAGGAGAGAAGACTAATCCTCCAAAGAGATACAAGGTGATTCTGAAAAAACTCTATACATCTAAGAAAATAGGAAGCAAGAGTTTCTATGACGATGTATACAATGTGCCTGAATACGCTCAGGCAATAGAGATTCAGGGAAGCAGACCTGTCGCATTCAACAGGGAGAATATAATTGAAGCAGATGAGAATGGAAAAGCCGTTTTTTCAGGCCTCGTTCTTGGAGAATACGAAATAAGAGAAGAGAATGAATCTGCAGATCTTCCTTTCTATACGGTGAAGATTCCGACAGCTAACAGTACGGATGAAAAGAATTTCAATATTGAAATTAAGAATGAAAAGCTCACAGGAGGAGCTATTGAATTCAGAACATTCGATGGCGAAGAGCCGGTTAAAGACATGAAATACAGTCTTTACAGAATAGTCAAGAAAGACGGAGAAGAAGAAAAGGAAGAAGAGAAAGAAAAAGACGGGGAAGAAAAATCAGAAGATGAAAAGTCTGAAGAGAAGAAGAATTCAGATAAGAAAAGCAGTGACGGATCTGAAGAAAGCGAAGAATATGAAGATTCAGACGGAAATACAGTAGTGAAAGTCGGAAAAGATATTATAACTAATGAATACGGCTATATAAGTGTTAGCGATCTTGAACTGGGAAGCTACTATGTTGAGATGAGCGAACCTGCTTCAGGCTATCTGAAAGATGAAAAGAAGACGAGATTTGAAGTCGATGCTCTCGGTTCAGTTAAAATGAACGGAGGAGTCAAGATAGGAAAAGTTATATCCAACGATATACAGGTGTACTCTGTTCCGGAGATTAAAGATTCGATAAACGGAAAAGACAAGACTCTTAAAACTAATACTGAAGAGCCTTTTGAATTCAGATATACTATCAGCATTCCGAATAATATAGAAGAATATGATAATCTGTATTTCAACAATATAATAGATGAAAAACTTGAATTTAAAGAGGTTAAAGCTGAACTTGACGGCAGACCTCTGACAATAGAACAGGATTTTATTGAAGGAAATAAACTTATAGTGAATTTAAACCAGCAGGAGAAGTTCAAAGGCAAGGAGAAAATAGATATAACAGTTAAATGCGAAGTTTTAAATTCTATTGAAGACAAAGCTCCTATAGTGAATGAAGCATATATGGACTATTATGTAGCCGATATGTCTAAAAGAGCTGATGCCGATGAGATGACAGTAACTCCTACTTATGGAAAAATTAAGATTATTAATCAGGATAAGAAGAATGAAAGCATGATACAGGGCGGAAAATTCGCACTGAAAAAAGGCGAAGAAACTGTTATGGAAGGGACTACCGATACCAGAGGAAATATAGTCTGGGATAAAGTGCCTTATGGAGAGTATGAACTCGTTCAGTCTGCCGGCTCAGACAAATATGACAGCCCTTATAAAGAAGCTAAAAATATGGAAATCGTCATAGATGATGAACATACTGATGAAAAAATAGTTGTAGAGAATACAAAGATAAATGAAGGACTATTTAGAAAAGAGAACCTTATATATATCATTCCTATAGCAATTCTTATTGCTATAATAGCATTTTTTATAAGAAGAAATAAAAAACAGAAGAGAAGAAAGAGAGATGCTAGAATAGAGAGAATGAGAAGGTCTGTATAGATAGACTGCTGTAAACCAGCAGTCTTCTGACTGCAGCCGCTGTTATATAGCGACTTTTCAATTTTGACTGCAATCACATTTTTATTTTATTTGAGAATCATGTTGACAAATCCCATGCAGAGTAATATACTTTAATTATAAAAACCAAGTAGTTTAGTTGGCATTATCGATGAGGTGAAAATATGAAACTATCTACAAAAGGGAGATATGGTCTTAAAGCTATGTTTGAGCTTGCACTTCATTATGGAGAAGGACCGATCCCATTGAAGACAATAGCGGAAAATCAGGATATATCAGAACATTATTTAGAGCAGCTTATTGCTATACTGAAAAAGAATGGTCTTGTAAACAGTGTGAGAGGCGCCCAGGGCGGATATCTTCTTGCAAATCAGCCTTCTAATATAGTAGTTGGAGATATAGTGAGAAGTCTTGAAGGAGACATTTCATTAGTGAGCTGCGTTGGAGACAGCAGACTTTGTGCCAACAGTGAGAAATGTGTAACTAAAATGGTATGGGAAAAAATAAGCGAGAGCATAAATTCAGTTATAGATAATATTACGCTGCAGGATATGATAGATGAACATGTTAGATTAAACAGCAATGGAGAATATATGTACTACATTTAAAAAGGAGATGGAATACATTGAAACAGATATATATGGACAATGCTGCTACAACAAAAGTTAAACCTGAAGTAGTAGAAGCAATGCTTCCTTACTTTACGGAACATTACGGAAATCCGTCAAGTATATATAAAATAGGAAGAGATGCCAGAAAAGCAGTTGAAGAAGCAAGAGGGAAAATAGCAAAAGGATTAAATGCAGATTCTAAAGAGATATTCTTCACTTCTGGAGGTTCTGAAGCTGACAACTGGGCTATAAAGATGGCTGCAGAAAAAATGGCTTCTAAAGGAAAACATATAATAACTACAGAAATAGAACATCATGCAGTTCTTCATACTTGTGAATATCTTGAAAAACAAGGTTTTGAAGTAACTTATCTTCCAGTTGATGAAGACGGACTAGTGAGAATTGAAGATCTTAAATCAGCTCTTAGAGAAGATACTATACTCGTTTCTATAATGCTTGCAAATAACGAGATAGGAACTATACAGCCGATAAAAGAAATAGCTGAGATAGTAAAAAATGAAAGCCAGGCTATATTCCACACTGACGCAGTTCAGGCTATCGGTTCAGTAGATATAGATGTTAAAGATATGAATATAGACATGCTTACATCGTCTGCTCACAAAATTCACGGACCTAAAGGGATAGGATTCCTATTCATGAAGAAAGGACTCAGACTTGACAACCTTATCCACGGAGGTTCACAGGAGAGAAATAAAAGAGCTGGTACGGAAAACGTTCCTGCAATAGTGGGATTCGGTAAAGCATTTGAAATAGCGACTGAAAATCTTGAGGCTCACAATAAGAAAGTTACGGAATTAAGAGACTATCTTATGGAGCAGCTTGAAGCTAATATAGATGATATAAAACTTAACGGACACAGAACTAAAAGACTTCCAGGGAATGTAAACTATTCATTCCTTTATATAGAAGGAGAATCGCTTCTTTTAAGTCTGGATCTTAAAGGAATTGCGGCATCGAGCGGTTCAGCGTGCACTTCAGGATCACTTGATCCTTCACATGTGCTTTTAGCAATAGGACTGCCGCACGAAATCGCACACGGTTCGCTAAGACTTTCATTAAGTGAATTTAATACTAAAGAAGAAATAGATTATGTAGTAGAAAATCTTAAAGAAATAGTGGCTAGACTTAGAGACTGGTCGCCATTATATCAAGAAGTTAGGGGGCAATAATTATGTATTCAGAAAAAGTAATGGAACATTTCCAACATCCTAGAAACGTTGGAGTAATGGAAGATGCAGATGCAGTAGGAGAAGTAGGAAACGCTAAATGCGGAGATATAATGAGAATGTATTTAAAGATAGACGGAGACGTTATATCTGATATAAAATTCCAGACTTACGGATGCGGTTCAGCAATAGCTTCTTCATCAATGGCTACTGAACTTATAAAAGGAAAAACTATAGATGAAGCTATGGAGCTTACAAACAAAGCTGTTGTTGAAGCACTTGACGGACTTCCGCCAGTGAAAATTCACTGTTCAGTTCTAGCTGAGCAGGCTATAAAAGCGGCTCTTCTCGATTACTCTAAAAAGACAGGAAGACATATAGAAGGTCTTGAAGATTTCGATCCTGAAGAAGATGCTCACGATCATGGACATGAGGAAGACGAAGAGTAATTAAAAATAGACAGATAATAATTGAGATATTTTATGATATAATATAGTAGTTAAAAAGAAACCCCTGAATGGATTCCATTTAGGGGTTTTTTAAAGGGGTGAAATTATGGATAAAAACAAGGTTGTAATAGGAATGAGCGGAGGAGTAGACAGTTCAGTTGCCGCATATCTCCTAAAAGAGCAGGGCTACGATGTAATAGGAGTTACAATGAAGCTCTGGGAAGATGACAATCCCGAGGTTATGGAGAGAGAGGGAGGATGCTGTTCTCTTTCATCTATAGACGATGCTAGAGAAGTTGCAGATAAAATAGGAATTCCTCACTATGTTGTGAACTTTAAGAAAGTTTTCAAAGATAAAGTTGTGGAAAATTTTCTGGATGAATACAGACATGGAAGAACTCCAAATCCATGTATAATGTGCAATAAAGAGATAAAATTTGAGGAGCTTTTGAGAAAAGCTTTTGAGCTTGATGCATATTATGTTGCAACCGGACATTATGCGACAGTTGAAGAGAAAGACGGAGAGTTCTTCATGAAAAAATCGGAGGCTGACGGAAAAGACCAGACTTACGCTCTTTACAATCTGACTCAGGAACAGCTTAAACACACTCTGTTTCCGCTAGGAGGCTATAAATCCAAAGATGAGGTAAGAGAGGTTGCAAGAAGAATAGGTCTTGTCACATCAGACAAGCCGGACAGCCAGGATATATGTTTCGTTCCTGATGATGACTATGCAGGATTTATAAGAAAAAATGCCGATTACAAGATAAAGCCGGGAAATTTCGTGGATAAAGACGGAAAAGTGCTCGGGAAACACAATGGAATTGTGAATTATACTATAGGACAGAGAAAAGGCCTGGGACTGGCTTTAGGATATCCTGCCTATGTAATCGATATAGATGCGAAGAAAAATGAAGTGGTTATAGGAGTCAATGACGATATATTCAAAGACACTCTATATGCACGGGATATAAATTTTCTTAATATAAAAGAACTTAAAGAGCCTGTGAGACTCAAAGCCAAGATAAGGTATTCGGCAAGAGAAGAGGACTGCACAGTATATCCGGTTTCAGAAGACAGAGTGAAAATAGTGTTCGACAACAAAGTCAGAGCTATAACTCCCGGACAGTCAGTAGTATTCTATGACGGAGACTATTTAGCTGGCGGCGGAATAATAGAATAGCATTCCGTTTGCTGTTTTAAAAACAGAAAAAAGAAAAATATATATTATAAATTTTGTAAATTCTGATTAAATCAGTGAAGAAAGTATAATATATTAGATAGAGATTTTGAATACAGAAAGAAGGGAGAAAAGATGCCGGATATATTAAAACTTTTAGTGGATGTCAGAGTTTTTCTTATAACTCTGATTTTGGGACTTTTTGCTTATTATATGATAGCTTTTGCACATAGTAAGCTTGGAAACAGTCTTCCTTTTATGATAACTAAAAGAGGACTGGCAAAGCTTATAGCAGGGCTTTTAGTGCTGGCGGCCGTTTACAAGATACTGTCTAACGGCGGAATGGTTATCACAATGATAATTATATTATTTGCATCAGCTGTTCTAGCCTATATAATGAACCCTATAGTCAATAAGCTTGAAAAAAAGAAGATTAAGAGACCTCTGGCGATACTTATAGTCTATTTAGGAATAATTGCCCTGATAGCAGTGATGATTATGACAATAGGACCTAAGATAGTAGAGGAGATAACAGAATTCGGGCAGAAACTGCCAAGCTATGCAGCTTATATATACAGAATGACTATGGATTTCTATGACAGACATCTTGATCAGATAAACAAGATGGCGAATGCTTTAGACGTTGAAAGTCCGGAGAATATGATATCGAGCACACTTTCAACTGTGAAAAACTCTCTGAGTGACTGGATTGTATCTTTTGCAACAGGGCTTTCAGGATTTTTTGGAAAAGTGTTCAACTTAGTGCTCATTCCGATAATAACTTTCTATATGCTGAAAGACAAGGATAAATTCAAAGATTTCGCAATAAAAAGACTTCCTTGGAGAAGAAGAGATGAAATCATAGGAATATTCAGAGAGATAGATGAAGTTATAGGAAATTTCATAAGAGGACAGCTCATAGTATGTGCATTTATAGGTATTGCAACATCTATAGCTCTTGCTATAATCGGAATTGAGTTTTCGATAATGATAGGTATATTCGCAGGGATATTCAATATAGTTCCGTATCTCGGACCTATAATAGGACTTGTGCCTGCTGCCATAATGGCGCTTATAGACGATCCGATAAAGATAGTTTGGGTTGTAATCGCAATAACTGTTATTCAGCAGTTCGAATCGAATTTTATAACTCCTAAGATTGTAGGAGACAGCGTGGGACTTCATCCTTTAGTAGTAATGACTGCAGTTATTCTCGGAGGAGCTTATTTTGGACTTATAGGTATGCTTTTTGCAGTTCCTGCAGTTGCAGTTGCGAGAATAATGTACAGATTCATAAGAGACAAGATAAAAGGAATGGATGATGATCAGATTTTCGAAGAAGAAAATCAGTGCTGTGTAGAAGAAAAATCTGAATAGACAGAAATTTATAAAAATTTAGATTCATGAATCAGATATAAATGATAATAAATTTAAATAAATGATAATAATTGTAGTTGTAACGATATATATGTTATAATAATTATATAGATATAATGACTGAGCTCGTCTTTCTGACGGGCTCTTTTAGAGTTAAGGAGTGATGATTTTTGAAGTATCTCGGGTTACACGAATTGAGAACGATGTTTTTAGATTTTTTCAGAGAGAAAGATCATTTAATTAAAAAAAGTTATCCTCTTGTTCCGGTAAACGACAAGAGTTTATTACTGATAAATGCAGGAATGGCGCCGCTTAAGCCTTATTTCTTAGGTGTGGAAGAGCCGCCGAAGAGAAGAATGGCGACTTCACAGAAATGTGTAAGAACTGCCGATATAGAAAACGTAGGAAAGACAGCAAGACACGCTACTTTCTTCGAAATGCTCGGAAACTTCTCTTTTGGAGATTATTTCAAAAAAGAATCTATAGCATGGGCATGGGAGTTCATGACTGAAAGACTTGAAATATCGAAAGATATTCTATGGGTGTCTGTATACCTTGAAGATGATGAATCTTACAATATATGGAAAGACGATATAGGCATATCAGAAGACAGAATAGTTAAACTGGGAAAAGAAGACAACTTCTGGGAACTTGAAGTAGGACCTTGCGGACCATGTACTGAGATATATATAGACAGAGGCGAAGAGTACGGATGCGGAGATCCTGACTGCAAGCCTGGCTGTGAATGCGACAGATATATCGAAGTGTGGAACTTAGTTTTCTCTCAGTTCGACAAAGATGAAGAAGGAAACTACAATCTGCTTGAAAAACCTAATATAGATACAGGAATGGGACTTGAAAGAATTGCCGCAGTTATGCAGAGAGCAGACAATATATTTGAAGTCGACGCTATGAAGGAACTTATAGCTGAAATAGAAAAGATTTCAGGAAAGAAATACGACGGTGAAGGCAGAGAAGGAATGTCTTTCAGAGTTATAACTGACCACGTAAGAGCAATGACTTTCCTTATAGGAGACGGAGTTCTTCCAAGCAATGAAGGAAGAGGATACGTTTTAAGAAGACTTATAAGAAGAGCTGCAAGACACGGAAAACTTCTTGGAATAGAAGGAGAATTTTTATCAGGTCTTGTAGAAGACGTTATAGACTCATGGAAGGTTGAATACGATGAGCTTGTTGAAAAACAGAGCCAGATTAAAAGAGTAGTTTCTGCTGAAGAGCTTAAATTCCAGGAAACTATAGACCAGGGTATAAACATACTAGATTCATATATAGATGAAATGAAAGAAGAAGGCGCTGAAATTCTAAGCGGAGAAAAAGCTTTCAAACTTTACGACACTTACGGATTTCCGCTTGATCTGACACTCGAAATACTTGAAGAAAAAGGTTACGGTGCGGATGAAGAAGAATTCAACAGAGAAATGGAACAGCAGAGACAGAGAGCAAGAGAAGCCAGAGCTCAGGGAGACACTAGCGGATGGAATAAAGAGCTTGTTCATTTTGACGAATGTGTTGAATGTCAGTTCCAGGGATACGACAGCCTGAATATGGATGTTGAAGTTGCTGGACTTTTCAGAGAAGGAGAGAGAGTAAATCTTCTTTCTGAAGGAGAAGAAGGACTTGCAGTATTCAAAGAAACACCTTTCTACCCTGAAGGAGGGGGACAGGTAGGAGATAAAGGATTCCTTTACAATGACAAAGTAAAACTTGAAGTTATGGATACTCAGAAATCTGAGAAGATAATAGTTCATTTTGTAAAAGTTGTATCAGGAATACTTGAAGACAGCGCATCTCTTACTGCAGAAGTAGACAGACTTGAGAGAATGGGTTCTGCAAGAAACCACTCAGTGACTCACCTGCTTCATCAGGCGCTTAAGGATGTTCTAGGCGACCACGTAAATCAGGCAGGTTCGCTGGTAATGCCTGAAAGACTCAGATTCGACTTCACTCACTTTGAACAGGTAAGTCAGGAAGAGCTTCAGAAGATAGAAGATATAGTTAATGAGAAAATACTTGACGATATAGCTGTATCAACTTGTGAAACTGATATAGAAGATGCGAAATCGAGAGGAGCGCAGGCGCTTTTCGGTGAAAAATACGGAGACGTAGTAAGAATGGTTTCTATAGGAGACTATTCAATAGAGCTTTGCGGAGGAACTCACGTAAACAGAACTTCTCAGATAGCATCGTTCAAGATACTTTCTGAAGGAGGAGTAGCTGCAGGAGTCAGAAGAATCGAAGCAGTTACAGGAGCAGAAGCTTATAAATACAACAGAGACGTAAATGCTGAAATCAAGAAAATAGTTGAAACTCTGAAAACTAACAGAGACAATGTTATAAATAAAATAGAAAATCTTATGGAATCTAATAAAGCTAATGAAAAAGAAATCCATAAACTAAGATCTGAAATGGCTAAAGAGAGCGCAGGAGACATACTTTCTGAGAAGAAAGATGTCAAAGGTGTGAGTCTTATAGCTAAGAGAGTAGACAATATGGAAGCTGAAGACCTAAGAAATATGGCTGACAGCATAAGAGACAATCTGGAGTCAGGAGTAGTAGTTCTTTCTTCAGTTAATTACGGAAAGATACTGTTCACTGCTATGATAACTAAAGATGTAGTTAAACAGGGCGCTCATGCTGGAAACATATTAAGAGAAGTAGCTAAAATCACTGGCGGAGGCGGAGGCGGAAGACCTGATATGGCCCAAGCCGGAGGAAAGAACGTCGACAAGCTGGATGAAGCTATGGAACAGGTTGAATCGGTTCTGAGTTCTCAATTAGATAAATAAAATTGATAATTAATTGTTATTACCCACGCTAAGTGGGTAATAATATACATAGGAAGTTTTTTGTGATTAGCGGTTTCATTTTATAGATATTCAGATTTCAGCGTATATAATGAATAAAAATTGAGAGAAATTAAGAGAACTGAATATTTAAATAATAGAGAAGATGTCAGTTAATATGGAGGTGTTTTTTGTGTCAGATATAAATAAAACTATGAAATTTGAAATACCGAAAATTTCAGATGAAAAGATAGAAGATGTTTTAAGAGATGTTTACGATGCGCTTGAAGAGAGAGGCTACGATCCTATAAATCAGCTTGTGGGATATATTCTTTCGGCGGACCCTACGTATATAACGAGCCATTCTGATGCCAGAACCAGAATCAGAAGATTTGAAGTTGATGAAATTGTGGAAGAACTTCTAAAAAACTATTTGGATAAGGAATAAGGAGATTTTTATGGGGAGAATAATGGGACTTGATGTAGGAGACGCTACAATAGGCGTTGCTGTATCAGACCTGCTGTTTCTGACGGCGCAGGGTGTTACGACAGTATTCAGAAAAGGTATAAAAAAGGATCTTGCGGAACTGGAAAAGTTAATAGAGGAATATGAGGTTGATACCGCAGTAATAGGCCTTCCTAAGAACATGAACAACACCTTGGGACCTCAGGGAGAGAAGGTAGTGAAGTTCTCGGAAAAGTTTCAGAAGAGATTTCCAGATATAAAAATCATTTTCGAAGATGAGAGACTGACTACTGTGTCTGCTGAGAGAGCGCTTATAGGCGGAGATGTCAGACGTGAAAAAAGGAAAGGTCTGATAGATAAAGTCGCAGCGACTTATATACTGCAGACTTATCTCGACAGAGAGCAGATAAATAAATAAATTTATATTTGAAAGAGGTTTTATGATGACGAAAGACAAGGACTACGAAACAGGATTTGAAAAAGTAGAACTTATAGGAGAAAACGGAGAAAAAGAAGAATTTGTAGTCGACGCTATGTTCGAATACAACGAAAGAGAATATATAATTCTTTCTAAAGAAGGTGCTGATGAAGCGCTTATGCTAAGAGTTAAATATGACAGCGAAAGGGAACCGATGTTCGTTCAGATAGAGGATGACAGCGAGTTTGAAGGCGCGCTTCAGGCTTATGATGAAATCATTATGGAACATCAGTAATTTCTGACTTGCTGGCATATGTGTAAAAAGATGTTGACAAACTTTTGATAAAAATATAGACTATATTATAAGACGGTGGTGTATAGAATGCAACAAGTAACGGATAGAAACAAAGAAAAAGAGGCTGAAAGAATTAATGATTTACTTAGAAGTAAAGGATATAAACTTACAGTACAGAGGCAGGCTATAGTAGATGTGTTCTTAGAAAATATGGATACGCATCTCAGTCCTGAGGAGGTTTATGAATTTGTTAAGGAAAAATATCCGGAAATAGGACTGGCGACAGTCTATAGAGCTCTTCAGTTATTCGAAAAGCTCGGTGTTCTTTACAGACTTAATTTTGATGACGGATGCAGCAGATATGAGCTTACAGGAAGTGTTGATGGAGAACACCATCACCATCACCTGATATGTCTTGACTGCAGAAAAGTTTTGGAAGTTAAGCTCGATCTTTTAGACAATCTTGAAGATGAGATTGAAAAAGAAGAGGAATTTGAAATAGTAGACCATAACTTACAGTTTTTTGGCTATTGCAAAGATTGTAAAAAGTAAATCTCTATGTAGAGATTTACTTTTTTCATTGTTTAGAATCCATTCCTATTAGAGGATTGAGATATATAGATTTCGGCAAAAATTTAATAAAAGGAGGAAAAAAATGGCGAAGAAGAAACAGGAAGTCAGAATAGTTCCTCTCGGAGGTCTTGAAGAAATAGGAAAGAATATGACCCTTATCGAGTGCGGAGACGATATCGTAGTTATCGACTGCGGTCTTACTTTCCCGGAAGACGAAATGCTTGGAATAGATATAGTTATTCCGGACATAACGTATTTAATCAAAAACAAGCACAAACTGAGAGGTATATTACTGACACACGGTCACGAAGACCATATTGGAGCAATACCTTATCTTCTTAAAAAGATAAGCACTCCTGTTTACGGTACGAAGCTTACGCTTGGACTTTTAGAAAATAAGCTCAAAGAGCACGAGATTTCAAGCGAATTTCTGAAAGAAGCCACTGTTGATGACAAGCTTAAGCTAGGAGTATTCGAAGTGGAATTCATAAGAACATGCCACAGTATTCCGGATTCGGTTGCTATATCGGTAAATACTCCACAGGGAAGAATAATCCATACAGGAGACTTCAAGATAGACTTCACACCGATTTCAGGAAAGACTACAGACTTCTACAGACTTGCAAAATTCGGAGAGGAAGGGGTGCTTGCTCTGATGGCCGACAGCACCAACGTAGAGAGAGAAGGATATACGATGTCCGAGAGATTCGTTGGTAAAGCTTTCGATGAGATATTCATGACGGCTAAGCAGAGAATAATAGTAGCAACTTTCGCATCGAATGTTCACAGAATTCAGCAGATAATAAATGCATCTGTGAAAGTTGGAAGGAAAGTCGCAGTTTCGGGAAGAAGCATGGTTAACGTTGTATCTGTAGCGAAAAATTTAGGGTATCTTGATATGCCGGAAGATACACTGATAGATATCAACGAACTGAATAATTACAGTGACGACAAGGTTACAATAATAACGACGGGAAGTCAGGGCGAGCCTATGTCGGCGCTGAGCAGAATTGCGGCATCGGAACACAGAAAAATATCGCTCCAGCCTAACGATATAGTAATATTATCGGCGACTCCTATACCTGGAAACGAAAAGACAGTTTCGAAGGTTATAGATAAGCTTCTTAAGAGAGGAGCAAGAGTTATATATGAATCACTTGCCGATATTCACGTGTCTGGACACGCACGCAAGGAGGAGCTTAAACTTATACACTCTCTTGTAAAGCCTAAGTATTTCATACCGGTTCACGGTGAATACAGACATATTAAAAAGCATGCTGAACTTGCTTATAATATGGGAATGCCTAAGGAGAATGTATTCCTTATGGAAAACGGAAAAGTTTTAGAACTTACTCAGGAAAAAGGACAGATAGTGGGAGAAGTTCAGTCAGGACAGGTGCTAGTAGACGGTCTCGGAGTTGGAGACGTTGGAAACATAGTTCTCAGAGACAGAAAGCATCTTTCGGAAGACGGACTTATAGTAGTAGTAGTTACTATAAGCAGAGAAGACGGATCAGTTATTTCCGGACCTGATATAGTTTCAAGAGGCTTTGTTTATGTAAGAGAGTCTGAGGATTTAATGGGAGAAGCCAGAGAAGTAGTTAAGAGAACGCTTGAGTCTTGTGAAGACAATAATATAAAAGACTGGGCAACTCTTAAATATAAAGTGAGAGATTCTCTGAAAGATTTCCTATATGAAAAAATAAAAAGAAATCCGATGATACTCCCTATAATAATGGAGGTCTAGCGGAAACAAGGATGTGATGTGGTGACGAGAGCAATAAAAATATTATTTGCAACTCTTATAATAGGAGCAGCATTAGTAGCCTTTATTTTATATACGAGTTTAAAACCTGTGGCTAAATCTGATGATGACGCTGTGAGAGTGAGCATTCCTCACAGTTCGACAACGGAAGACATTGGAGAAATTCTATATGATAAAGGGCTTATAAAGAACAGAACAGTTTTCAGACTGATGACTAAGGTGAAAGGCGTAGGAACTGACTTCGGTACAGGAACTTACGATCTTGCAAGGTCGATGGATATGAATGAGATTATTGACAAGATAACATCGGGAGAACAGACAGGAGATCTGAAATTTGTCGTTCCAGAAGGAAGCGAGATAACACAGATGGCCGAAATTCTGAAAGGTCTGAATATGGAGAAAACAGATGAGTTCATAGCGCTGACTAAGGACCCGTCTAAATACGTTTCAGACTATCCGTTCCTTAAAGATGTTCCGGAAGGATACAGTCTGGAAGGTTATCTTTATCCTGCAACATACTATCTTACAGAAGAGGATATTAAAAATCCTGATGCTATAATCAGACTTATGCTCGACAATTTCAATACTCATTTTACAGATGAGATTCAGAAAGCAGGAGAGAAAGAAGGTCTGAATATAAATGAGATAGTTACTCTTGCCTCGCTGGTAGAGAGAGAAGCACAGGTTGATTCTGACAGACCGCTGATAAGCGCAGTTTTTCAGAACAGGCTGAAAGACGATATGTATCTTCAGTCATGTGCATCAGTGCAGTATATAATAGGTGAAAGAAAACCGGTTTTGTCTCTTTCAGATATAGAGATTGACTCGCCTTACAACACATACCAGAATGGAGGACTTCCGCCGGCGCCAATAGCATCTCCAGGAGTCAAATCTCTTGAAGCGGCTGTACATCCGGCTGATGTGGACTATATGTTCTTCATAGCTAAAGGCGACGGAACTCATGTATTCTCTTCAACATTCGAAGAGCATTTAGAAGTTCAGAAAAAGATTCAGAACGAAGGCGGAGAAATTACAGAAACTGCTCCGCAGCAGCAGACAGAATAGATAAACGCCGAAAACTTTTCGGATGAAACAGGATAGAGAATAATATAAAGTTTGAATAAATATCTGTAAAATGCAGATTTAAGATATGAAATTCAGAGGGGATGCCAGTCATCCCCTTTTTTATGTTAAAATATAACTATGGTATAAAATTAAAGTTTAAGATAGATTAGACTGTACGAAAGGAATAATTGATTTGAGCAATATTAATCAGGAATATATAGTCGATTATATAAGAAGTCTTGTTAAAGACGAAGAGAATCTTAAAGATATAAGAGTTTATGGAGAAGAGAACTATGTTCCTATAATCCAGCCCGAAGTGAAACAGCTCTTAAAAGTTCTTATAAGCATAAAAAAACCGATGAAGATTTTAGAAGTCGGAACAGCAATAGGCTATTCAGCCATGGTAATGGCATCAGTTATGCCGGAGGGCGGAAAAGTCTATACAATAGAGAGAAATGAACAGATGATAGAGCTTGCGAAGAAAAATATAGAAGAAAAAGGCTTCAGCGACAGAATAGAACTCTTAGAAGGAGATGCGGAAGATATACTGAAGAATTTCGGCGAAAAAGTCGACATAGTGTTTATCGACGGAGCCAAAGCTCAGTATGAGAAATTTCTTGACTATATTATAGAGAATCTCAATGAAGAAGGCATTATAATATCAGACAATGTTCTCTATAAGGGGATGGTCGCATCAGACCAGCTTGTTAACAAGAGAAAGAAGACTATAGTCAAGAGAATGAGATCGTATCTTGAATATATTTCAGACAGAGAGGATTTTGAAACCAGCATAATTCCCATAGGAGACGGAGTTTCGGTTTCATATATTAGGGGGTAAAAAAGTGAGAAGAAAAGTTGAATTACTAGCTCCGGCAGGAGATTTAGAGAAACTTAAAATAGCAATAACATATGGTGCAGATGCAGTATATCTTGGAGGTGAAGAATTCGGACTGAGAACTTTTGCGAAGAACTTCACTATGGAAGATATAAAAGAAGGTGCAGATTATGCGCATGAGAGAGGAAAGAAAGTATATGTAACTCTCAATATAATTCCGCACGACGGAGATTTAGAAGGTCTTGAAGAGTATCTTCTTAAACTTGAGAAAGCAGGAATAGATGCAGTTATCGTTTCGGATCCGGGAGTTTTCACAATAGTGAAAGAAACTGTTCCGGATATGGAAATTCACCTGAGCACTCAGGCGAATACTACTAACCATCAGACAGCCAATTTCTGGCATAAAATGGGAGTTAAAAGAGTAGTCTTAGCAAGAGAGCTTTCTCTTGAAGAGATAAAGAATATAAGAGAGAATACTGATGAAGACCTTGAAATAGAGGCTTTCGTTCACGGAGCGATGTGCATATCTTATTCCGGAAGATGTCTTTTAAGCAACTATATGACAGGAAGAGATGCAAACAGAGGTTCATGCGCTCAGTCATGCAGATGGAAATACAATCTTGTAGAGGAAAAAAGACCAGGAGAATACTATCCTGTTATAGAGGGAGATACTGGAACTTATATATTCAACTCTAAAGACTTATGCATGATAGAACATATAAGAGAGCTTGATGAAGCAGGAGTTTACAGCTTCAAGATAGAAGGAAGAATGAAGAGCCCTTATTACGTTGCAACTGTAATAAGATCTTACAGAATGGCTATAGATGAATATTATGAAAATATAGACAATCTCGAAAACTACACTCCTTCGCCTTACTTTATGGAAGAAATAATGAAATGCTCATACAGAGATTTCACAACAGGATTCTATTTTTCAAAGCCGGGCGGAGAAGAGCAGCTTTACGGCTCAACTTCATATATAAGAACTTATGAATTCATGGGAGTAGTTTTAGATTATGATGAAGAGACTGGAACAGCTCTTATAGAGCAGAGAAACAGAATCTTCAAGGGAGACGAATTAGAAATATTCGGCCCTAGAAAAGAGTATTTAACTCAGACTGTAGGAGAAATGTGGAATGAAAAAGGAGAACCTACAGAAGTTGCAAACAGAGCAAAAGAGAAAATCACTATGAAAGTAGACGCTCCGGTTCAGAAATGGGATATTCTGAGAAAGAAGCTTGACGAAGACGAACAGTAATACCGGACGGGAAAGGAAGATTATGAGTATTGTAGAAAAAAAGATTGATGAGTTTGAACCTGGAGACAAGGTTGACGGTTTTTTTATAATCAGAAATATGGAGAAGAGAACTTCTACTAACGGCAAGATATTTTATGATTTAACAGTGATAGACAATACTGGTTCTATAAATACGAAAATCTGGGAAGCTGAAAAAGGAGAAGGCTTTGCGGCCAATGATTTTGTAAAAATAAGAGGAGAAGTGACTGTATGGAAAGATATGAAGCAGTTCAAAGTTCATAAAATCAGAAAAGTCGAAGAGACAGACGACGTGTCTCTTGATGATTACGTCCGTTCAGCTCCTTTTAGAGGTTCTGAAATGCTTGAAACTGTAAAAAGCTATATAAGAGATATGAAGAATGACGATATAAAGAGACTGACTATGGCAATGGTAGAATCAAAAGAAGAGAAGCTTCTATATTATCCTGCGGCAAAGGAGAATCACCATGCTATAAGAGCGGGACTTCTCTATCACATACTGAGAATGCTTAAATCTGGAGAGAAGCTGTTAGAAGTCTATGACAGTCTCGATTCAGATTACGTTTATTCGGGAGTGATTCTTCATGACCTTGCAAAGATTGAAGAGATGGATTCTAATGAACTTGGAATAGTGAGCGAATATACGACAGAAGGGAAACTTCTCGGACATATTATACAGGGAATAAAAGATATAGACAGAATGGGAATAAAACTTGGAATAGATGAAGAAATATCTATGCTGATTCAGCATATGATTCTTTCCCATCACTACTATCCTGATTATGGAAGTCCCAAGTTTCCGATGATACCTGAGGCTGAACTGCTTCACTATCTCGATATAATAGACGCCAGACTTTACGATATGGACAAGGCATTAAAAGAACTTAAGCCGGGAGAGTTCAGTCCTAGAATATGGACTCTCGACAATAGACAGATATACAAGAGAAAAAATAAAACAGATAAAACAGATGATGACGAAAATACTGAGAGTATGGAGTAAAACGCTAGAAATATATAAAGGTTGTGGCTCGTATGAGGATTGGAGAATTTGGAATCCCGAAACCGGGAATGAGAAATCTGAAAACGGCTCTTTCAGTTCTGATATGTCTTCTGATATACAGATTTTTGAGAAAACCGTATCCTATATATGCCTGTATTGCCGCAATAATTTGCACAAAGGATACTATATGGAATTCCTATAATGCCTCAAGATCCAGACTTATAGGGACTGTTATAGGAGGCACGCTTGGAGGAATATTTCTGAAACTCACCCAGGAATTCTACTTCTTTCTTTCATTTGAGCTGATAACTGTAGCTGGAATAATACTTCTGATCTACATTTTCAATCTTATTCATGAGAACAGTTCTGCAGCGCTTGCATGCGTTGTCTATGTGCTTCTCATGATAAACTTCCAGTACAGCTGGGAGGTGAAAGCGCCTTATTACTACGCTTTCGAAAGAACAGTGGAGACAGCTATAGGAATAGCTGTGAGTCTTGTGGTGAACAGATATCTGTTTCCTTATACTATCCGAAGAAAGGAGAACGAGAGATTGAAGATAAATTATAAAACATCTCTTTACGGTTTAATTGGAGATCCGGTTGAAAGAAGCCTTTCACCCGATATACACAATTTAAGTTATGAGAATAATGATGAAAATGGAGTTTATCTCGCTTTTGAAGTTAAAAAAGATGAGCTGAAAGAAGCTGTTGACGGGATGAAAACAATAGGCGTGAGAGGATTCAATGTTACGATTCCTCATAAAGTCGATATAATTGAATATCTCGACGGACTGGATGATGAAGCTGAGATTTTAGGAGCTGTCAATACTGTAAAAAATGACGATGGAAAACTGATAGGCTATAATACAGACGGGAGAGGATTTATAGAGCTCTTGAGACAGAATGAATTTGAGCCTTCAGGAAAAGACGTTCTAGTTATTGGAGCCGGAGGAGCGGCCAGAGGAATTATAATGCTTCTGGCTAAAGAAGGCGCTAAGAGCATAACAATCCTAAACAGAACTGAAGAAAAAGCTTTAAAAATAAAAACCGAAGCGAAAAATCATTTCAAAGATGTTGAGATAAACACGACTGCCGGAGAATATGAAAAATATGATTTGGCAGTTAATACAACATCAGTGGGGATGTATCCTGACACTGATAAAGTTCCGTTTGACGTTTCAGTTTTAAATCAGAACTGTGCGGTGGCCGATATAATATATAAACCGCTTAAAACAGAGTTTCTGAAACAGGCAGAAAGCAGAGGGCATCAGACTATAAGCGGAATAGGAATGCTTATAAATCAGGCTCTTCTTTCTGAAGAAATATGGCTCGAAAGAGAAATAAACAAAGACGGAATTGAAGAGAAGATAATAGAGATTCTTGAAAAGCAGTAATTTTAGAAAAACTGCTTAAAACAGAAGAAAACATTAAATAAAAAATAAAAATCTGAAAATTTAAGAAAGACTGCTCTGACTTTCGGAGCTTTCTTATAAATAAAAATATGCATAATTGCAGTCTTTAAAGACTTATAACAGGAGGAGTAGAAATGTTAAAACATATCAATGTAAATCTTGAACCGGTAGAATCAATGCTTTACTACTGGTCGTCAGTTAGCGAAAAAGACAAAGTGCCGGAATCATTCTTCGTAGACGTTGCGAAAATGGATTCAATGCAGGCGGCATTTAAAGCATCAGAAGAATTTAACGAGGAATCTGTGCGTAAAGTTCTTTCAGCAATACAGAATGCTGAGCCTCTTTCAGTTGCTACTAAGCCTGAAAGAAGATTCTGGAACAACAATATGTGGATGATGGAAGATCTGGGACTTACAGACGCAATGGCTCAGCCTATAAAAGTTCTGAATCTCAACGGACTTGTGGACAAACTTAATGAAGAAGTGTCTGACATAGAAGAAGAGGAAGTTACAGTTTACTTCGCACCGCTTCATCTTGACACTTATTATATAGTGGACGATAAGCTTATAATTAATTTCTTCCGTGTTATGGTTGATCTTTACGGAGACGGTTCAGTTAAAATAGAAGGACAGTCTGTAGAAGATTTCTGTTATGACAAACTGAAAGAAATGCTTTCTAAATAGTTTTATACAGCCCTCTGATTCTGATACAGAGGGCTTTTTTCATAATTAAGAAAAAAACAAATGTTTTGTCGGTGTTATAATAATTAAAAAGAGCGCAAGGGTGTTTAAATTGAAAAATGAAGAGATATTAAGTAAAAAAGAGCCCTGACAGATGATATTGACGACAGAGATGTATATATGAGAAGAATTCAAGCTTCTTACAGATATGAAGACCAGGAAGAATATGATATAAGAAAATTATAAAACTCCTCGAGTCATTATGACTCGGAGGAGTTTATGATATTCGCAAGAACCGGATATTCTTCACCAGCGGAAGCTGCAAGAAGGAATATCATCTGATGAAGCACTATAAGAGAATCTATACGTTCTGAGTGCAAAGTTATAGTCACTTCGCATCTCTCCTGGTCCAGAGAGAATTTAGGAGCGCCGCATCTGTTATTTATATTTATTATAGCATCGTAAAGACTCATCATATCGACACCGCTTGAATAATGCATAAATCCTACAGTGCTGGCCTGAGCGCTGTTTAGAGCATAATTATAAGTCAGACTTATCTTGAAATTCAAATCGTAATCTGGAAGTCCCAAATCTGTCGACAGAATAATTCTTTCATTGTTGCTGACTAAAACATTCGGCTCAATATTGTTCATTTGAAAAAATTCCACTATTTCATTTTCTGTAAAACTCATATTAATTCCCCCATAATTATTAATTTAGTTAATATATACCGCTTTTGAACTTTAAATAATCTTTTATCAGAAAATATCTCCCATATCTGAAAGACTCTTCACCGCTTCAGGAGCATTGATGATAAGTTCGCTGACAAATTGCGACTGATACGTTTTTCTATAGTTTTTGAAAAGAGGACGGATTATTATTAAAACGTCTTCGGCTCTGGTCATAGCAACATAAAAAAGACGTCTTTCTTCTTCAATCTTTTCCGGAGTTTCCGATTTATAATGAGGAACGGTTCCCTTCATTACTTCAGGAAGTATTACCACAGGAAACTCAAGACCTTTTGCGCCGTGCATAGTCATAAGATTGACTTCGTTTTTCGATTCTCTTGAATCTTCAGCATTGCTTGAGCTGAGAACTCCTTCCATAAATTCCTCAATATTTTCATAGTTTTCAGAAAAATCCAGCAGCTCATCTATGCTCTTTAAACGGCTTGATATGTTGGAGTCTTCGTAGTTCCCATATCCTTTCTCGATATAGCTTTTGAAATCCAGTTCACTGATGAGATATTCTAAAAGCTCTCTTGGAGCAGTGTATTTATTTATCATCGTTCTCAGATTCTGAACGAGACTCTGATATTTGATAAGTCCTTCCTTTGCTCTTATATTGAGGTCATCGCTTAAACTCAGTATATCTGTGTCATTGTCCAGGATATCCATTTCAATCAGCTTTACAGTTTTTACACCTATTCCTCCTACAGACCAGAGAATAGATCTTTTTACATTCAGAACATCTTTGGGATTCTGTGCAGATATGACATAGGAAAGAAGATCTTTAATTTCTGCTCTTTCAAAGAAATTCATTTTTCCCTTGGTATAGACAGGAATTCCGTTCTTTATAAGCGCTTCTTCTAACACTTCACCAAGATAATGACATCTGTATAGAACACCTATATCCTTGCGCTGATACCTTCCTGACGAGGTCAGTTTCTTTATTATTTTAACGATTCCCTCATTTTCATCGTTCATAGTATCGGCAGTAAGACAGAATATATCGGTTCCTTTGTTTCTGTTGGACTTAAGAGATTTTTTTATATGCTCTGAATTATTAGAAATAAGAGCTTTCGCTCCGGCAACTATATTTTTCGTGCTCCTGTAGTTTGTAGACAGAGTTACAGTTTTTCTGTTTTTATAATATTTTAAAAAGTTGGCAGTCGCTTTCATATTAGAACCTCTGAACTGATATATAGACTGGTCGTCGTCCAAAATCAGACAGATATTTGAATCTGCATCTGTAAGCATGAATATTAGTCTTAAATCGAGAACTGAACTGTCATGAGCTTCATCAGCCATTATATATTTATATTTTTCTTTTATTTCTTTTCTTATTTCAGGATTGTTTTCAAGAAGTTTTACAAAATTGAATATTAAGTCGTCAAAATCCATAGCATTGCTTGAGACAAGGAGTTCCTGATATTTTCTATAGTATTCATTGCAGTTTCTGTATTTGAAATTAGATATAACCCATTCATACTGTTCAGCTTCGTCAGGAGTTTTATATCTTCCTTTCATTTTTGAAATATAGTCAGATATTTCATAAAAATCTGCTGACGGGTTATCTATCACTTCTTCAAGCATATATTTTCTGTCTGTTGTATCATAGATTGTGAATGACTGATTGTAATCTGTGTATTTAGAATATTTTCTAAGCATTTTTGCGCAGAAACTGTGATAAGTTCCGACTTCTATGTATTCTCCAAGACTTCCGGCTTCTTTAATCACTCTTTCTTTCAGTTCATTTGCGGCTTTCTTGGTAAATGTGAAGAGAAGAATATTTTCCGGGTCAATGCGGTTCTCTATCATATAAGCGGCTCTTTTAACTAGAACATGAGTCTTTCCTGAACCAGGTCCCGCAAATATTACAAGCGGACCTTCAGTAGTCTTTACAGCTTCAGTCTGCTCTTCATTCAGCCCTTCAAGAATTTTCTGGATATCTTTTTCCCACATAGAATCACTTCCTTTGATTAATATGCATATTATTATGATTATTATACCATTATAATAACACAATGTTCTCTATATTAATAATTTATACTTATTAAGTATTTAAGCCGGTTTAATTATTTAGTATTTTAAAATGCTGAGAATATAAAACAGTTCAAAATTAATTCTATAAATAAGTCAATAATATTAATTTATTTACAGATTCTATATGATTAAAATTATTTTTGAAAAATTAATATTTTTGTTTATTTTTTTCAATAAATAATATATAATTACTTTGAAAAAATTAATAAAATACAAGGGAGAATGCTTATGAAAAGAATTATCGCAATTATAAGTGCATTTATGATGTTAATAGGTACGACAACTTCTGTTATGGCAGATCCTTTTAACCCATCGTATTATTATGATCCTAATGATTTTACAGATCTTTCAGGAGGTTATTGGGCTTATCCTTACGTATATAATTTATGTTTATACAATATTCATGCATCACCAGAAGTTTATATCTTTAGAGGATATCCTGATAAAACTTTTAAACCTAATAATCCTCTAACTAGAGAAGAAGCTGCGTCAGCATTATCTGAATATTTAGGATGGGAATTTGGAATTTATCCTGTTGACACAGGTTTTTATCAGTTTAAAGATATGAATCCAGACAGATGGAGCAATTGGAAAGTTGGAAAACTTGCAAGTGTAAATATACTCAAAGGTTATGCTGATGGAAATTTTAATCCTGAAGGATTAGTTACAAGAGCAGAATTTATGGCTATGCTATATAGAACTTACAATTATTTGTATCCAGATTTAAGGACTTTTTCAAGTTTTGCTCCTGCTCAGTATAATGATATTTCAGATGGGCATTGGGCAAGTCATTATATAGGGAGCTTGGTAAAACACTTTGTTTATACAGAAGATATTAACTGGGAATATGGAAAGATAGATGAAGGTGCATATAATGGATACTTCCGACCGGATGAACCTATAACTAGACTTGAAGCTTCTAGTATAATGTGTCTATTTATATATAAAAATTCTAGAGAACGAAAATCATCCAGCGGTTTTCCAAATGGTTTTGACAGTAATATGAGAAGATACTATGATAGTTTAAGTCCTAATATACAGGAACTTTTTAAACACAAAAAAAATGCCGATTCCAGCCCTATTGTATATGGATTTAATGAATAAATGCAAAAAATATTACGATATATTAAATTCGATTTCTTCAAATTTAGAGTATGAAGAAATAAAAGAAGAATATTTATCAAAATATAGTTCTGAAGAGGCAGAGTATTTATCACAAATAGAAGTTTCTAATGAAAAGTTAAAAAAACTAGAGATATTTAGTAAAAAAATACCAAAATTAGAAGAAGAATTAATGGAGTCTAAGGGTGAAGGATTACTCAGTCCTTATGAAGAAGAAAGTTTCAAAAAATTATTTAGTGGAATAGGATTACTCACAGATTTATTAAAAATTAAATATGAATTAAGTTATGAACTTTACGCACAAATTTATGATTCATATTTAGAAAATGACTTTTTAAATGAAGAGTCTGAAGAAGAGAATAGATATATAGACAAAACAAAATATAAAGATAAATTAAAAGAAATTGAATATATATCGAATGAAATAGATAGCGTTTATAAATTAATGCTAGAACTCATGGATCAAATGAAAAGAGCGAGATCGTAAAAAATATAAAGAATATCTATAGATAAATATAAATAGATAATGTTATCCTATTGATTAACAATATATAAATCCCTCTAATTGTGCTAAACTAGTGAGTACGAGGGATTTTTATTACATAAAAAATGGAGGTAGAGTAATGAAAAGAAAATTTGTTAAATCGGTTTCAGCTGCACTTCTAGCGGCTATGGTATTCACAGGATGCCAGGGCGGAGGACAGGAAACAGCTGACACTCAAGAGAAAGAAGCGACTGAACAGTCAGCAGACACTGAGTCTCAAGAAGATAAAGAACCTGCTGACAAAGAAGAGAAGAAAGAAGATTCTGACAAGAGCAGCGAATTCAATGCTCAGTTCACATTCAACGGTTCATCTACTCTTGCACCGGTGATTTCAGCAATATCTACTGAATTCATAGAAGAGTATGAAAAGTGGAATAATGTGAATCCTGATATGCCTGAAGAGAATATATCTATATTCGTATCATCAGGAGGATCTGGAGCAGGGGCTAAATCTGTAATAGACGGAACTTCTGACTTCGGAATGCTTGCAAGAGAAATCAAAGACGAAGAAAAAGAGAAAATTAAAGATCTTAAGGAATACAAGCTGGGAATAGATGCTCTTACAGTTTCAGTTAACCCGGAAAACCCTATAATAGAACTTAAGAACAATAACCTTACTCAAGATGAAATAGTTAAGATATTCTCTGGAGAATTCAAAAAATGGAGTGATATAGATTCATCACTTCCGCAAGAAGATATAGTTGTAGTTACAAGAGACCTTTCTGGAGGAGCTCACGAAGTATTCCAAAAGAAAATAATGGGAGACACTGAAGTTTCAGAAAACGCTATTCAGGCGCCTTCAATGGGAGCTCTAGTTACTAAAATAATCGAAAATCCTAACGCTATAGGATATGCTTCATACGGAATGGTTAACCAGAACGAAGGAAAGCTTAAACCTATGAATGTTGACGGTGTTGAACCTACAGAAGAAAACATAGTGAGCGGAGAATATATAATATCAAGACCGCTTATAGTTATGAGATCAGGAGAGCCTACTGAGTCTGAACAGGCATTCCTTGACTATGTTATGTCTGAAAAAGGTAAAGCGATTATAAAAGAAATGGGATTTGTACCTGTTGACAAATAGATTCTAGAATATATTTATTTACTATACTGAACAGACTCTTAGATTTTCTAAGGGTCTGTTTTACATATTGCAGGAATTGATATGATGGTAGATATTTTAGGAAAAAACATCTAGAACACAGGATAAAAAATAACAGAAAGGAAATGATATTTTGAAAGAATACAGGGCTGTTAAAATAACGGCGGCATTGGCTGCGCTCTTGTCTGTTATTGCGCTTCTGTCTGTAATAGTATTCATATTCATTGAGAGCTGGCCTTTTCTTTCTGAAAAGGGAATAATAAGTCTTTTGAAGCCCGGGAAGTGGAGTCCTCTTTCAAAAAACGGAAGCTTTTCAATTTTCAATATGATTACAGCTTCTCTTTATATATTTGTGATTGCGATAATCATTGCGCTTCCTGTCAGTGTCGGAACAGCGCTATTTATAAGTTTCTACTGTCCTCAGAGACTGAAAGATATTCTTCTGAGAACTGTAGGAATACTTGCAGGAGTTCCGTCAATAGTTATGGGATTCATAGGTCTTACAGTAGTAGTGAAGCTTATTGAAAAAGGATTTAATATGGCAACCGGAGAATCGGTTCTTGCTGGGGGAATAGTAGTTTCGATGATGATAATACCGTTCATACTTTCAGCAGTAGCAGAATCAGCTGAGATAATAAGGAAGAATCATATGAGAGACTCTCTGTTCTTAGGTATATCAAAAGAGTATTTTATAAGAAATGTCGCGGCAAAAGAGCTTCTAAAACCGGTGGGAATAGGTGTCATACTCGCATTTTCAAGGGTTATAGGAGAAACTATGGCTATTATGATGGTAGTCGGAAATGCTCCTCTGTTTCCGAAGCTTCTCGGAAAAGCTGAGACTATTCCCGGACTCATTGCACTTGAGATGGGAATGGCTGAAGTCGGAAGTATTCATTATTCAGCACTTTTCTCAGCAGGATTCGTGCTTTTAATAGTGATAACTGCAGTTAATCTCCTGATACAGTTTTTAAGAGACAGGGGGCTGAAAAATGAAAACTAAAGATATAATAACTAAAATACTTATAGGTCTTATGTTTCTATTATGTCTTTCAGCAATTGCATTTATATTCGGATACGTTGTTATAAAAGGTATAGGAGAGATAAGTATAGAATTCATAACGGGAGTGCCTGAAGGAATTCCTCAGGGAACTGAGGGAGGAATATTTCCGGCAATAGCAGGTTCGCTTCTGGCGATGATAATAGCTATGGCAATATCTTCAGCACTTGCAGTTTCTACTGCAGTCTTCAATGTGTTTTTTAACAGATGGAAGAGGCTTAAAGATTTCATAGTTTTCGTGAACAGAATACTCGCAGGTCTTCCTTCTATAATATTCGCTCTTTTCGGATACGGAGTTTTCATAGTGATGTTCGGAATAAACAGATCTCTGATTACGGCAAGTATGACTCTGGCAGTGATGATATATCCGTTTATAGAGATAAATACAGAGAAGATACTCTGCGATATAGACAGCCAGTTTATTCAGGATTCGAGAGGACTTGGAGTTTCAGACGGCTATATGGTTATGAGGATGATTCTGCCTGAAGCCGCAAGGAGCATAGGGTCAACAGTTATACTCGGAGGAAGCTATGCAGTGGGAGCGACTGCGCCTGTAATTCTGACGGGAGCTGTTCTCTTTGCAAAAGTTCCGAAGAGTCTCACAGATCCCGTAATGATGCTTCCGTTCCACCTTCATATGCTTTTAAGTCAGGGAATTTCAGTTGAGAAAGCGTACGGAACGGCTTTCGTTCTGATAATTCTGCTGATTATAATAAATTCAGCAGCTTTTTTAATGAGCAGAGACTGGAGGAAGAAAAATGCTGAAAATAAATAATCTTAATGCCTATTACGGCGACAATCATGTTATAAAAAATCTGAGTTTCGACATTGAAGAAAATGAGATAGTTTCTTTCATAGGACCTTCAGGAGGAGGAAAATCGACTCTGCTCAACTGCATAAACAGATTCATATGCGAAAAGGGCGGAAGATACGAAGGTGAAATTCTTCTGAATGGAAAAAACACTGAAGACTACAGTCTGAGTGAGCTCAGACACAGAATATGCACAGTTTTTCAGGATTCTAAGCCGTTTCCGATGTCGATTGAAAAGAATTTAAAATACGTTTTAAACTATTACGGTGTGAAAAAGAAAGATAAAAGAGTTAAAGAGATTCTTGAGATGGTCGGATTGTATGAAGAAGTTTCAAACAAACTGAAATCTCACGCTATGTCTTTATCCGGAGGACAGATGCAGAGACTCTGTATAGGAAGAGCGCTCGCATGCAGTCCGGACGTGATTCTCCTGGACGAGCCATGCGCGTCTCTAGATCCGGCCAATACTCAGAATATAGAAAATCTGATAGTAGAGCTTTCTAAAAAGAACACAATACTTATGGTCACACATAATATAGCCCAGGCAGAAAGAATCTCAGATAAAATAATTCAGGTAGGGTAGAGCTGAAAATTAAAATTTAATTGAACAGCAGAGCTTTAAACTAATAGATAAAAGCCGCAGGAAAATAAATCCTGCGGCTTTTTTTATTATGCCCCCTTACGGGGAAATGTTTCTTAAACGACAAATACAGTTAATACAAAAATAGAGGTATACTAGTTTCCGTCCCCTTGCGGGGAAATGTTTCTTAAACAACAAATTTCACAACGAATGTAAAAAGATAAATGTTTCCGTCCCCTTGCGGGGAAATGTTTCTTAAACCCTGTCCTCTGCAGCCATTGATATCACTGGGCTGTAAACCCGGTTTTCAGACGAGCCGCCTTTTTTCGCTCTTTTTCCTCCATTTTTGCGATTATCATTTTCAAAATCTCTGTATCCGTTGATTTTACCTGGATACATTTTTCAGATGAGAATGATATTATTTTGATTAATATCACATATATTTTCTGCTTAAAATCTTCTATTCATCTTATATCTCAATTATATCAGAATGGTTTTAAAAGGGAATACGTATTTATTTTTTAATATAAGAATGAAAAAAAGAGCCCTGAGAAATCAGAACTCTTTTTTTCTTTAAATAATTTTTTAATCACTCTTTGCCAGTATGAATACTGTCGCTATAATACATATGAATCCGATTATATCCATATAGTGAAACGATGATCCGAGCCATATGACTGCGAAAACTGTAGCGGCAACCGGTTCGACACTGGCAACCATGCTGGCTTTGACTCCTCCGAGATATCCCACGCCCTGAAGATAAAGAGAGAACGCCATTATAGTTCCGACCAGCACCATTACGCTCATGATGATATATCCTTTCATATCGAGACCAAGCTCCATCTTCCAGCCTTTTGAAAGAAAGAATATTACAACACCTGCAATGAGCAGTCCAAAACCGAGAACGTTCATGCTTCCGTGTTTCTTTATAATTCTCACAGGAATCATCGTGTAAAGAGCCATTCCAACAGCCGCAAGAAGTCCCCACATAAGTCCTTTTTCAGACAGAACCATATTGTTTATATCTCCATGAGTTGCGAGAATGAATGTTCCCGCAGTAGCAAGAATTATAGATATGAGTTCGCTGACTTTAGGCAGTCTTAGGAATCTCAGACACACATAGATTATTATAAGAACAGGTGCAAGATATTCGAGCACAGTTGCAGTTCCGGCATTGGAATGATTTATTGCTTCGAGATACGAATACTGGCAGAAAAGCAGTCCGAAAATTGAGAACATTATGAGTTCGAAGACATCTTTTCTGTCTTTCAGTATTTCGAAGGCTTTCTCTTTCTGTGTGAGAAAGTTCAGAAGCAGTATTACAGTTCCGGCTCCGAAAGTCCTGACTATCATGAGGTATTTGGCATCTAAATCGTAATTTGTGAACAGATACTGTCCGCATGCTCCGGAAAAACCCCAGAATATTCCTCCTAGGAGAGTATATATAAAGCCTTTAGTTATATCTCGAGTATTAAGTTTTCTATCCAATTTCCAACCTCCATAAATTTTCACATACGTATTAATTATATTCGTTATAATAATTTTCTTCAACTCGAATAAAATAGATTGACTGATTAAGGACTCTTAAATATAATAAGTGATGATATCTTAAAATTGCATAAATAAAAAATATAAAAGCTGAGATTTATTATATAGTTTTATTATATAAAAGAAAATCTGAATACAGCATTAATATACCGACTAAAAAGTAAGTACTTGTTTTTTTTTTTTTTTTTTTGAGTATATAATAAGATTAGAAGAAAGTTTATAGAAAATGATATTATAATTTATTAAATTTGTTTTAATGTTATACATTTTTTACTGATTAATAGAATATTCAGTTATTCAGATTAAAGTTTTTTTATTAAAAATATAGAGGCGGGGGTGAAAAGATTGGATAAAGGTTTAATTATAAGGAGTCTTGTGCTGACTTTTATCTACGGTTTCTTTCTGGCTACAGTATTAATATCTTATATTAGAAAATCTGCTCTTGGTGCAGAGAAATGGGGAGCAAAGCCTTTATGGATTATAGTTTTCGCTGTGATAAATCTATACGTAATATTTTTTTATAAGTTCATGTTTGAAGCTTTGACAAGCCAGACTTACGAATTAATAGGCATGTATTCTTCATGGTACTACTTTGTAATAGTTGTTTTAATGATAATATTCATAGCGGCGCAGCTGAAAAATATCAGAAGAAGTTCTTAGAAAATATAAGAGAGATTTGAAAGGTTCGGAGACTGACTGTATCTTCGAGCCTTTTTTAGATATAATGATAGATATAATTACAAAGTTCAGACAGAACTCATATCCCGGGGCTTTTATTTTGCTTGAGTAAAATTTTAAATAGGATATAATGGTTTCAGGGAGTGGTTATATGGATGAAAAAGGATTTTCATATCTAGAAATCATTATAAGCATTGTTGCCGTTTCAATTTTAATGATTCCAATTTCAGATACCGCATTCAGAATATCGAATCACAGAAGAGAATATCTCAGAATTTCAAGACTGGAAAATCACATATCGGAACTCACAGAAGAAATACTGTATTCGGAAAATCCGGAAGAGGGAGAATTTATAAAGCGTATTGAAGAGAGCGGAGAAGAAAAAACGCTTAAAAGGGAAGTTATTCTTGAAAATGAAGAGGAGTTAAGAGGCTGCATTTCAGAAAAAGTATCTCATTATATTATAAAAATCTATATGGATGAAAATCTTCTAAGGGAATTCAGAATTAAAAAGCTTATTTAATAATATCAATTTTAATATAAAAACTTATTTTAAATAAATTCCAAAAGTTAAAACTGTAATTATAATCTTAAAATAGTTCAGGAAGGGAGAAAATCATGCAGAAATATCTTGTTTTAATGTCTTTGATGGCAATACTCATGTTTACTGTTTCAAATTTAAATGTAAATATAGAAAAAACAGTCAAAAGAAATCTTATATAAATGATAAAATAAAAAAACATAATACGAATACGGATATAGAAATTCTAGTCGAAAGAGAGATAAAGTCAATACTTTATGACTGTAAAGAGACAACCGGATATCTGCCGGGAAGAGAAATATCAGATTCTGAAAGAGATATGCTGAGAGAGAGTTTCAGAAAGAGATTTTTAAGAACGAGACTTTATCATGAAGGAATTAATATAGATATTGAGGAGCTGGAGTTTGACAGAATTTACAGAGATCCTGAAGAAAGTTCTGAATTTTTCTATATCTATATGAGAAAAGGAGAAGCATCTGATTCTATGAGCGGCCATCACATGAGAAAGGGAAGAAGAAGAGCTGTGAAGATTGATTTTTCAAAAGCGCCGGAAGAGGAAGGCTTTTTAAGATATATAGAAGTGAACAGCATAGGAGATACTGAAGGCGGATTCGGGCTGCTGGAGACTGTGCTTTCGGTATGCACGGCGGCGATGATTTCAATTTCGGTTATAAATTTTGCGGTCAGAATAATTGACTTTTCGGAACACAGTAAAGATGCCATGTACAGAGAAGATGAGATAGTGAATTTTTCATATTTTTTCAAAGAGAATATAGAAGCTATGAGCGGAATAGAGGAACTCAGGACTGAAAATTACTATGGCAATGCTGTCGATTTTACAGAGAGGACTGAACTGAAATCCGCAGTATTTTCAAACAGCTGTTTCAGTGAAGATATAAAGAAGAAAAATATGTTTCTCCTTAAAACAAAAGAAGGGGTGCCTGACAGTAAAAGAGACTATATAAATGAAGAGAAAGGTATGCTGAAAGGTCTGAATTTCTCAAAGACTGAAAGGGAGAGCGGAATTCTCACATCAGAAGCTCTATATTATAAAGCAGATGAAATATTAGTGGAGCCTGTTCCTGAAGGAGAATCTTTCAGAAATGCTTCAGGAATCAAGATAATATTTGAAGTTTCAGGAGACACGATAGAAAAAACGGCCTACTACGGAAATAGAAATGCAGGTGCAGATTTATGACGGAAAAAATGAAAACATCAGTTGAATCCGGATTCACACTTCTGGAAACTCTTTTTTCGGTCTCTATTCTATCTTTATGCATAAGTTTAGGAATTTTGGGTATGAATATGAAAGTCAGCTGTGAAAGTGAAAAATATGCAGAAGAAATGCTAAGAGATTTGCATTTATACAAAGAAGAAGAATATATTTCCGGAAAAGCCTTTAAATTCGAGATTAGCCGTAACGGCTACAGTGTAGTGAATGAAGAAGGAGAAACAGTCAAGGAGAAAATACTTGAAAATAATATAATTATTGATTCAAATATTAAAAATGACTGTATATCTTTTACAGACGGCAATATTATTATTAATAATACGGGAATAATCGAGTTTTTTGACTTATCTAACAGAAAAAGCCATAAAATAACGATTATACCGACTACAGGGCGAATGACTGTGAAAGAGGGAGAGTGAATGATTATTATTAATTGACTAAAGAATTTTCTTATAATTATAAAAAAGTAGTTAATATTTAAGTCTATTTATGTTATTATAATATATAGAAATGCTTAATTGATTGGAGGAAATGCAATGATTTCAGCAGGAGATTTTAGAAAAGGTATAACTTTTGAAATGGATGGAGATATATATCAGGTAGTTGATTTCCAACACGTAAAACCTGGTAAAGGGGCTGCATTCGTTAGAACAAAGATAAAAAACATAATAACAGGAACAACTAAGGAGGTTTCTTTCAACCCTAGTGACAGATATCCTAAAGCTCATATAGAGACTAAAGAAATGCAGTACTTATATAATGATGGACAGCTTTATTATTTCATGGATAATGAAACTTACGAACAGATACCTCTAGAGCACTCACAAGTTGAGGACGCTATAATGTATCTTAAAGAAAATGACACAGCAGTAATCAGATTCTATAAAGGAAGCGCTTTCGATGTTCAGGCGCCTAACTTCGTAGAACTTGAAGTTACTCAGACAGAACCTGGAGCAAAAGGAAACACTGCTACAGGAGCAACTAAGCCTGCAACTCTTGAAACAGGAGCTACAGTGCTTGTACCGCTGTTCATTAATATAGGCGATGTTATAAAAGTGGATACTAGAACAAACGAATATCTTTCAAGAGTATAGTACCTAATATATAAATCGGATTAAAAGTAATAAGCTTATACTTTTAAAGTATAGGCTTTTACTTTACCTTATAGACAAGGAGGAGTTATAATGGACAATTCAATTTCAAATTACGGAAGCATTACGATTGCCGATGAAGTTGTCGCAACTATCGCAGGAATAACTGCAGTAGATATAGATGGCGTTGCCGGAATGAGCGGCGGAATCGTCGGAGGTCTTGGAGAGATGCTCGGAAGAAAAAATCTCTCTAAAGGTGTTAAAGTTGAAGTTGGAGAAAGAGAAACTAATATAGATCTTTTCATAATAGTTGATTATGGAACTAAAATACCTGGTATCTGCACAGATATGCAGGAAAAAGTTAAAAGAGAAGTAGAATCTATGACAGGCCTTGACGTAAGAGAAGTGAATGTGCATGTTCAGGGCGTTGCAACTGAAAAAAGCAGCAGGGATGACGAATATTAGGAGCTGAATAAGATATGAAGTTAATCGACAGAGCAATACTTTATATTTCTGATCTGGCGCTTATGATTCTTTCAATAGCTTTAATAGTTATTCCGTTCGGCGTAGTTTCAGATGAAGATCTGGAGCGCATTGCAGACAATATAAACGGAAACTATTATATAGCTGTTGTCGGAGTTGTAATTTTCCTAATCACTGTGAAACCGATTCTTTTTTCAGGCGGAAAGAAGAGAATTAAAGAGATTATTTCTCCTATGCAGGGAGGAGATCTGAGAATATCTGATGAAGCCGTAAGAGGAATTGCAGAGAGCGCAGTTTCAAGATTTAACGGAATCAGAGATCAGAAAGTAGATGTTAAGTTCAATGAAGCCGGAATAGTTTTAACAGTTAACGGAGCGGCGACTCCGGATGTGAATATTCCGACTATGACGGAGGAGATACAGAAGTCTGTTATAGAAACTGTAGAAAACTCCACAGGTATGAATGTTGAAAAGGTGAATATGGAGATTACCAGATTTTCGGCAGGAACGCCTAGAGCTGTGAGATAAGGGGGTATGGCTGTTGAGCAGAACTGCAGCAAGAGAGACGGCTATGAAGTATATTTATAGCCTTGATATGAATAAAGACTGGGATGGCGAGATAGAGGCTGTTGATGAAGATTCTGAATTTGCAAGACAGGCAGAAGAAGACGGAGATTCTGTTGAAGGAAAGGACTTCGACTATATAAATTCTGTTATATCGGGAGTTAAAGAAAACCTGGAAGAAATAGATTCTTTAATAGACGCAAATACTAAATCATGGAAACTGAGCAGAATTTCTAAAATAGACCTTTCAATAATGAGGATAGCAGTTTATGAAATACTTTATATAGAAGATATACCTCATCAGGTTTCGATAAATGAAGCTGTGAGACTGGCTAAGAAATTCGGTTCTGCAGATTCAAGCAAATTCATAAACGGAATACTCGGAGGAATAGTGAGAGGACTGGGAATCAACTGATGGAATTAAAACCTCTTAAAGTTTCAGAAGTAAACAATTACATCTCAAGAGTAATAAACAACGATGTGCTTCTTTACAATATAAGTATAGAAGGAGAGGTTTCAAACTGCAAATACCATTCAAACGGTCATGTTTATCTCAGCCTTAAAGATGATAAAAGCAGAATTAAAGGAATAATATTCGCACAGTATGTGCCAGATATAGATTTTATTATAGAAGACGGAATGAATATAACGGCTTCAGGATATATAGATTTCTACAAGAGAGACGGAACGTGCCAGATAGTTATAAAAAATGTCAGGGAGACCGGAAAAGGCAAGCTGTACGAAGAGTTTGAAAGACTTAAGAAGAAGCTTTCAGAAGAAGGGCTTTTCGATGATTCTTTCAAGAAGCCGATTCCGATGAATCCTAAAACTGTGGGAATAGTGACATCGCTTACAGGAGCCGCTGTAAGAGACCTCGTGACCAATATCAGGAGGAGAAATATTCTCACCGATATAATAATAGCGCCGGCCTTAGTACAGGGAAGCGGAGCAGAAGACTCAATATCGGAAGCAGTAAGAAAGCTTGATATGAGAAAACCCGACCTGATGATTGTAGGAAGAGGAGGAGGTTCAATTGAGGACCTCATGGCATTCAACTCTGAAAAAGTGGCCAGAGCCATATTCAGTGCTGAAACTCCTGTGATTTCAGCAGTCGGTCATGAGACTGATTTCACAATAGCCGATTTTGTTTCAGACAGAAGAGCGTCTACTCCTTCTACAGCGGCAGAGATAGCCGTGATGAGACTCGGAGACATATATACGGTTCTTGAGAATATGCATGAAGCAATGAAGCTGTCTGTGGAAATGAAACTGGATAACAGAGCTTCAAGACTTGAAAATGCTATGCTCAGCCTTAAAGCTTCGAGTCCTGAGATGAAGCTTCAGAATTCTGAAGACAGGCTTGAAAACCGTTTCAGAGATTTAAAACGGGCTTTTGAAGACAGAATATATCAGAAAGAGAATCAGCTGAGAAAAGCGGCTGCCGAACTTGAGGCGCTCAGTCCTCTCAAGACACTTGCAAGAGGCTATTCTATAGTTGAAAATGCGGATAAAGACGTAATTTCTTCTGCGGATGAGGTTTCAGAAGGGGAGAATGTGACTATTCTCTTCTCAGAAGGAGCTGCGGAAGCGAAAATCAAAGAAAAAATATCCGGAAAGAGCAGGTGATACTGTGGAAAAGAATTTTGATTTTGACAAAGAGCTTGAAAAACTCGAAGACTTTGTCAGAAAGATAGAAAAACCGGACACATCTTTAGATGAATCGCTGAAAGCGTATGAATCCGGTGTTAAGTCGTACAGAAAATGTCTTAAATATCTTGAAGAGATGAAAGGCAGAATTACGGCTGTTATAGATGATGAAGAAGTGGATCTTGAAGAAGATTTTACAGAATAGAGAAAAAACTTACAGGGAGGCAAAGATTTGGAAGATATAAGAAGAGCTTTTGAAGAATATTTACAGGAAAAAGTGAAAATTAAAGACTGCCCCCAGAAGAGAATATATGAATCAATAGAGTACAGTATTATGGCTGGAGGCAAGAGAATACGTCCAGTATTATGCATGAAGATGTATGAGCGCTTCAGCAGAAAAAGCTGGAGAAAAGTCATGGATTTTGCATCGGCAATAGAGATGATTCATACTTATTCTCTTATACACGATGATCTTCCAGCTATGGACAATGATGATTACAGAAGGGGAAAGCCTACTAATCACAAAGTTTTTAAAGAAGACATAGCTATTCTTGCAGGAGACGGACTTCTGAACATGGCTTATGAGACTATGCTTCAGAACTGCTTTGAATCTGACTATCAGATGAGAGACAGATATATGAGAGCGTCTATGTATCTTGCAAAGGCTGCTGGAATAGAAGGAATGATAGGAGGCCAGGTCGTAGACGTTATGTCTGAAAGACCTGATGAGGAAAGAATTGAGCTCGACGGAGAACTCCTTGAATATATCCATATAAACAAGACTTCGAAACTCATAGAGGCGAGTCTCGTTTCTGGCGCTATAATCGGAGGAGCGCAGAAAAGCGAAGTGGAGGCTGTTGAGAAGTTCGGAAGAGCTATAGGAATTCTGTTCCAGATAAGGGACGACATACTTGACAAAATAGGAGAGAGCGAGAAACTCGGAAAGACAGCCGGAATAGATGAGAGAAACAACAAGCTGACTTATGTGAGTCTCTACGGTCTTCAGGAATCTCAGGCAAGAGCAGAGAAGCTTGCCGAAGAAGCATACAGATGCCTGGATAAAATAGGCGGAGATATGAGCTTCTTCAGAGAGCTTGTAGACTATTCGCTAACTAGGGAGAGCTAGTCTTAATAATTGGAGTTGAGGTTATGAAGTATTTAGATACTTATACTGATCTGAACGATCTTAGAAAAATGAATATTGACGAAATGAATAGATTTGCTGGAGAAATCAGAGAATTTCTTATAGAGAGCTTGTCGAAGACAGGCGGGCATCTAGCTTCTAATCTAGGAGTAGTAGAGCTTACACTTGCGCTTCACAAAGTGTTTTCCAGCGGATACGACAAGATTATCTGGGACGTCGGACATCAGTCTTATGTTCACAAGATACTGACAGGAAGAAAAGACGGATTTAAAAATCTCAGACAGTTCGGAGGAATGAGCGGATTTCCTAAAAGAGCTGAGAGCATTCACGACACTTTTGAAACTGGACACAGTTCAACGTCTATATCGGCAGGACTCGGCATAGCTATGGCGAGAGATGTAAAAGGAGAAAAGTATAAGGTTATTCCCGTAATAGGAGACGGAGCCATGACTGCCGGAATGGCCTTCGAAGCTCTGAACCATGCCGGGGATAAAGGAACTGACCTGACTGTCGTTTTGAACGATAACGATATGTCGATATCTGAAAATGTCGGAGGGCTTTCCAGATATCTTTACAGACTGAGAACAGAAGCAGGATATTCAAAGGCGAAGGAAGATATAGAAGAGCTTCTGACTAAATTTCCTGGCGGAGAAACGATGGTCAAGAGAACAAAAAGACTGAAAGACGGTATGAAATACATGTTTTTAAGCGGAATTCTTTTTGAAGAAATCGGCTTTAAATATATAGGACCTGTAGACGGTCACAATCTGAAAGAACTTATAGAAGTTTTTGAAGCGACAAAGAGAATGAATGAGCCTGTGCTTATTCACGTTCTCACTAAAAAAGGAAAAGGATATAAGCCTGCTGAAGACAACCCTGAGGCTTTTCACGGTGTTGGAAAGTTCGATATTAAGACGGGAGAGGGGCTTTCAAAATCATCTGAAAAAACTTATTCAGACGTTTTAGGAGAGACTCTTACTGAAATTGCAGGCGAAAAGGAAAATATACTCGCAATAACTGCGGCTATGCCTTCCGGAACTGGGCTTGACAAGTTCAAGGCCAAATTTCCTGAAAGATACTTTGATGTCGGCATAGCAGAGCAGCATGGAGTGACTCTGGCTGCCGGAATGGCTGTAAACGGGATGAAGCCTTTCTTTGCAGTTTATTCAACTTTCCTTCAGAGAGCATACGATCAGATTCTTCATGACGTATGCATACAGAACCTTCCTGTCACTTTCGCAATAGACAGAGGGGGTCTCGTGGGAAATGACGGAGAAACTCATCACGGAGTATTCGATTTTTCCTATCTTTCTCATATTCCGAATATTAATATAATGGCGCCTAAAGACAAGACTGAGTTCAAGAAAATGATAGAGTTTGCAGCGGATTTCGACAGACCGCTCGTGATAAGATACAGCAGAGGATTATGCACTGACTGTTTCGGATCTGAGAACTTCAAAGAGATTGAACTTGGAAAAGCCGAATATATAAATAAAGGTAAAGATGTGGCAGTGATTGCAATAGGAAGAATGACAGAAGTCGCCAGAAGAGCCCTCAATATGCTGAAAGAGGACGGAAAAGACTTCACACTCGTGAATGCGAGATTTGTTAAACCTGTGGACAGAGAAATCTTAAAAGAAATTTCAGAGAGCCACAGAGCCGTTATAACGGTTGAGGACAATGCCGTTATGGGCGGATTCGGCTCTATAGTAGATGAAGAGCTGATAAAGATGGGATACCAGGGCAGAATAAAGAATATAGGAATTCCCGATAAGTTTATAGAGCACGGAGGAGCGGACGACCTCTATAAGATGCTTGAAATAGATGCAGAGGGAATAGCAAAAGCTGTCCTTGAAATATAGAAATCTGATTTGATTTAAAATTAGGTGATTAAATAATGAAGAAAAAAGAGAGAATAGATGTTCTGCTGGTTGAAAAAGGATTCATCGGCAGCAGAGAGAAAGCGAAGAGAATGATAATGGCAGGTTCCGTTCTTGTTGATAATGAAGTTGTAGACAAACCTGGAACGAAAGTCGACACCTCAAAAGAGATAAGAATAAAAGGAAACCCTCTTCCTTATGTAAGCAGAGGAGGACTCAAGCTTGAAAAGGCCATAGAGGATTTCGGACTCGAGCTTAAAGGAAAGACGGCTCTCGATATAGGAGCTTCTACCGGAGGGTTCAGTGACTGCATGCTTCAGAACGAAGCAGAAAAAATCTTCGCAATAGATGTAGGATACGGTCAGCTTGACTGGAAAATAAGGAGCGATGAGAGAGTCGTTCCTATGGACAGAACGAATATAAGACATGTCAAATTCGATGATATAGGAGTTCTTGCTGACTTTGTAAGCATAGATGTGTCGTTTATATCTCTGAAACTTGTTCTGCCTGTAGTCAAAGAACTGACTACTGAAGACTGCGAGATTGTTGCTCTTATAAAGCCTCAGTTCGAAGTCGGGAAAGACAGGGTAGGAAAAAAAGGAGTAGTAAGAGATATAGAAGATCACAAGCAGGTAGTGCAGGAAATTTATGAGTTCTCTAAGGAAATAGGTCTTTATTTCCACAACCTGACTTATTCTCCAGTAAAGGGAGCAGAAGGCAATATAGAATATCTTGCATACATGAAGAAGACAGAAGAGCAGTCGCTCGACATAGAAGAGCTGCTTCAGAAAGTAGTGGAGAATTCTCACAAAAATTTATAAAAAATAAGCAGGATGCCTGTAATGTGCATTTAGAGGACGAATGCTGAAAGTATATTAAATACTATATCTTTTAAGTAGGGAGAGATAAAAATGAGAAAATACGCGAGACAATCAAAAATACTTGAATTAATAGAAACTCACGAAATAGAGACTCAGGAAGAACTTGCAGAATGCCTGCAGAGAACAGGGACTAAGGTAACTCAGGCCACTGTTTCAAGAGATATAAGAGAGCTTCAGCTGGTTAAAGTTGCAACGAAGCATGGAAAATACAAGTATGCTGTTATGGACAGCAACAACGAAGGAACAGCAGACAGACTTATAAAAATACTCAAGAACTCGCTGCTTTCTGTAAACACTGCAGGACAGATGCTGATAATAAAGACAATACCTGGAGCGGCTCAAATATGCGCTTCAGCTGTAGACAATATAGTTACAGAAGGAATTATGGGGAGTATCGCAGGGGACGACACTATATTCGTAGCTGTGAGCGATTTTGCGAATATAGATGAAATAGCTGATAAATTCAGAGATCTCCTGTCGTAAAAATCACAGTATAACTAAGGTAAAGGAATGCTGATAATATGATAATGGAACTCCTAGTTGAGAATTTCGCAATAATAGAGAATATGAATGTCAAATTCTCAGAAGGACTCAATATAATAACGGGAGAAACAGGAACCGGAAAATCTATAGTTATAGATGCTATAAACCTTCTTCTTGGAAGCAGAGCCGACAAATCTCTTATAAGATACGGAAAAGAGTCGGCTCTTATAGAGGGTTCCTTTCAGCTGCCCGAAAAAAATAAAAGCGGCAGAATTTCAGAAATCTTAGAAAAATTCGGAATAAAGATAGAATCTGACAATCTGCTCATAGTGTCGAGAGAAATACACTCGAACGGAAGAAATATATCCAGAGTTAACGGAAGAATTTCAAATCTCTCAGTTCTCAAATCCGTAGTTCCTCATCTGCTGGATATTCAGGGACAGAATGAGAATCAGAAACTGCTGAGAAAAGAAGAGCAGCTCAGAATCCTGGATATGATGATAGATGATGAGTTTATAGAACTCAAAGGAGAAATTAAAGAGGAAGCCGTAAAAATTTCAAATCTCAGAAAAAGACTTTCAGATCTTGATATCGACGATATGAAGAAGGAAAGAGAGATAGAACTTCTGAAATATCAGATAAATGAGATAGATTCTGCAGAACTGAAAGAGGGAGAAGACGAAGAGCTTATAGAAAAATACAGAATGCTCGAAAAGTCGGACGAGATAAAGAGAGTTCTTTTCAAATGCACTTCAGCTCTTGACGGAGACGGATACAGCGAAGGCGCGCTTTCTAATCTCTACTCAATAGGAAATGAGCTTTATTCGCTTTCTGATGCGGATAAAAAGCTCGGTGAATTTTCAGAGACTATTCTGAGTGCATATTACAGCCTTCAGGATATAAACAGAGATATAATTCTATACGGCGATTCTATGGATTTTTCTGAAGAGGAGCTCTTCAATATATCGTCAAGGATAGATACGATCAACAGTCTCAAGAGAAAGTACGGGAATACTGTAGAAGAGATTGATTCGTACAGAGAGAAGATAGAAAGAGAGCTTCGTGAGCTTGAAAATATAGACAGAGAAATTGAAGAGCTGAAAAAGGAAATTTCAGAAGCTGAGAAAATAATAATGGAAAAATCTGAAATTCTTTCAAAGGAGAGAAGAAGAGTCTCTTCAGAACTGAAAGAGAAGATGGAAAAAGAACTCAGAGAACTCAATATGAAAGATTCAGAATTTGAAGTCAGAATGAAGAGAAAAGAAAAACCGAATGAAACGGGTATAGACGATATCGAATTCATGATTTCAGCAAATATAGGCCAGCCTCTGAAGCCGATTTCAAAAGTCGCTTCAGGCGGAGAGATTTCCAGAATAATGCTTGCATTTAAAAACATTATCAATGAAAAAGACGATATATCCACATTGATATTTGATGAAATTGATACAGGAATAAGCGGGAGAACCGCACAGCTTGTGGGAGAGAAGATTCTGAGAGTTTCGGAGAAAAATCAGATTATATGCATAACGCATCTTCCTCAGATAGCCGCTATGGCTGATCACCACTTCCTGATAAACAAGGATATAAAAGACGGTGTTACTACAGCGGAAATTTCAGAACTTTCGCGTGAAGAGAGAATAGATGAGCTCTCAAGGCTCACAGGAGGAGTAAGCGTTACTGAAAGCACTAAGAAGCATGCAGAAGATATGATTGCTCTTTCTGAGAAATTAAAGAAGAAATAAATTGAAAAGGGTGGTGTCGGTTCAGTTGACAGAAGAAAAAGAGAGGGTTTTAGTGGTCGACGACAATCTAGAAATATGCGCGCTCTTGAAAGAAACTATAGAGAGTTCAAAAGATTTTGAACTGAAAAGAATAGTACATGACGGAATAATGGCTTTAGAGGCTGTTGAAAAAGAAGATTTCGATATTATAATACTCGATATTGCAATGCCGAGACTTGACGGACTCGGTTTTCTTGAAAGGCTTCCTGAAGTTATTAAAGGAAGAGAAAAACCGACTGTGATAATATTCTCGGCTATAGGTCAGGACAGAGTTACTTTGAGAGCTATGGAGCTCGGAGCGGACTATTTTATAATAAAGCCTTTCGACCTGGATGAACTTTTAAAGAGAATGACTGAAATTCATTTTGACAAGACTGAGAAGGCTGAAGAAAATTTAAACGGAGATATTTGCGATGTTCTTCTTGAACTTGGATTTTCAGCGAATCTGAGAGGATATATGTATCTCAGAGAGGCTGTGGAACTCGTAAAGGAGGAGGAGAGCTTCTTAAAATCTATAGGTAAAGGACTCTATACGAAGATTGCAGAAGATTACGACACTACTCCGAGCAGAGTTGAAAGAGCTATAAGACACGCTATTTCAGCTGCATGGGAAAAAGATGCAAATGAGAAGCTTCAGAAGATGTTCGATACTGAAATAAAATTCAAGAAAGTCAGACCTTCCAATTCAGAGCTTATAGCCGTTCTTGCTGACAGAATGAGATAAATTAATAGTTTTTCTGAGTTAAGCTTTGAAGATATCTTCAAAGCTTTTTTGATATCTATGCAAGGTGGAGATGAAAGGATAATTGTGGTAAAATATTATAGGGTACGCAAATACATACAGTTTTACTGTAAAGAAGTTCAGAGAAAGGTGGTGGACTGCCGTTTGAAATTCAGGATACGGCAGATGAAATATGCAAATAAAGGCACCTGTCCAGAAGGACAGAAAAACTAAAGACCTGGCGAAGAGAATACGACCGAGAGAAATTGCGCTTATAAAGCACAAAGATATAGATGAAGTTGCGGCCTTTTCTCTTTCAGAAGCTAAAACAGGAGCAGTTCTGAATCTGGATAAGAGCATAAGCGGCAGATATCCGAACCAGGGACCTGAAATTCTTTTAGAGCATAATATACCTCTTTTCGAATCTGAAGATGAATCTCTGTTTGATAAGATTGAGGACGGAGATATAGTAGAAATAAGGGATAACGGAGACATTGCAGCAGATGGGAAAGTTCTGGGGAAAGCTGAATACCTTGATGCCTCTGAGATAAGAAAGAGACTCGATATAGGATACAGCAATATAGAGAATGAGCTCGATTTTTTCATAGACAATACGCTTTCTTATGCAAAGAAAGAGAAAGATCTCGTTCTCGGAAAGATTCCTATTCCTGATATTAAAACGGATCTTGAAGGAAAAGAAGTTTTAATTCTCGTAAGAGGAAACAATTATAAAAAAGACCTTCAGGCCGTTACGAACTATATCAATGAAAGAGAGCCTGTCTTGATCGGAGTTGACGGAGGAGGAGACGCTCTTCTTGAAATAGGATATACTCCCGATATAGTAATCGGGGATATGGACAGCATAAGCGACAGATGCTTAAGAGAAGCAGGCGAGATAATAGTTCACGGATATATGGACGGAAGAGCTCCTGGAATGAAGAGAGTTGAAGAGCTCGGTCTCGATGCGACTATATACTATTCTTACGGAACCAGTGAAGATATAACGATGCTTCTGGCTTATGAAAAAGGAGCAGAACTTATAGTCGCTCTGGGAACTCATTCAAGCATGGTGGATTTCCTTGAAAAAGGGAGAAACGGAATGGCGAGCACTTTTCTCGTAAGACTTAAAGTAGGAGACAAGCTTGTCGATGCAAGAGGAGTGAGCAAGCTCTATAAATCCAGTTTCAAAGTTAGATATCTTGTAGCTGTAATACTCGCGGCAATCGTGCCTATAGCAGTGATAATTCTCATATCGCAGCCGATAAGAGATCTGCTTCAGCTTCTTCAGATAAAGTTAAGACTTATGCTCGGCTTATAAAAAGGGGTGAATCTAGTGAATATGAACTTGAAATACCTTACTATAACTGTAGGGTCGATTTTTCTTGCGCTCGGAATAGGTATCTTCATAGGTCTTGTGATAAGTACAGGAAATGTGGTGGAAACTCAGACTGGAGATATAGTGACTCAGATAGAGGAACAGTTTGCATACCTTAGAGACGAGAACAAGAAAAACAGAGAAGAGATAGAGAGAGTTCAGGAGACGAATTCACATCTTGACTATGCTCTAGGGGCTATGAGCAGCAATATAATAAATGCTCAGCTTGAAGGAAGAAATATAGCAGTTGTGAATCTGAACGATGAGGAAGATAACAGCTTCGTAAAGAATATCCTCGAAAGAGGAGGAGCGAATATAACTTCTATAACTCATATAAACAGCTCTTTCTATACTGACGGAGATAAGATAAAAGATGAAATGAATCTTTCAGAGATAGTCTCTGAAGATGAAAGTATATATAATTATCTTGGACACGAATTTTCTCAGGTGCTTCTGAACGGACAGCCTTCAAATGCTGTAGTTCAGCTTGTCGAAAGAGGATATATATCGCTTGAGGGAGATTACTCATTCGTGCCTGATGAAATTTTGATAATAGGCGGATATGAAAATGAGAAGCACAGAAACGGAAGTTTCACTAACGTTCTTCTGGAAGCTGTTAAAAATTCGAACAAGATAGCAGTAGGCGCAGAAACATCGGATGTAAAGAACAGCGACATACCTCTGTTCAAAGAATACGGACTTTCGACTGTAGACAATATAGACCAGCATATAGGAAAGCTGAGTCTCGTAATAACTCTAAAAGGAGTAAAAGGAAATTACGGAGAGAAGGACAAGGACGATATATCCGTTCCGGATATTACTCTTTTAGACTAAGTAAGGATGATTTTACAATATGAAGACAGATATAATAATTCCGGCTTACAATGAAGCCGAAAAAATATTAGACACTCTGAATGCCGTTTCCACTATAGAAAACACGAGAGTAATAGTCGTAGACGACAAGTCGACGGATGAGACTGTTTCGCTTGTGGAGAATTTCGGAATGGAAAATTTAGTCTGCATACAGCTTGATGAAAATTCAGGAAAAGGAAAAGCTGTTAAAAAAGGAATTGAGTATTCAGATGCCGATATAATATGTCTTCTCGATGCAGATCTCGGAGAGACTGCATCAGAGGCCGAAAAACTGATAAAGCCTGTTATAGACAATGAAGCTGATTTTACAATAGCAAGATTTGGAAAGGCGAAGAAAAAAGGCGGATTCGGACTGGTGAAAAGGCTGTCGAGATGGGCTGTGAAGCATTATTCAGGCGCAGTTGTTCCTTCAGTTCTTTCAGGCCAGAGAGCCTATAAGAGAAAGGTCATAGACAGCATGAAATACATTCCGGACGATTTCGGAATGGAGGTTGCTATGACAGCAGAAGCTATAGATGCCGGCTACAGCTTTAAAGAAATAGATGTCAATATGACTCATTCTGAGACCGGAAGGGATTTCAGCGGGTTCAGACACAGAGGACAGCAGTTTTTCGATATATTAAAAACGGCAATTAAACTTAGATCAGTGATATAAATACAGCAGTCTGTTTCAGACTGCTTTTTAAAATAAAAAAATTTGGAGATAAAAGACATGGATACATTTTCAACATTTTTATCATCCCGCATAGTTGCAGATGCAGCGGTGTTTTTAATAGCGTTTGCCGCAAGTCTTTTCTGTTTCGGATTCATAAAAGATATGCTTGAGAATGCCGAGTTCACTGAGCTCAATTACAGAAAAGAGAGAATACCTATAGGAATGGGAATTCTGTTTGCAGTTTTAGCGCCGCTTACAGCGATAACGGTGAGTGCAATAACTGGAGAGATAACTGCTGAGTCTTCAGTATTCGCTGCCGCAGTTCTGATGATGGGATTTGCGGGAATGATAGACGATTTTTTGGGAAACAAGAACGACAAAGGATTTAAAGGGCATATAAAGGCCCTTCTCAGAGGAAGACTTACTACGGGAGGATTTAAAGCTGTTTTAGGATTTATAACGGCTTTCATAGTCTCTATTTTTATAAGCTCTTTCTCAGAACAGAGACATATTACAGATATTATTCTGAACACTTTCCTAATAGCGCTGTTCACGAATATAATAAATCTTTTCGATTTGCGTCCGGGAAGAGCATGCAAAGCGTATCTGCTGTTCCTGATAATAATAAATATATTCTCTGCGAGAACAGAGATTCCTTATCTTTCTCTGGCATCTGCAGGAATAGTTCTGGGATATATAAGAAAAGATTTAAAAGCTGAGGTCATGATGGGAGATACAGGTTCAAATGCGCTAGGAGCCTCGCTCGGAGTAATAGCCGCTATAGTATGTCCTTATTACGTGAAACTTGGAATGGCATTCGTGCTTGTGGGACTGCATATAGTTTCAGAATTCTATTCTTTCAGTAAAATTATTGAAAAGTCGCGTATACTCAGCTTTTTCGACAGACTCGGAAGGGGGCTTTAACTTATGATTTCATACAGAAGAGGAAAAGTCAGCAGAATCAGAGAAGAAGACGGCAGTGTTCAGTGGATAAATGCTGAAATAGACGGTGAAGAGGCGAAGGCTGTAAACTATCCGGACCTCACAGGGAGAGTAAAAGCCGGAGATGAAATAGTTGTGAATACTACTGCAGTAGATCTTTCTCTTGGAACGGGAGGAGAACATTTCGTAATTACAAATCTTTCTGAAGAAAAGAGAAAGCTCGACAGCAAAGGCCATATAATGAAGCTGAGATACACTCCTTCACAGACTCAGGTCATGGCGGCAGAAGCACAGGAAAGCAGGTATCATGAAAAGATAAAAGAATTTGAATCTCTTCATGGTATGCCTGTGATAACTGCGACTCTTCACAGCATGGCGGCTCCTATTGCCGCATATATAAAGAAGAAGAGACCCGATTTAAATATATGCTATATTATGACCGACGGCGGGGCTCTAATGCTTCCTTTCAGTAAAAATGTGAAGACGCTTAAGGAGAAGGGAATTATAAAAGCTTCAGTTACAGCTGGAAATGCAGTCGGCGGAGATTATGAAACTGTAAATATATATACTGCCCTTATTGCGGCGAAAGAAGCTGCAGAATGCGATATAGCAGTAGTTTCTATGGGACCGGGAATTGCAGGAACAGGAACAGAGTTCGGTTTCAGCGGTACAGAACAGGGGTATATATCAGATGGAGTGATATCTCTCGGAGGAAAATCCATAATGGTTCCGAGAATAAGCTTCGCAGACAGAAGAGAGAGACATAAAGGTCTTTCTCATCACAGCAGGACGATATTCACAAAGCTTTCAGCCAGAAAGGCGGATATAGTTTTTCCAGTGCTCAGTGAGGAGGAGAACGCTTTTCTTAAAAGTCAGATAGAAGAGTCTGAAATAGGAAAATTTCACAATCTGATTTACAGAGAATGCACAGATATGAAAGATGTTCTAGAACACTACGGACTCAGAATAAAGACTATGGGAAGAGGCTATGACGAGGACAGCGCTTTCTTCGACACACTTGGAGCGGCGGCTGAATACGCTTTAGAATGCTGCAGACAGGAGGGATAATATGTCTGAACTTAAAAGAGATGTGACTGTTTCTACTGAGAGAATTTATGAAGGGAAGATACTGAACCTGAGAGTAGACACTATAGATCAGGACGGAAGGAAAGCCAAAAGAGAGATAGTTGAACATAAAGGAGCATGTGCAGTAGCGGCTGTAACTGATGAAGGGGATATCCTGTTCGTGCGTCAGTACAGAATAGCTGTGGATGATTTCATTCTTGAGATTCCGGCAGGACTTATAGATCCGGGAGAAAATCCTGAAGAGACTGCTGTAAGAGAGCTTGAGGAGGAAACTGGATATATTGCCGGAAGTATAGAGAAAGTTCAGAGCTGCTACACTTCACCGGGATTCACAGACGAATCGATTCATATATTTTTAGCATGGAATCTGAAAGAAGGAGAGATGAATCTCGACGAAGGAGAAAATCTTACTGTTGAGAAATATCCTATAGACAGTATAGACACTCTTATAGAAAACGCAGACGATTCAAAAACAGTTATGGGGCTTCTCCATCTTGCCAGAAACAGAGAGAGAATAATGAAGGATATTAAATAAGAGATTAGAAGTGAGATTTGTTATGAAGGACAGAAACAGAAAGCCGGAAAAAGATAAAAACAGGTATGAAAGAGAAATCGGAGAGTTTATAAAATTCATATCCGATATAAAAAATCTTTCAGACAGCACCGCGGCTGACTACAGAAGAGATATAAGAGAGTTTCTTCTGTACAATGGAAAAGGCGCTGCAGAATTCAATCAGACGGACATTATGAGGTTTATTTCATCTCTTCAGAGAAAGGGGCAGAAGAACTCGACTCTGAACAGAAAACTGTCTTCTATAAAGACGTATATAAGCTATCTTTTAAATACAGGAAATATAGATTCGGATCCGTCGATTGGAATTAAAATAGAAAGAGATGAGAGGGAAATTCCTGACATTCTTACGGTGCAGGAAATAGAGAAACTTATGAATGCGCCCGATACGAATACTGATATCGGAACCAGAGACAGGGCGATAATGGAAATGATATACGGTCTTGGACTTAAAGCCGGAGAAATTTCAGACCTGAATCTGGACGATGTGAATTTAGAGGGCGGATATATAGTAAAAAAAGACAGCAGCGGAGAGAGGTTCATACCGCTCAATAAAAAGGCTGAAAAATCGCTTGAGGATTATAAAAAGTATGTGAGATACACTATGGATAAAGAAGAAACGGACGCTCTTTTCCTGAATAAATACGGAAAAAGACTTTCAAGACAAAGTATTTGGAAAATGATTAAAGATTACGGTATAAAAGTGGGTATAAATAAGAATGTAAGCCCTGCTCTTCTGAGACACTCTTTCGCAGTACATATGCTTGAAAACGGTGTGAATATAGAACAGGTCAGAGAGATACTGGGTCATCAGAGCATTGCAACTACTCAGATATATAGAGAAAAGACGGACGAAAGTATTTCGAGCGCTTTTAAAAGAGCGCATCCGAGAGACTGATAATCGATAGGAGTGAATAAAATGAAACTGAATTTAGGAGAAATAGAAAAAGCAAGATATTTTATAACACATATGACGGACAGAAGACCTGTTACAGCGATAATTCTAGGCTCAGGTCTTGGAGATTTTGCAAAACATGTAGAAGATCCTAAAGTGATTTCATATGCCAAGATACCGGGATTTCCGGTTTCTACAGTGGAAGGGCATGACGGAACGCTTATTTACGGAAAAGTTGAAGGCAAAGAAGTAGTTCTGATGAACGGAAGATTCCACTATTATGAAGGATATACGACTCAGGAGGTAACTTTCCCTATAAGAGTTTTAAAAGAGCTTGGAGTTAAGAATCTGATAGTTACTAATGCTGCAGGCGGAGTTAATAAAGACTTTGAGCCTGGAGACTTTATGCTTATAAACGACCATATAAATTTCGGATTCAACAATCCGCTTATAGGAAGAAATGAAGATAGTCTGGGAGAAAGATTCCCTGATATGACTTATGCATACGACAGAGAGTTTCAGGATATAGCGAAAAATGCCTCTGAGAAACTCGGAGTAAAACTTAAAGAGGGAGTTTATTTCTACAATTTAGGACCTACTTACGAAACGCCTGCAGAAGTGAGAATGATAAGTACGCTCGGAGGAGACGCAGTAGGTATGTCGACAGTGCCGGAAGTAATAGTTGCGAGACATGCGGGAATGAGAGTTCTCGGAATTTCTTGCATAACTAATATGGCGGCAGGAATACTTGAACAGCCTTTAAATCATGAAGAGGTTGTTGAAACAGGAAAAAGAGTAAAAGAAGACTTTGAAAACCTGGTAAAAGAGATTCTTAAAAACATTTAGAAATCTTTTTAGGAATTATGAGGAAGAAAGGCGGTGAATCTGCAGTTTCCTTGAAATACTGCAGAGACTAACTTGAGAATGTATGATTTGATAGAGGCTAAGAAAAGAGGAAAAAAGCTTACTAGAAAACAGATAAAATATTTTATAAAGGGCGCTACTGAAGAGACTATTCCTGATTATCAGATTTCAGCTCTTCTGATGGCGATAGTTTTAAACGGCATGAATGATGAAGAGGTTTACTATCTGACTAAGTTCATGCTTGAATCCGGAGAGTCTATAGATTTAACTGGAATAGACGGCAAAATTGTGGACAAGCACAGCACAGGCGGTATAGGAGACAAGACTACGATAATAATCGGACCTATAGTAGCCGCATGCGGTCTTAAATTTGCGAAACTTTCAGGAAGAGGACTGGGGCTTACTGGAGGAACTGTAGATAAGCTTGAATCTATAAACGGATTCAGAACTGATCTTTCACTTGAAGAATTTATAGACAATGTGAAGAATCATGATATATGTATAAGCGGACAGACTGGAAATATAGTTCCGGCAGACAAGAAGCTGTATGCCATAAGAGACGTTACAGCTACCGTTGACAGCATTCCGCTTATAGCTGCGAGCATAATGAGCAAGAAACTTGCGCTCAATTCAGACAGCATACTTATAGACGTCAAAGTCGGAATAGGAGCTTTCATGAAGACTATAGAGGAAGCCAGAGAGCTTGCAAGAACTCTTATAATGCTCGGAGAAAAATTCGGAAGAAAAGTTGTCTGCTATTTAACTAATATGAATGAACCGCTGGGTCTTGCTGTAGGAAATTCAGTTGAAATTCTTGAGGTTGTAGACGTTCTTAAAAACAAGGGACATTACTCTATAGTGGAATTCTGCACTGAAATTTCAGCAGAACTTCTTCTTTTAGGAGAAATAGTAAAAGACCTTGATGAAGGAAGAGCATTAGTTAAAGAGAAGATAGAGAACGGAGAAGCTTATGCGAAATTTGAAGAGATGGTAAGAGCTCAGGGCGGAGACCCTATGGATATACCTAGATCTAATTTCGTACTGGAGCTGAACTCTGAAGAAGAAGGATATATATATAAAGTCAATGCGGAAACAGTAGGAGAAGCCGCAATGATTTTAGGTGCAGGAAGAGAAAACAAAGACGACGATATAGATCATACTGTGGGGATTATCCTCAGAAAGAAAGTCGGAGGAAGAGTTAAGAAAGGCGAAAAACTTGCCTATATACACACTAACTCTTTCGAAAAAGGAGAAGCTGCTAAGAGAAAGCTCGTAGAAGCATTCAGCATAAGTGTTGAGCATTCTGATATAGCCGATCCTATAATAGAAGTTATTAAATAAGAAGTGAATTAGAAAGAAGTGATTGAATGGGTCTGATGAATAGCGGAGGCCTTGCTAATGCCGTAATAAGCTTTCTTACTTATCTCCCGGGACTGCTTATAGCGATAAGTTTTCACGAACTTGCGCACGGATATGCCGCATATCTTCAGGGAGATGATACGGCTAAGAATATGGGAAGACTGACTATAGATCCGCTCGCCCATATAGACCCTATAGGATTTCTGATGCTGATATTCATAGGGTTCGGATGGGCAAAGCCCGTTCCGGTAGATTACAGAAAACTCAAAAACGGAAGAAAGAGTATTTTCCTGGTTTCTATTGCAGGTGTTTTAACGAATTTCATAATAGCATTCGTTGGAACGTTCCTGCTGTATATAGCGCATGAAATGGCATGGCATCCAGTCATAGTGGATATGTTCAGATATCTTGTGCTGTTCAATATAGTTCTGGGGGTATTCAACCTTATACCGATACCGCCGCTTGACGGTTCAAAAATACTCGGAAGCATACTTCCGCCGAAACTGGAATTTAAATATATGCAGATTGAGAGATACGGATATATAATACTCCTCGTTCTTCTTATAACGGGGATTGTTCCGAGAATACTCGGAAGATTCGTATTTCTGATTTCCAATATATTCTTAAATATAGTTACCTCTATATTATAGGAATAAAGGAAAAGAGCATTATAAAATATTTAGATAAAACAGCCCCTTTCACGGGGCTGAATTTTTTTGGAAAATTCCGAAATTAATGATAAAATACTCTTATAGGTATATCTCTGAATAGCTGTAAGAGATATACAGTCTGAAATTAGAAAATGGAGATTTAAATGTACAGAATCGATATTGAAGAGTTTCAGGGCCCTTTGGAGCTTCTGAACCATCTTATAGAAAAAAATAAAATAGATATATACGATATTCCTATATCTGAGATTACGGATCAGTACATAGAATATATTGAGGCGATGAAGGAGCTGAATCTCGATGTTACGTCGGAATTCATCGTAATAGCTTCGAATCTTCTGGTGATAAAGTCGAAGATGCTGCTTCCTAAAGCGCCTGAAGAGGAAGATCCGAGAGAAGAGCTTGTGAGCAAAATTCTTGAATACAGAAAGTTCAAACTCGTTTCGGAGCAGATTAAAGAAAGAGCCGGGAAGTATTCTAAGATATACTATAAGCTGAAAGAAGATATAGAGTATATAGACGACAGTGAAGAGCTCGATTTCGATATAGGAAAACTTGTAGAAGCCTATAAAAAAGTTCTTTCGAAAATTGAGTCAGGAGAAGGAACTGAAGATGAAAAGACTGAAGACCTTGTACGAAATATAAAACGTGACGAGTTTTCAGTAGAAGAGGGTATAGAATATATAGAGAAGAGACTTGAGTCTGAGAAAAGACTTGAGTTTACAGATTTTTTCGACGGCAGAGCGACTAAATACAGGATAGTGACTATATTTATGGCTATGCTCGAGCTGATAAAGAGGAAGAGAATAAAAGTTGTGCAGGAATCGCTTTTTGGTGATATAATCATAACTAAATTGGGGAATAATAATAATGAATACGGTGGAGAGCCGGAAAATAAACCCGAAGAATAAAAAAGCAGGAAGAGGAGAAAGATTTTGGATCTTAGAGAAAAGAAAGCTGTAATCGAAGGACTTCTCTTCACCTGGGGAGAGCCTCTCAGCATAAGAGAGATTGAAAAAATAATAGACACTCCTCAGAAAGAAGTGAAAAAACTTATTGAAGAGATGAGAGAGGAATTCGACAGCAGCAGAAGAGGTCTTCAGATTATAAAGGTTGAAAATTCATACCAGCTTGGAACCAGGGAAGAGCATTTCGACTATATTAAAAAGCTGAGTGTTCCGAAGAAAGCTGAAAGTCTTTCTTCAGCGGCAATGGAAACTCTGTCCATAATAGCTTACAAACAGCCCGTTACTAAGCTGGAGATTGAAGATATAAGAGGAGTTAAATGTGATAAAGCGCTTCAGACTCTTTTAGATAAAGATATGATAAGAGAAGCCGGAAGACTTGAAAAGACGGGAAAACCGATAATATATGCGACTACTAAGGAATTTCTTAAAGCATTCGGTTTTGAAACTCTGAAAGATCTTCCGATACTTGAAGATGAAAAAAATCTCGAGGAATTTCCTGGAGAAGTGCTTGAAAATTCAGATTCAGATGAATTTTAAAATTATTTTATATAGATTTTAAAATTAAATTCGCGAAAGAAGGTGTTTGTTATCAATATTTTAGTTACTAACGATGATGGAATTCACAGCGAGGGAATAAAAATTCTTGCTAGTTTGATGAGAGATTACGGAAAGGTTTATGTAGTTGCGCCTGATTCAGAAAAGAGTGCAGTAGGACATGGAATAACTACTCACAGACCTCTTAGAATAAGAGAAATGGAAAACTATCTTCCAGGTATAGAAATGGCTTATCAAGTGTCGGGCACTCCTGCAGACTGCGTAAAAATAGCCATAGAGCACTTATTCGACTTCCATCCTGACATTCTGGTTTCAGGAATAAACTACGGTTCGAATCTCGGTACAGACGTTTTATATTCCGGAACTGTTTCTGCCGCAATAGAAGGATCTATAAATGATATAGGTCTCTGTATAGCATTTTCGCTTGCAGGAAGAGTAAAGATGAATTACGATGCAGCGGAAGCATTCATACCTGAAATAATGGCCACTTCAATAGCGGACAGCGCCAGAGGAACTATTCTGAATGTGAACATACCTTCTGTGTCAAGAGAAGAGATAAACGGCATTCATTATACTGAACTGGGCGTTCAGAAGTACAAGAATGCTTTCATAGAAAGAGAAGATCCTCACGGAGGAAAATATTTCTGGATGGCCGGAGTGCCTGAAAGACTTGACAATAACGACAAAAGCGATTTAAAAGCGATGGAGGACAAGATAATATCTGTGACACCGCTTCAGTATGATATGACTAACTACTTCCTTCTGAAGCAGAAAACAGATTTAAATTTTTAAATATATGCGGATTTTACAGTCCGGCGCAAGGTGATTTTTATGGAAGATGATAAAGTAAATCAAGACAGAGAAGAAAAACCCTCGGATAATAAGAGAAAGGGTCTTTTAGCAAATATTCAGAAACAGTATGACAGCTTAAGCAAAAGTCATAAGCTGATTGCTGACTATATTGCTGAAAACTACAACAAAGCTGCTAATATGACGGCGGCAAGACTTGCAGACACAATAGGGATAAGCGAGTCTACAGTCGTGAGATTCGCAGCCGCAGTAGGATATCCGGGCTACCCAGAATTTCAGTCAGATTTGAAAGAAATTTCGAAAAACAGACTGACTACAGTGCAGAGAATAGATATGGACGACTATTATACTGAGAGCGAATTCGATATGAACAAGGTTCTGAAGAAGGATATAGACAATATAAGAGCTATATTCGACGGTGTGGACAATAAGGAGTTCAACAGGGCTATAGACAGTATAATAAACTCCAGAAAAGTCTATATAATAGGTCTCAGAAGCTCTAATGCGCTTGCTGAATATCTCGGCTTCTATCTCAGGGTAGTTCTTGAAGATGTTCAGGTTATAAGCCAGGGAATAAGCGACGTCTTTGAACAGCTTGTGAGAATAAGAGAGGGAGATCTTTTAATAGGAATAACTTATCCGAGATACTCGAAGAGAACTATTGAAGCAGTGGAATATGCAAAAAATCAGGGAGCGGAGATAATAGCTATAACCGACAGCAGCCTTTCACCGCTTGAAAAATGTGCAGATTATTCTTTATACGCGAAGAGCAATATGCTTTCATTCGTCGATTCGCTTGTAGCTCCGATGAGCCTTATAAATGCTCTGATAGTTGGAGTCGGGCTTAAGCAGAAGACTCAGATAAAAGATTATTTTGACGAACTTGAGGAAATTTGGAAGGCCTATAATATATACGATATTATACATAAGGACTGATTCATCAGAGAAGGAACACAGCAGGTTTTCTGCTGTGTTTTTTTATGGATGATTTTATGTATGATTGAGAAAGTTCTGTAAAGGGTAGATATATCTATAAGGCTAATATAATTATATTCTGTTAAAGCTATGGGAAGAATATATGCTTAAATGGAGGTAATATTGATGATAGGACAAGTTAAAGATGAATTAGGAATGCTTTTTGGAGGAAAAAACTACAAGATAGTAAAGAAATCCGGAAATGCCGGAGACAAAATAGACAGACACAACCACCCGATGAACGATATAGTGTTCACAGTTGTGAGCGGAAAGTTCAAAGTATGTCTTGAAGAAGAAGAAGAGCACGAAGTATCTCAGGGACAAGTTCTCTGTTTTGACGGAAAAAACTATATTTCTGCAGAGTTCCTTGAAGACAACAGTGAAGTCGTAATAGCGCTTATATTCAAATAATATAGAAATATGACTGCCGTATTCTGAAAATCGAGTTTTTCGTATAAGAGAATGCGGCAGTTTTTTACAGATAAGAATCATAATAAATCTTATCATAAATGATAATAAGAAACAGATAATAAAAAACCAGAACTAAATTAAAAAAATATAAAAAAATGTTTTTACAATAAATATTCCGGGTAATAATATATTGTAAATTCTAAAAACTTTGGAGGTAATATTGATGATAGGACAAGTTAAAGACGAATTAGGACTGCTATTTCAGGGAGCTAACTACAAAGTAGTTAAAAAAGCCGGAAAAGCAGGGGATAAAATAGATAAACACAACCATCCGGAAGCAGAACCGACATTCATAGTAGTTAAAGGAAAAGTTAAGGCTTATATGAATGAAGAGGAAGAGCATATATTAGAACCTGGAAAAGTTCTTAATTTCAACGGGGACAACTATATAAACGCTGAATTCCTTGAAGACGGAGAAGTTGTAATAGTTCTTGCATCAAAATAGTAAAATATATTAAATACAGAAGCTGCCGGACTGTTCCGGCAGCTTTTTTAATGAGGATTAGACTCTTAACAAATCTTATCATAAATGACAAACTAAAATTATATACAGAAAAATAGGATAAATTTACAAAACTTATCACACCATGAAACTTATTTTTATACTATATAAAATAATGCTAATATAATAGAAATAAGATATAAACAGGAATATAAGATATCAAATCTGTTATCATACTTTAAACAAGTGAATATCAATTCAAAAGATGACTAAATAATAAAATGGACGCAAAGTGGCTTAAAAATCAATAATGACAAGAGATTTTTACTATGGTATAATTATGAATATACAGTAATCATAACGAAATGATAATTCAATATTTTTTAGGAGGCAATGTTTGTGAAAAGATTATTTAAAAAGCTGATACCTGCAGCTTTACTTACAGGAGTGCTTGCACTTACACTTACTGCATGTGGAGGAGGAAGCGATTCAGGTAATGATTTAGAGGTAATACAGTCTAAAGGAAAAGTTGTACTTGGTACAGCGGCAGATTATCCTCCATTCGAATTCATGGACAAGGAAAACAACTATGTTGGAATGGATATCGATCTTGCTAAAGAAGTAGCTAAAGACCTCGGTGTTGAACTTGAAGTTAACGATATGCAGTTCGAATCACTTATAACTGCACTTAACTCAGACAAAGTTGATATGATAATCTCAGGAATGAACCCTGATGAAGAGAGAAAGAAAAGCGTTGATTTCTCAGATATATACTATGAATCAAAACACTACATGATAGTAAGAAAATCAGATGTTGACACTTTAAAAACAGAGGACGATCTGAAAGGAAAGAAAATAGGTGTTCAGCTTGGATCTACTCAGGAAAAACTTGTTAGAGAAAAATTCCCTGAGTCAGAAATAGAAACTCTTCCTGCAATTCCGGATCTTATGATGATTCTTGAGAGCGGAAAAGTTGATGCAGTTGTAACAGAAGATGCTGTTGCGGAAAACTATGCACAGACAAGCGACAAGCTTGCTCTAAACGGACTTGAGTATACAGACGGAGAGACAGGAGTTGCTGTTGCTGTAAGAAAAGGAAATCCTGAACTTGTAGCAGAGCTTAACAAAACTATAAAAAGACTTAAGGACGAAGGAAAAATAGACCAGTTCTATAAAGACGCTGTTGAGCTTTCAAAAACTATAGGTGTTGATTCAGGATCTGAAGAAGACGCAGCAGAAGAAGATAAATAGTATTAAAATATGATTACAAAATAGAAGAATATTAAAATAAGATAGCGGATGCCGCTATCTTATTTTAAGTAAGGAGGACAATATGGAAAACTTTTTAAGACTCCTCGACTATAAACAGTTCTTCATATCAGGGGTATGGATGACAATAGTATTCTCTATAGTCGGAATCGTATTCGGTTCTATAATAGGAACTATAGTCTGTTTTATGAGACTTTCGAATTCGAAAATTCTAAGAGCTATTGCCAAAGTATATACCGAACTGATAAGAGGAACGCCTATTCTGGTTCAGTTATGGATAGTTTATATAGTTATAGATACATCTCAGAACCTTGCCGGGTTCGTTGCGCTTTCTATAAACAGCGGTGCCTACGTTGCAGAGATAATAAAATCGGGAATCGTCTCTCTGCCTAAAGGACAGATGGAAGCTGCAAGATCTCTCGGTATGAGCAAGGGCATGGCTATGAGATATATAATTCTTCCGCAGGCTATTAAGAATATAATTCCTGTAATAGGTAACGAATTCATAGCTATAGTTAAAGAATCGGCAATAGTTTCAGTAATAGGTGCGACAGAACTTTCATTCCAGATGACGAAAGTAAGAGGAGCTACATATCTCGGAATGGAACCTCTAATGGTTATATTCGTGCTTTATTTCATACTGACATCAATTCTTACAAGAATTGTGAACTTCGTTGAAAGGAGACTGAGCGTAAGTGATAAAGGTAAAAGATCTTAATAAAAGCTTTGGAGACAATCATGTGCTCAAAGGCATTACTAATGAAATTGAAAAAGGTGAAGTGGTAGTTGTAATAGGACCTTCCGGTTCAGGAAAAAGTACGTTTCTACGCTGTCTGAATCTCCTTGAAGTTCCGACATCGGGACAGGTCATATTCGAAGGAACTGATATAACTAGCAAAGGCACCAATATAGACAAGATAAGACAGAAAATGGGAATGGTTTTCCAGCAGTTCAATCTTTTCCCGCATAAAACTGTTCTTGAAAATATAACACTTGCTCCTATGAAGCTTAAAGGGCTGAGTGAGAGCGAAGCTGAAAAAATAGCCTATTCGCTTCTTAACAGAATAGGGCTTCCAGATAAAGCTGATGACTACCCTAACAGTCTTTCGGGAGGACAGCAGCAGAGAATCGCCATAGCGAGAGCTCTTGCTATGGAACCGGATGTTATGCTGTTTGACGAGCCTACTTCGGCGCTTGACCCTGAGATGGTCGGAGAAGTTCTTTCTGTTATGAAAGACCTTGCTAAAGAAGGAATGACAATGGTAGTAGTTACTCACGAGATGGGATTTGCAAGAGAAGTTGGAGACAGACTTCTGTTTATGGATAACGGAATGATAATAGAAGAGGGTATACCTGAAGATGTATTCGAAGACCCTAAAGAAGAAAGAACAAAATCATTCTTAGCTAAAGTTCTTTAATTCAAATTAAAAAGATATTTAAAGCGGCAGATTTATGCCGCTTTTTTATTTTGTCAAATCAGGATAAAATTCTGAGTCTGAAAGAGATATTTGAAGTATTCAGATGTTTCGGATGAAACAGACTTGACTTTTATAGAAAAAAAGGTTATAATTGGGTTGTAAATGAGAAAATAAAGAAACAGATTATAAATTATAAAAGTGATGACTGGAAGAGTAGGCTGTATTGACTGCGATAGAGAGCCGGGGACGGTGGAAGCCCGGTGCATAGATGCATCTGAAGAACATCCACGAGCTTCCTGCCTGAAATAACAGTAGGACAGGACGGGACACAGCCGTTAGAATGTGAGAGTATCGATGAGAATCTGTACTTTTAAGAGAGCATAAATTAAGGTGGTACCGCGAATAGACCCTTTCGTCCTTATCTGGATGAGAGGCTTTTTTTATTTTAAGGAGGAATTTAAAATGTCTGGAAGAGTTTACGTTCCCGAAGGATATAAATCGGAACTTGATATAATAGAGACGGAAATAACTATAAAGAAAATTAAAGATTTTTTTCAGGGGAGACTTGCTGAAGCGCTGAATCTTACTAGAGTGTCTGCGCCTCTTTTCGTAAGAAAGAGTTCAGGACTGAACGATGATCTGAGCGGAGATGAGGAGCCGGTAGGATTCAATCTGAAAAACGACGGAAATGCGAGAATAGAAATTGTTCACTCGCTTGCAAAATGGAAGAGACTTGCTCTTAAGAAATACGGATTTCTGCCTGATACAGGAATATATACAGATATGGACGCAATACGTGCTGAAGAGGAATTCGACAACACTCATTCAATCTATGTGGATCAGTGGGACTGGGAGAGAGTAATATCTGAAGATGAGAGAAATGAAGAGTTTCTTAAAGAGATAGTTAAAAAAATATACAATGTGTTTTTAGAGACAGATAAATTTATAGATGAAGAATATGAATTCTATGAAAGACTTCTTCCTGAAGAGATTTTCTTCATAGATTCACAGGAGCTTGAAGATATGTATCCTGATGAAAAAGATCCTGAAGTAAGGGAAGCTATGCTTGCCAAAGAGAAGAAAGCCATATTCATAATGAAGATAGGATACAAGCTTAAATCAGGAAAAGAACACGGACTCAGAGCGCCTGACTACGACGACTGGAGACTGAACGGAGACCTTATATTCTGGAATCCTATATTGAACAGAGAAATAGAACTTTCGTCTATGGGAATAAGAGTAAACCCGGAATCTATGAGAAAACAGCTGAGACTTTCAGGATGTGAAGCAAGAGAGAATTTAAAATATCACAGAATGCTTTTAAACGGCGAATTACCGCTTACTATAGGCGGAGGGATAGGACAGTCCAGAATATGCATGTTCTTCCTTCAAAAAGCGCATATAGGGGAAGTGCAGGCATCTGTATGGCCTAAGAGAATGAGAGAAGAATGTAAAAAGTACGGAATAAATCTTCTGTAAATTTCTGGAAAGAATCATAAGAAATTAATAAAAAAATAACACATAAAACTGAAAAGTATGTTAATATGTTTAGAGATAATTTGATATATGATTCAGGGAGGATTTTAAATGTATTTAATTATTTCTTTATTTATAGCATTGCTCGGAATATTTCTTATGCTTAATAAAAGAAAGGGAATGTACAAAAGATTTTTAGGATTTGCACTGATGACAGTTTCAATAGGATTTCTATGTGCTGTGAGTTTAGGAAGTTTTGAACTGCCTGTGATTTAATAAAAACATAGAATAGAAACGTACGGAAATATAAAATAGAGAGAAGCTCTGGAGAATAATCCAGAGCTTTCTTTTTTAGAAATAAACTCTTAAATAATCTTATTATAAATGATAAATAAAAAATAAAAACAAATATAGACTAACAAAACAAAAATTATAGCAAAATTTCTGAATAAATGCACAATTTACACAATAATAGAAATTAAATAGGGTATACTTACTATATAAAGAGGTTTTTAGGGGGCAATAAATTATGGCAAAAAAAAGAGTTACAGCAATAGCTGGGAGTCCGAGAAAAAATAAGAACTCAGACTTCATACTTGACACTATGATAAAAGGACTTGAAGAAAACAATGATGTAGAAGTTACAAAATACTATCTAAAAGATTTAGAAATAGGCCACTGCATAGCGTGCGGCTACTGTGAAAAAACAGGAACATGCTTTATGAATGATGATGAAAATACGCTTTATAAAGCGTTCGATGAAAGTGAAGGAATAATACTTGCTTCACCTATATATATGGACTGTCTGAACAGTTTTACAATAACTATGATAGACAGACTTCAGGCGTTCTGGTCTTCAAAATATATACTGAAGAAACCTTCAATAGATACTAAAAAGCTCAGATACGGAGCGCTTATCCTGGTTGGAGGATCTCCTCACGGGGTATGCAGATTCGACGGGGCGCTGATGCCTACAGGCTTTTTCTTTAAATCTGTAAATACAGATGAAAAATACAGAATTCTCATGGATAATTCAGATAAAGTCACAGCACAGGAAAGAGAAGATATAATAGAGCAGGCCTATAATTACGGAAAACATTTCTTCGACGGATACGATGAAGAGGCAGAAAAAAGAAGAAATGAACCTGATATAAAAAGATAAAATCAGATTATAAATTAAAGAAATTCAGTACATGCAGATAAAATTTGTATGTACTTTTTCTTTTATTATAAAATAAAATTTAAATAAAGTTTAAAATGCAGTTATTAAATACAGGAGGATTTATATTAAATGGATTTAAGAAAATATATAGACTACACAAATTTGAAACCGGATGCTAGCGAAAAAGATATAATAAAATTATGTAAACTTGCAAAGGAAAATAATCTATATTCTGTGTGTGTAAATTCCGGATTTATAGAAACAGCCAGAAAAGAACTTGAAAATTCTGATGTGAAAATCTCTTCAGTAATAGGATTTCCGCTCGGAGCTTCTATTTCAGAAGTGAAAGCTTTTGAAGCTGAAAAAGCAGTTGAAAAAGGCGCTGACGAACTGGATATGGTAATCAATATATCAGCTCTTAAAGACGGAAGATACGATTATGTAAAATCTGATATAGAGGCAGTGAAGAGAAGCGCCAAAGGAAGAACTTTAAAAGTAATAATAGAGACATGTCTTCTTACAGATGAGGAAAAAGTTAAAGCATGTGAAATAGCTAAAGAAGCTGGAGCGGATTTTGTAAAAACTTCTACCGGATTTAATGGCGGAGGAGCGGAAATAGAAGATGTAAAACTCATGAGAAAAACAGTCGGAGAAAACATGGGAGTTAAAGCATCAGGTGGAATAAGATCTGCAGAAGATGCAGAAAAGTTTATAGAAGCCGGCGCCTCAAGAATAGGAACGAGCAGCATATTAGTTGAATAAAAAAATAAGCCCTGGATAAAACAGTTTTACCCGGGGCTTTATTATATATTATAAAAGTTTGATACATAATCTGCATTCACTATGCAGTCTGTTCTCCCTGTTCTTTTTCCATATCTTTCTTTCTTTTCTGATAGGCAATTCTAGGTGTTCCGTCTACTTCGCTAGTTATATATCCGCATCTCTTAAAATTAAGTTTATCAAGAAGATTCTGCATAGGAATATTGTCTTCGTGAGTATCTATCTTTATATTTTCATAATTTTCGACACTCCACTCAATACTGTACTGTCCTACGCCCTTTACATCTCCAGTGCTTCCGACTCTGTGAACTATTCTATAAGGTTCATCATCAAGCCATTCTCCGTCATAAATATTTTCATAGCTCTCTTCAGCTCCTGTAAGGACGAAAACTCCAATTATGGCATCCTCTTCATTTTCATAATAATTATTGCTGTCTATGCAGACAAAACACTGTTTCTTTTCAATATCCTCTTTAAGAAGCTCTCTAGAAGGATATCCCTCCTGCCATTGGCTGGTATTTCCTTCAGAAACCATTATTTTCTTAGCAATCTCATAAACTCTCATTACTCTGTCAAGATCGCTCATCTCTGCTTTTCTTATGTCCAGATGAGTAAATTTATTGTCTGGATTCATTATACCCCCTCCTCATCTCAATTTATTTTTCAAGTTTTCTACATTTTAACATAAATGAGAAGTTTTTCAATAGAAAAAGATATATTAATAGTTAAAATTTATTAATATTTTATAATCAGTTTTAACTTAATTTATTAATTAAATCTCCACTTAAACATAATTTAACTTTCTTTAACTCTCTTAATAATAAGCTTTCTAAATCTCTTCTCTATGAGATTGGATTAAATAGAAACAGTTCACCAATTATTCAGAATATAGGATATACTATATATAAAATCAGAATACTGAAAAAAGGGGAGAATAGGAATGAATATCAGAAATATCAGAAGGAAACTTGCCGTTTTCCTGACAGCAGCTTCAGTAACAGTCTCTTCAGCTGTCTCTTTTGCTTATCCCGATATAGAAAACCACTGGGCGAGAAATCAGATAAAAAGCCTTCAGGATTACGGAATAGTAAACGGATACAGCGACGGAACTTTCAAACCGGATAATTACATAACACGCGCAGAAGCTTCAAAGATAGTAGCTCAGGGAGTTATGTGCAGCAAAAATCCCACTTTTGAATATCTCTACAGCGACGTGAATGAAAGCGACTGGTTTGCAGATTCAGTAATGAGTCTTTATCATGCCAATGCTATAAACGGATACGGAGACGGAACTTTCAGACCTGAAGCGCAGATAACGAGAGCTGAGTTTTCAAAAATGGTGGCTAAAATAATAGATATGAGCTTAGGAAGCAAATATGAAGTTTTCACCGACACAGAAAATCACCGGGCAATGACTGAAATAGGAAGACTTGCCAAAAAGGGAATGGTGAACGGATATCCCGACGGATCATTCAGAGCCGAAGCTTCCTACATAGCCTATAAAGCTATAAAGCATATAAATCTGAAGAAACTTATAGATTACGGAGTAGTCTAAAAGCCTGATTTTCCGGAAGTTCGATTTTCGAACATCCAGGCAGATAAGCGGGCTGCGGGCTGTTTTATAATATTTATCAAGACTGAATATATTTTTTAGAGATTTCAATCTTTGCAGGAAATATATTCAGTCTTTTTATTTTTCTTTTATTTTTGAAATAATAATAAATTTTTTAATAAAAAAATATATATGTATTTGTTTTTATAAAATATGAGTTATAATGAAGATGAGACTACCCTATATTAAAAAAGATGGGAGGAGTGTTGATGAAAAAGTTTGTTGTTTCTTTAACTCTAGCTTTATCGTTAATATCAGGCGGAATAGTTATTGCTGATTCTACTGAAGGATACAGCAGTTCATTCGGTTTTTCTGATATTGCAGAACAGATAGCCGGTAATTCGTATAAAAATCAGTATGAAGCTCTTTCAGGTCTTTTTCAGTACAATGCTGAAAACGGTACCGCAATTTTTAGAGGATATCCTGACAAATCTTTCAGAGCTGAAAATACTCTGACTAGAGAAGAGGCTTCATGGATTATATGCGAATATCTAAGCTGTGACTTCGGAACTTATCTTGAAGATACAGGATTCGTTCAGTTTGACGATGTCGAAAAAGACAGATGGAGCAACTGGCATATAGGAAAACTTGCTAGTATCGGAGTAGTCAGAGGCTACACTGACGGCAATTTCGATCCGGAAGGAGAAGTTTCAAGAGCGGAATTCGTTGCAATGCTGGAAAGAACGTATGAATTCCTCTTCAAAGAAGAACCAGGAAGCATATTCTCAAAAGACAGATCTCTTCAGGGAAATCCGTTTAATGATATTTCAAAAACTCACTGGGCTTTCAGCTCTATAGAGAAAATATCAAGAGAATACAGCACTGAAGCCATGTCGAAATACGTAAACGACATCGGCGGAGAAAAAGAATACAGTTTTGTTCCAGATGAATCCATAAGCAGAATGGATGCCGCAATTATATTTAATGATTTTATACAGAAAAACAAAACTAACTGGGTCTATGAAACTAAATATTATAAATCTTTTACAAGTTACAGAGATAAATCACAGTCTTTAATTAAAATTATGATAGAAGCCAATGCTCATATTTCTGAAACTATTAAAGACATAAATTATTTGGAAAATTCTTTTGAAGAGATTACGAATATTCTAAATGAAAAAGATATGAGTGAAAAAGACAAGATAAACAGTTTCAATTCGTTTGTAAGAGAAACTGACGGAATACTTAAAAGCAAAGCTGAAAGAATGAAATACAGCACTGAAGAAACAAGTAATTTAATATTTAAAGCTAAGGAAGAGAAAGACAGTTTATATAGAAAAGAAATTATTACAGATCTCGGTCATCTTGAAGATTCCGAGAAATATCTTAAAAATATATACAAGTCATATTCTGACTTGACTGAAAAACTGATAACATCAGAATCACCATATTCAGAGGAAGACCTTAAGAACCTCTTAAGTGAAAACCCTTCGGACAGAAAGGAAGTCTATAAAAATCATCCTGAACTGAAAGACTCTATGGAGAAGCTGATGAGCAATATGAATGAACTTAAGAAATCTAAAGAATCAGTTAAATAAAATATTGAAATTAGGAGATTGGGCAGAAAGCCGAATCTCTTTTTTTATTTAAAAGTCTGAGCATATATAGGCAAATTACTCAATATCCACAATAAATACAGTGCAAAATGGGTATAAATATATAAATGGGATGCTTTATACATATATCAATAATAAAACTAGTATATAAATATATAAATCGAGAGGTGGTTTAAATGAAATTTAAAAAATTAATTCTGTCAGCAGGAATTATAGGCATAATTACAGGAATGCTCAGCGGAACTTCCTTCGCCTATAACGATATAAATGGCCACTGGGCAGAATCTTATATAGGTGAAATGGCTGACGGCGGTGTTTTAGAACAGTTTGAAGATTCAGATATTATTCCGGACAGATATATGAACAGGGCAGAATGCGCTGAGCTGATATCTGATTTGATGGAGAGCTATTACAGATACGTTCCTATGATTAAAGAGTCCAATAAGAAATTTCCGGATTTAACTGACGGAACTAGAAATACGAATAAAGTCAGAGCTCTCAGCAGAATACATTTCTATTCTTTATTTCTTGGAGATTATAATTATCCCTTCTCTTATCCGCTGAGAATTATAGACGGATATCCTGATGGAACTTTTCAGCCCTATAATAATGTCACAAGAGCTGAATTTTCGAAAATGCTTGTACTTGCATTAGATTCTATGGGAATACTGCGTATTGGAAATGCTGGAGACTATTACAGCGATTTTGAAAAACACTGGGGAAAAAGGTATCTTGAAATAGCTTTTGGGTATGGAATAATGAACGGATATTCTATAAGTGAAGTTCCTAATACTGAAATAAAATATATCGAAATGAAACCTGACAATCCTATAACTAGAGCTGAAGCTATTAAAATGACTGCTATAGCAAAAGATATACAAAAACCCGACAGTCCTCATATATCGCGCGGAGGAACCAGACCGGACAATACCGCGCATCTGTATTATATAGATGATCTTGAAGACTATGAAAAAGTTTACAGAACCAGAATAGGACTGATGGACGGCTTCAAAGTAACAGCGCCTATAAACTGGTTTCCATTCTTTCATGATTTTGGAGATGGAATCGAATACGTTTTTGAGGACGGAACTGCATTCTATACAGACGCTGCGCCTTTAGAGGGATATTTGGAGTCACAGATTGAAAAAGCAGAATCTGAAGGAGCTCAGATTACTCAAATTAACGTTTCTAATGCTGAAACAGCCTATAAAGCTGAAAATTTAGAAGCTGGATATGCTGCCGTATATGCAAGAAAAGGTGTATATAATTATTATTCTGTAGTTGAAGCTAAAGATCCTTCCAGTCCTAATTTTTTAGAGGCAGTCAAACTTTTAGATAAATTTGAAGTCATGTCTGATGAAGAGATTCAGAGCTATTTCGATTAATCAAAATTTCAGTCTCTTCAATCAGTATTTATGGAAGTTCGATTTTCGAACGTCCAAGTAAACAAGCGGGTTTCATCTATAATATTAAC
>JAEZUY010000021.1 GCA_023420895.1 Bacillota bacterium | reverse complement strand
ACTTTTTTAGCTTCAGTTTTAAACTCGTCCGGCACTTGAAGTGAAGAAGCAGATTCTGTTTTTGTCAGTGGAGGATGGGCAATGTGAAAAGTGATTCCATATTCCTTATATTCAAGGTTAAGGCATTTTGCAAGAGATTCTAGAGCTCCTTTAGTTGAAGCATAGGGTGAAATATTAAAGAAGCCAGTAGTTCCAACGAGTGAGCTTGTAAAGATAATTTTACCTGAACCTTGTTTTTTCATATAAGGAATGACAGCTTTACTAAGCCTTAAAGCACCATAATAATTTACATCAAAAACATCCTGATATTCATCGAGTTTACTTTCTTCCATACTTTTAAAAGTACATTTACAGGCGTTATGTACAACAATATCAATTTTCTTAAAAAATTTAAGTGATTTCTTGACAGCAAGGATTAAACTGTCGTTATCACGCACATCAGTCTGAAAAACAAGAAGGTTTTCAGGATACTGCTTTTGCATATTTTCCATATTATTAATTTCTCTATCTAGAACGATGACTTTGTGATTTTCGGTAAGCAGTTTTTCAGCTAAAAAGTACCCGATACCTTGATTAGCACCAGTAATAAGAATAACGCTCACAGCTAGAAAGCTCCTTTCTTTTATGAATATAGAATATACATATATCTATTTTAACAAATAGAAGTTAAACGAATGTTATACAATCCAGAATTCATATAAAAGATTAACTGGCAGATCCTTATTTAATCATTTAGTAGAAAAATAGCACTGTAATCTTTATATAATGAAGAAATTAAAAATATATTTTAAACAAGTTGTTTAGAATTGACACATTTATATATGATAGAATAGATTCAAGTAAAGTAGAAATGAATTTATTTGAACTTATATTTACTATATAGACATAGAGTAACAAACTCAGTATTTAATAGATATTTATATTATTTAGAAGTATTAGGATAAGTAAGAGGTGATTTAATGCTTATATATGAAAATACAAAAAGTGAATTTATAAAGGATGTCGATATGGAAGTCTTGACAGAAAAAATATACGATGAATTCAAAGAAAAAATAGGAAGAACTTCTAAAAATGAAATCAGATCCTGGGATAATTCATTGTTTTATATGTACAGAGTTTTAAATGATATGGAAATTCCAGATAATTCGGGTGTAGCAATAGAGTATGTTATTCCAAGCACTTCTAAGAGAGTAGACTTTATAATATCAGGATATAATGAAGAAAATGAAAATTCTGCAGTTATAGTAGAACTTAAACAGTGGGAAAAAGCAGAAGAAGTAATAGGAAAAGATGGAATAATAAAGACCTATCTTGGAGGAGGTATAAGAGAGACAACGCATCCATCTTATCAGGCCTGGTCATATGGAGTTCATATTGAAGATTATAATGAAGCGGTTCAAGAGGAAAATATAAAAATAAAACCGTGTGCTTATCTTCATAACTATATAAAGACTAATCCAGATGCACTTACATCTGATACTTATAAGGACTACTTAGATAAAGCGCCTGCGTTTGTCAAAGGAGAAGTAGATCTTTTACGAGACTTCATAAAGAAGAATATAAAATATGGAGATAATAGAGAAACTATATATAAGATAGAAAATGGGATTATAAAGCCTTCTAAATCTTTGCAAGATGCTCTTTTAAATATGCTGAAAGGCAACAAAGAATTTATGATGCTCGATGATCAGAAGATAGTATATGAATCTGCGAAAGAATTGGCTTTAAAGTCATTTAAAGATGAAAAAAAGAGAGTTTTAATAGTTAAAGGAGGACCAGGAACAGGAAAATCTGTTGTTGCAGTGAATCTTTTAGTAGATTTAACTGCTAATGATTTAGTCTGTCAGTATGTAACTAAGAATGCAGCGCCTAGAGAAATATATTCTGCAAAATTAAGTGGAAGTATGAAGAAGAGCAGAATTACAAATTTATTTAAAAGCTCAGGTGCATATACTGAAGTATCTAATAATGAATATGATGCTTTAATAGTAGATGAATCTCATAGACTCAATGAGAAATTAGGAATGTTTAAAAATTTAGGAGAAAATCAGATAAAAGAAATTATCAAAGGATCAAAATTTTCAATTTTCTTCATAGATGAATCACAAAGAGTTCATATAGATGATTATGGAAGTATAGATGAAATAATCAGATTTTCAAATGAGCTAGAAGCAGAATATGAAATAATGGAATTAAAGTCACAATTCAGATGCAATGGTTCTGATGGATATATAGCATGGTTAGATGATGTTTTAGGGATAAGAAAAACTGCAAATTATGATGGATTTGATTTCAAGTATGATATTAGAGTTATAGATAACCCAAATGATTTAAGAGATATGATATTTGAAAAAAATGAAATTAATAATAAATCCAGAATGTTAGCAGGGTACTGTTGGAATTGGGAAAAGAAGACAAGAGATAAGTCAGAAGTTCCTGACATAATAATTGATAAATATAATTTTGGAATGAGCTGGAATTTAGGGAATACGTCTACTTGGGCGATTGATAAAAATTCTGTAAATGAGGTAGGATGTATTCACACATCACAAGGGCTTGAATTTGATTATGTCGGTGTTATAGTAGGAAAAGATTTAAGATATGAAAATGGAAAAGTTATAACCGATTATACTGAACGTGCAAAAACAGACAGATCTCTTTTTGGAATAAAGAAAATGTTTAAAGAAAATCCTGAAAAAGCAGAAAAGCTATCGGATGAAATCATCAGAAATACCTATAGAACTCTTATGTCCAGGGGACAGAAAGGATGCTATATATTTTTTGAAGATATTCCTTTAAGGGAATACTTTAAAAGCAGACTTAATAAATCTGAAGATTATGATATTTATGATGAAAATCTATTAGCCGCTGAAGAAAAAGAAAAATACAATTTAAAATAAAAAATATTTAAATATTATAATTAGAACAAAAAAGGACAATTTAAATTGTCCTTTTTTGTTCTAATTAAAGTATATAAAATATATTTGTAATAAGTTTTCTTAGTTATCTGAAAATTCGATACATTGTTAATATAAGAATTGTGTCGCTGCAATTAACTGTTATAATTATATATATAAGTTAGAATAGTTATATAGAGGTGTGTATTAAATGGGTAAATGTGTAGTTGAAAATTGGACATTAGATAGCATTGCTTTGGCAATAGAGAATAAAGAAAAAGAGAATAAAAGTATAATAGTTCCCAGATTTCAGCGAGGGGGATGTTGGAATAAAAATCAAGAAAGAAAGTTTATAGATTCTCTCAAAAAAGGATATCCTGTAGGAACAATGTTATTTTATGAAACAATAGAAAATAATAAACAGAAATATATACTAGTAGATGGTCTTCAAAGAGGAACTTGTATAAAAAATTATAGAAACAATCCAACAGAATATTTTGACTTGTCAAATATACCAGATAAGCTAGTTTGGGAAATTTCAAATTTATTTAAAAATTATAAAGATTCTGAAAAAGGGAAAAGGATAATTAGAGAAGAAATTGAAAAAGAAATAAAACAAAATCAAGATTACAGCATGAATAAACAATTCTATGTTTTTTCTAATGAATTGGAGAAGATTTTAAAAGAGGAAAATATAATTCCAAAAGATTTCAATCTTTCAAGTGATAGAAGAGTTAAACTTATGGATTTAGTAAGTAATTTTTATTCTGAAATAAAAGAAACTTATGAAGAAATATCTAGATCTGTTATACCTATAATAATATATAGTGGAAATCAAGATAATCTGCCAGAAATATTCGACAGAATAAATTCACAAGGAACACCATTAGATATATATGAAATATATGCAGCTTCATGGCCAACCAATAATAAATTAATTGTAAATAATGAGAAAATAATAGAACAAGTATCAAAAAAATATGATTCTTTAATAAAAAATGGTTTTAGAGTTCAAGATTATGATAGAAATAAAATGATTGAAAATAAAGAGTTAAGTTGTTTTGAATATCTATTTGGATTAAGTAAATTTTTAGTTAATGAATATGATATATTAGCATTTAATTTATCCTTTAAGGATGATCAAATAAATCCATTAGGGTTTGAATTAGTAAATGCTTGTTTAAATGAATCTAATAAAATAAAAGAGCTTTATAAAAACTTAGAAAAAATAGATATAAATGCATTTGAAAAAGCTTTAATTGATTCGATAAAATTTGTTAAAAATAGTATTTCACCAATATTTAATTTTAAGTCCAATAAGAGAAATAGAAAGAAGCCCCTACATTCAAAGTACATGATACTTTCCATGATTTCTTCAGTATTTAAATATATGTATAGAGATGGTATGTATGAAGAATATTCAGATAATTGGATTAAATTAAAAAATAAATTAAGACTAAATATTTTACATTACTATATATACGATACCATTACAAATTACTGGAGTGAAGGAGGAACATCTAAGATATATAATATCAGTAAAGAAGATAGACTATTATCTGATATAAGTAGAGAGTCATGGGAACTCGAATTAAAAAGTTATTATAAAAAAACATTGGAAAGAAAAGAAAACTCAAAAGTAGCAAGTCCTAAAAGTGAAGATATCGTGATACTGAATTCTATATATTTAAGCATATTTACAGCTGAAGATCAGCTATCTGAAAAAAAATTTGATATTGAACATATAGCACCTAAAGCGCAGATGAAAAAGATACTTTCAAGATTAAAAGTTGAAGAAAAAGGTCTTCCAATTAGTACAATAGCTAATTTGTGTTACTTGCCAGATTCTATAAATAGAAAAAAGAAAGACAAAAATATATATCAAGACAAAAATATAAAAAATATACAAAGACTAGAAGAAAAGTATTTATTCATTAAAAAAGAAGATTTAAATTGGATGGACGAATGTTATTAAGGAATAAATGGTTTTGAAAACTTAGAAAAAAAATATTTAGATTTTTGTAATAAAAGATTTGAAAAAATGATAGATTTATTCTTAAACTATATATACTCAACGATAAATTTCTATGACTATAAAAAAAATGATTCTCATAATAAGAAAGAGAATGAACAAAAAGTGAATATTAAAGAGGATTTAGATATATCAGAGATTGTTAAAGCAATAGAAAAGAAATTTAATATAAATCTTATAAAAGGAGATTCAAAGAAAAAAGTATTTTATAAAACAGAAGATGGAAGTTTAGGATTTATTATAAGAAAATCAAAATATCACAATAAAAGAAAAAGAAATATATTTAGTTATGATTATTTTTATTTTATGCACAATACTTTTGTTTTAGAAAATTATCCAGGATGTGACAAGTACTATGCGATTTTTTCTTGTAAAGATAAAGTTTTGTTTATGCCATATGAATATATAAATAAATATTCTGAATTTTTAGGAAAAACCAATAAAAATGAATATGATGAATATAGTCATGTTACTTTTTATCTAAATGATGATAGATTACTATTGGAACTTACAACAAAAAAGGATGTTAAAGATGTATCTAAATTTATTTGGAATATATAATTTTTAAATATGAAGATTAATTAAGCATTCCCATTAACATTTTCACCCTATTTTCCCCTATACAATTGCTTAAACTCCCGCTATCTGATAAAATATATCTCAGAAATATAATTAAATGGAGTTTTTTTACATGAGAATAATTTCAGGTGAAATGAGAGGTTTTAAACTGAGAGCGCCTAAAGGTACTGACACGAGACCGACATCTGACAGAGTGAAGGAATCTCTTTTCAGTATACTGGGCTATATAGAAAGCACTTCAAAGGTTCTCGATTTGTTTGCGGGTTCTGGAAACGTTGGACTTGAGTTCCTGAGCAGAGGTGCAGAGGAAGCTTATTTTATAGACAGCAGCGCAGAATCTGTATCCGTTATAAAGGAGAATATAAAGAAATGCAGAGTCGAGGACTGCACTTATGTCTATAAGAACGATGTTTTAAAGTCTATAGATATTCTCAGCAGAAAAAGAAAAAAGTTTGACTATATTTTCTTAGATCCGCCTTATAAAAGGGGGATTGCTGAAGAGGTTCTTGAGAAAATATCTGAAGCCGATATTCTGAACGAAGGAGCTCTGGTAATCGTTGAACATGAGGACGGACTGGAGTTTGAGGAATATAAAGGGCTTGAAAATATAGACAGCAGAAAGTACGGTTCTACCGGAATCACTTTTTTCAGGAAATATTCGTAGGAAGTAGGAATAAGATGACTGTAATATATCCAGGAAGTTTCGATCCGATTACTAACGGACATATAGACATAATAGAGAGATGCAGCCAAAAATTTGATAAGGTGATAGTAGCGGTGCTTAATAATTCTTCTAAGAATACGCTTTTTACTGTTGAAGAGAGAGTTGAACTTATCGAAAGGTCTCTTGAAAAGTATGATAATATTGAAGTAGATGCATTTTCTGGACTTCTGATAGAATATGCGAAGAAGAAAGATGCAAAACTTATAGTCAGAGGACTTAGAGCTGTTACCGATTTCGAATATGAGATGCAGATGGCTCTTATAAATCAGAGTCTTTACGAAGATCTGGAGACAATTTTCCTTATTGCGAACAAGAATTATTCGTTCTTGAGTTCCAGTATAGTGAAAGAAGTTTCTTCTTTCGGGGGAGATGTCAGCGGGTTAGTGCCGAATGTGGTGCTTGAAGCTTTAAACAAAAAATTTGGTTAGGAGGATTATCCGATGAAAACTATGGAGCTTTTAGAAGAAATGGAAAGTATTTTACAAGAAGGATCGGCAGTGCCTTTTTCAAGAAAAGTAATGGTTGAAAAAGATGATATGCTTGATATTATAAATGAAATAAGAGCAGAGCTTCCAAAAGAAATAGAAGAAGCTGAGCTTGTAAATATTGAAAAACAGAGAATTATAAATGAAGCTAAACAGGAAGCTAAACAGCTTAGAAACGATGCTGAAATGTACGCTGAAAAGAGAGTAAGCGATGCTACAATAGTTAGAGAAGCTGAAGAGAGAGCAAGAAAGATAGAAGAAAAAGCTAAACTTGCTGCAGAGAAGATAAGAGGCGGATCAATAGATTATGCTGATGAAATTCTTACAAACGTTGAAACTAAGCTTAGTGAACTGAGAGCAGATATAGAAGATATCTACATGGGAGTTCAGGAAAACAAACAGCAGCTTAAATAGTGCGTTTTGAAAGAGAACATTTTATCCTAAATTTAAATATAGAAAGAGAGTGCCGGATTTTATCAGGTACTCTCTTTTATTTTTACTGAATCTATTTTTTTATATAAGGACTTTTCTTATAGTCCGCATTGTATATTATTTCTCCAGAATATTTTGAGAGAAGATAGAAGTACATATCGGTTGCAGTTTTTTCTATTTCCAGCATTTTTCTGTCTGTCCCTTTAAGTTTTTTTATATCTGAAAATCTGTTTATTATTTCGATATCGGAATTTTTCTTTATTTCATTTATTATTTTAAATCCATTCTTATTGGTTCCCAGAATTCTTATATAGCCCGGAATATGATTTTTGAATTCTTCCATATCTGAATCTGTAATCTTAAAGACTGAGTTCAGAATCGCTCTGTTTATTCTAGTCTGGGTATAGTTTTTAGTTTTTATCTCTTTCATTATATTTTCTGAAGAGAGATGTTCAGAATCAGAAGAGATTTTTATCTTGCCTGAAATTATATTTTCTATTCTGTTTATCATATCTTTATCCATGTCAAAAATATTTTCTTCAGTCCCGAATCTGATAAAGTCAGAAAGAAATACACTGAATATATCTGTATTTTTAATAAAGCCGTTATTGTCTCTGTAGAACTCTGTCATTCCCCTGAATGTATCCTTCGGAATTGTGTGACCGGCTGGACTCATTTCTAGAGTGTCTATAAAGGAGTCTGTTTTTTGAGTTTTTTCAGAATTCAGTCTGTCGGCTATTTTTATTATTTCAGTTCTTACAGCTGTTGCTGAAGCAAAATTTCCGGCAATCTCTTCAGAGCTGTAGTCAGTAGTTCTCTTTATATTCACAGGTGTCATACTGCTTTTTAATTTCATAAGAGTCTTCATATATTCAGCAGCCAGGATATTGTTAGGATGTGAAACTGTATCTGCCGCTTCTCCTATTTTTTCTCTCAGAGCTTTTTCTCTGGCTTCTGGAAAACTGACTCCTTTCTTGAGAAGCGACCTGATAATTTCTCTGTAGTCATCGGGCTCTTCTGCCAGAATTTCTGAAACTTTTTTTAATTCTTCTAAATCTTCGGCTTCTGAGCCGAATGCTAAAAAGCTGCAGACTTTCAGTGAATCCAGTATCTTTACAGCGCCTGAGGAGAAGATTTCAGCGGTCTGGGAGGCGTAAACGAATGGAAGCTCTATTACGAGGTCGGCTCCGTTATTTACGGCCGCTTCGGCTCTTTTCCATTTGTCTGTTATTGCCGCCTCACCTCTCTGAACGAAGTTTCCGCTCATGATTACTATCGTATAATCTGCACCGGTTTTTTCTTTAGCTTTTTCTATATTGTATATATGTCCGTTGTGGAACGGATTGTATTCTGCAATTATTCCAGCTGTATTCATTTTTTATTTCCTTTCAAGACTTTTTTTATTTTAATGCGGTTAAGTTTATATTATGAAAATATGGACTTTTCTTAAAGTTTTAAAAGCCCCGTTTTTTATTGTCAAAATCGGCTTTATGGCTGTTGCTTTTTTCCTGTAACTATAATATCATAAAATTATATAGAAGTTTAAGGAGGATGTTTGAATGAATATATTAGTTATAAACTGCGGTTCTTCATCTCTAAAATATCAGCTTATAGACATGAACAATGAAGAAGAACTTGCGAAAGGTCTAGCAGAGAGAATAGGAATCGAAGGATCTAGAATAAAGCACGAGGTTACAGGAAAGGAAAAAGTTATAATAGAAAAACCTATGCCTAACCACAAGGAAGCTTTAGCAATAGTTATAGACGCTCTTGCTGACAAAGAAATCGGAGCTATAGGCTCAATGGACGAAATCGGAGCTGTTGGACACAGAGTTGTTCACGGTGGAGAAAACTTCACTAAGTCTGAAGTTATAACTGACGAAGTTATGGAAGGAATAAAAGAGTGTATAGATATAGCACCTCTTCACAACCCGCCAAATATAATGGGAATAGAAGCTTGCCAGGAAATAATGCCTGATGTGCCTATGGTAGCAGTATTCGATACAGCTTTCCATCAGACTATGCCGGAAGAGTCGTACATATACGCGCTTCCTTACGAGCTATATGAAAAATACGCGATAAGAAGATACGGAGCACACGGAACTTCACACAACTACGTTTCACACCGTGCTGCAGAACTTCTTGGAAAAGATCTTAAAGATATAAAAATGATAACTTGCCACCTTGGAAACGGATCAAGTATATCAGCTGTTAAAGACGGGAAATGTTTAGACACTAGTATGGGATTCACTCCTCTTGAAGGTGTTGTAATGGGAACTAGATGTGGAGATATAGATCCTGCAATAGTGCCTTTCGTGATGGAGAAAGAAGACCTTAACTCTTCAGAAATGAGCGACCTTATGAATAAAAAATCAGGAGTTCTAGGAGTTTCAGGCGTTAGCAGCGACTTCAGAGACGTTGAAACTGCAGCTGAAGAAGGAAATGAAAGAGCGGCTCTTGCTCTTAAGCTTTTCAAAAACTCAGTTCTTAAATATGTTGGAGCATATACAGCTCTAATGAACGGTGTGGATGCTATAGTATTCACTGCAGGAGTTGGAGAAAACTCTAAAGAAGACAGAGAATTCGTATGTAAAGGACTTGAATATCTTGGAGTTAAGATAGACGACGAAAAGAACAGCAAAAGAGGAGAAGATATGATAATAAGTACAGAAGACTCAAAAGTTGCAGTTCTTGTAGTTCCTACAAACGAAGAGCTTATGATAGCTAGAGAAACTCTAAGCCTTGTAAAATAGAGAGAAGACAAATAGCTAATATAGAAAACAGGACGGCTGGATGAAACCGGCCGTCTTTTCTTTGTGAAAAAGGGAAAATCCCCCTCCATTTACAGACGGGAAATAAATAAATTCTGCTTCTTTGGATTAGGAGCAGTCCGCATCATTGATAAATATCGGAATATGTTCTAAAATATATATAGGGGAAGCGGCAGTTTCCCTAATTTTAGCTGTCAATAAAAATACTTGACAAATATTATAATGCTTATTATAATTGATTTTGTCAGCATATTAAGAGGTGACTGAAATGAAGTTAGGATTAAAGAAACTAATAGACGGTTCGGAGCTGAGCCTTCAGTTCGATGAGAAGGTTGAGGTGGATAAGGACAGAGTCGGAGAGCATGTTGAAAACCCGGTAAGAGTTGCAGGAACAGTTTATGCCGGAAGTGAGGACGGAGCGCTCACAGGAAAGCTCTATTACACTTACAAGGATGCGTGCGCGCGCTGTCTTAAGGATACTGAAGTTCAAATCGAGGAGGATCTGGACCTGGCTCTCGTTAGAGGGAATAGTGAATTGGATTCAGCTGAAGATTCAGTAGCCGCATATAATGAGGATGAGATTTTCATAGAAGACTATCTTGCCGATATTATACTGGCTACGTCGCCGATGAAAGTTGTATGTTCTGAAGACTGCAAAGGTCTCTGCCCGGTGTGCGGAGCCAATCTGAATGAAGAAACATGCGGCTGCGAAATAGATAATGTTGACCCGAGACTTGCTAAACTGAAAGAACTTTTCGACTAAACTTAAGTCAGATAAAAAAGTGGTTTTCACTTGAGTTCAGTTATGGTAGAATATATAAGGTAGATTAAAATTAAGGAGGTGTTTTCAGATGGCAGTACCTAAGCGTAAAACATCAAAAGCTAAAAGAGATATGAGAAGAGCATCAGCTCAAAGACTTAAAAAAGCGACTGTAGTAAAATGTCCACAGTGCAATGAGCCGAAACTTCCACACAGAGTGTGCGGAGAATGCGGATACTATAAAAATGAAGAAGTTGTAGCAGTAGATTAATTGAATATAAGAGAACTTGCGCAGATTCTTTTATGATATAGAGGGGTAAATATATTTTATTTGCCCCTCTTTTTGTATATAATGGTAGTGTAGGATAAATAAAGAGCTGTCCTATATAAATGTCTAAACTGGAAAGGAAGCGAATCTGAGTATTATGAAAAGAATAAAAAAACTCTTGGCCGTTTCAGCCGCTATCGCAATTTCTCTTTCAGCAGCCGGATGCACTAAGGTGAGTTTTATTGCAGAAAATGAAAATCCTTATAGAGGACCCAGTGTATATGCGGAAAAAGAAGAGGATGAAAAAGAAACTGTGAAAGAAGCTGAAAAAGAGAAAGAGGATGCAGTATCAGATAAAGCTGAAGAAAGTGCAGATGAAAGTACGCATGAAAACAGAGAAGATGCGGAAATAAGCGATATGGATATTTCAGCTCTTACAGAAAAACTTGAGAAAGAGGACGGATTTAGAGACAAAGAAGAGCTGGAGAAAGAAATTGAAAGAAAAAAAGCTCTTACAAAAGCTCATGAGATAGAGAGAAACAGAGAGCTTTTTGAACAGAGAGCGGCTTACAATCCGGAAGTTCACGGACCGGCTCTAGATCAGAACCAGCCTCACAATATTCCGATTCTGATATTCCATGAGATCAGAAAAGATTATAACGGGGATATCGGAGTCATAATAAGCGACAAGACGTTCAAGGAGTACATGCTTTATCTTAAAGCGCTTAATTTTCAGACTATAACGTTTCAGGACTATCTCGATTACAGAGAAGGAAAGAAGCAGATTGCTCAGAATTCTGTGATAGTGACTTTTGACGACGGATACTGCAGCAATTACAAGATAGCCTATCCTATAATGGAGAAGCTCGGCTTTAAATTCACGATGTCTATTGTAGGAAGATATATAGACAATTCAAAGCCTGAAGACTGGGAAAGCAAGAGTTTAAGTTTCGTCACATGGGATTATGCAGAAGAGATGGAAGAAAGCGGTGTAGTCGACATACAGGCTCATACTTACAATCTTCACAATGAAAAGAATGATGCTCAGAACTATCTTGGAGGAGTCATGGGAGTTAAAGGTGAATCCGAGATGGCGAGAGAAGGAAGAATTGCAGGAGACGATATAGAATTCCAGCAGAAGATGGAGCTTCATATCGGACATAAAGCGAATATATTCACTTATCCTTTCGGATTTACAGACGCGTTTACAGACTCTGTATATAAGAAGAGAGGATATGTTTACAGACTTGGAACGGAAGAGGGAATTTCAGATTTGAGAAATTCCGATATTCCTCTAAAGAGAATAAATACTCCTGTATATGAAACACCGGTAAAGGTGCTTAAGAAGATGCTGACTATGATGGGAAGAAACAGTCAGCTTCCGTTTGAGAATATAGGAAATCAGGATGAGAGAATAAATAAGCTTGAAGAGATTACAGGAGTGAGTCTTGAAGAGTTTTAATATTGATATAGGGACTGCATATTTCTTGAAGTATGCAGTCTTAATAATATATAAAGAAAAATATGAAAATAGATTTGAGAAGCGCTCAAAATATTTGGAGTGCAGGTAAATCGGATGGATTATCATAAAATTGAATAATAAAATCAATATAAATATAAATGAATAAATCTACAGCAGTGAGGAATTTAACTGTAAATATTATAAAATACACAATTGGACAAAATAAAATAATTGATTTTTAAATAATATTAATATATACTTTTATTAGAATTAAATTAAATGATAATCTATACACAATCAGAGAGGTGATAGGTTTGAAAATAGCATTAGATTTAATGGGCGGAGATGAAGGCCTGAAGTCGAATTTAAAAGGAGCTTTGATGGCTCTTGATGAATTCAGCGATGTCGAAATCGCCCTTGTCGGCAAAGAGGAAGAGATAAAAGAGGCTCTTTCAGAAGAAAATTACGATGAAAACAGAATCGAAATAATACCGGCATCAGAAGTTATAACTAATAATGACAATCCGGCGATGGCGATAAGAAGAAAGAAGGATTCTTCTATAGTTGTCGGAATGAAGGCCTTAAAAGAAGGAGAGGCTGATGCTTTCGTGTCTTCCGGAAGTACAGGCGCTCTTTTAAGCGGAGGAATCTTCATAGTGAAGAGAATCAAGGGAATAGAAAGACCGGCTATAGGATTCATATATCCTAAGTTTGAAGGCGAAGGATTCCTTTTAGATGCAGGGGCGAATGCTGAATGCAAGCCGAAGTATTTTCAGCAGTTCGGCGTTATGGGAAGCATCTACGCTGAAACTATAATGAAGAAAAACAGTCCTAAGACAGGACTTATAAATATAGGTGCAGAGAAAGAAAAGGGATCAGATTTATACAAAGAGGCGCACGGACTTATGGAAAGCGCTGAAAGTCTGGATTTCATAGGAAATGTGGAGCCGAGAGACATATTCAGATCTGAAGCGGATGTACTGGTATGCGACGGCTTTACAGGAAATATAATACTTAAATCGTTAGAAGGAATTGTAGATTTTCTGTTCTCTTCTATAAAAACAGCACTGCACAGTTCAGTAAAGTCCAAGATAGGAGGAGCTCTTATCAAGGACGACTTAAAGAGAGTTGGAAAAGATCTTTCATACAATGATTACGGAGGAGCGGCTCTTCTTGGTCTTAAAAAGCCTGTTATAAAGGCTCACGGAAGTTCAGACGCTGTAACTATAAAGAATGCCATAAGACAGGCAAGAGAAATAGTTATAGCCAAAGTTCCGGAAAAGATTGAGGAGAAGATGCTTCTGGAGGAGCAAAATGAAAAATAACTGCAATATAGGCATTAAAGGCACAGGATCCTATATTCCTGAAAAGGTGATGACGAATTTCGATCTTGAAAAAATCGTCGACACTTCTGATGAATGGATTACTGCGAGAACCGGAATTAAAGAGAGAAGAATAGCTGAAGGGGAGAATACATCAGATCTTGCCGCAAAGGCCGGAACAAGGGCCGTAGAGTCTGCAGGACTGAAGCCTGAAGATATAGACATGGTAATAGTTGCAACTATGTCTCCAGATCAGCCGACACCGGCTACAGCCTGTTCAGTTCAGGAGAAGATGGGGCTTCGGAAAGTTCCTGCATTCGATATATCAGCCGCATGTTCGGGATTCGTATTCGGCTTATCGGCCGCATATTCTTTTGTAGCATCAGGAATCTGTGAAAATGTGCTTCTGATAGGCGCAGAGAAGATGTCGAGCATACTCGACTGGTCAGACAGAGGAACATGCGTTATTTTCGGAGACGGAGCAGGCGCTGCTGTAATAGGAAAGACTGACAGCAGGGGAATTATGAGTTTCGTGATGGGAAGCGACGGAAGCGGAGCCGGGAAACTGATAGTTCCGGCAGGAGGCTCTGTAATGCCTTTTGATGATGAAGCTCTTGGTAATGGAGGCCAGTATATGAAGATGAACGGCAGCGATATTTTCAAGTTTGCCGTGAGAAAACTTCCAGAACTTGCAGATGAGGCTTTAAAAAAAGCCGGAATGACATCTGAAGAACTGGACTTCATGATTCCGCATCAGGCCAATATAAGGATAATAGATGCGGCTAATAAGAAACTGAAACTCGATAAAGAGAAGATTCTGATAAATCTCGACCGTTACGGAAATATGTCTGCGGCTTCAATTCCGGTGGCACTCGATGAAGGAGTGAAGTCCGGAAAGATAAAAAAAGGCGACAGGCTGCTTCTGATAGGCTTCGGAGGAGGTCTGACATGGGGAGCATGTGTAATGGAGTCGGGAATATAGGAGGAAACTATGGAAAACAGAATATGCAAACTTCTGAATATAGAATATCCCATACTGCAGGGGGGTATGGCGTGGCTTGGCACTGCAGAACTTGCAGCGGCCGTGTCTGAAGCCGGAGGTATGGGAATAATAGGATGCGGAAGCGGAAATGCTGAGCATCTGAAAGCGCAGATAGACAAGGCGAGAGAGCTTACAGACAAGCCTTTCGGAGTCAATATAATGCTGCTTTCTGAATATGTGGACGAGATTGCAGATCTTGTCTGCAAAGAAAAAGTTGCAATGGTTACGACAGGAGCCGGAAATCCCGGAAAATATATTGAGAGATTTAAAGAAAACGGGATAAAGGTCATACCGGTAGTTCCCACTGTAGCTCTTGCAAAGAGAATGGAAAAAAGCGGCGCGGATGCCGTTATAATAGAAGGAACTGAAGCAGGAGGCCATATAGGAGAGCTGACTACATTATGTCTTCTTCCTCAGGTAGCCGATGCTGTTGAAATTCCTGTAATAGCTGCAGGCGGAATAGGAGACGGAAGAGGGCTTGCGGCGGCGCTGGCTTTAGGAGCCGAGGCCGTTCAGATAGGAACGAGATTCATATGTTCCGATGAGTGCATAGCCCATCCTGATTTCAAAGAAGCTGTAGTTAAAGCTAAAGACAGAGATGCAGTAGTTACGGGAAGATGCACAGGGCACCCTGTAAGAGTTCTTAAAAACGGATTTACTAAGGAATTTGAAAAGATGGAAAAAGAGGGCGCGTGCATTGCCGATATGGAAGAGCTCGGAAGAGGAGCTCTGAAAGCCGCGGCTATAGACGGAGATGTCAAAAACGGCTCTGTAATGGCAGGCCAGATATCGGGAATGATAAAAGATATAAAGCCGTGCAGAGAAATAATAAAGGAAATCATAGAAGATGCCCAGAAGACTGTAGACAGTCTGTCTGGAATGAAGCTTTAGGAGGATTTTTATGAAAACAGCTTTTTTATTTCCCGGACAGGGAGCTCAGTATCCCGGAATGGGAAAATCTCTATGCGAAAAATACGATATAGCGAGAGAGATTGCTGAAAAATCGGATGAGAAGCTCGGATTCAGTCTGACTGACAGGCTTTTTAACGGAACTGAAGACGAGATTAAAAAGACTGAGATAACTCAGCCGGGAATTCTGATGGTTTCTAATATGGTTTCAGAAATTCTGAAAGCTGAAGGGATAGAGCCTGATGCTGCAGCCGGACTCAGCCTGGGAGAGTATTCAGCTCTTGTAGAAGCAGGTTCTTTAGACTACTATGAAGCTCTAGAACTTGTGAGCAGAAGAGGAAAGCTGATGGAAGAGGCGGTTCCTTCAGGAAAAGGCGCTATGTGCGCAATAATAGGAATGGATACTGAAAAGATAGAAGAAACTGTAAATGAGCTTTCAGACAGCGGGATTATAAAGATAGCGAATTACAACTGTCCGGGTCAGATAGTAGTATCGGGAGAGACCGGGACTGTTGAAAAAGCTGCTGAAGTTCTGAAAGAAAAAGGCGCAAAAAGATGTATAATGCTTTCAGTAAGCGGTCCTTTCCATACTGAGATGATGGAAGGCGCAGGAGAAAAACTTGGAAAGCTTTTAGAAGAGACAGAGATTAAAGAGCCGGAGATAGATATATATCTGAATGTCACAGGAGAGAAATACGGCGGAGAAGATATAAGAGAGAATCTCGTTAAACAGATTTCGTCGTCTGTGAGATTTCAGAATATAATAGAGAATATGATAGAGGACGGTGTGAGAGTTTTCATTGAAGCGGGTGTCGGAAAGACTCTTTCTTCATTCGTGAAAAAGACTGCGAAGAAAATGAAGACCGAGGTCACTGTTCTGAACGCTGAAGATGCTGAGTCTCTCGAAAAGGCTCTTGAAAAGATAAAAGAAATATAAAAGTATTCACTGAAAGGCGGTGGAGTGCTGAATTTTCAGCATGGAATTATGAGACTTGACGGAAGAAAAGCTCTTATAACGGGAGCTGCAAGAGGTCTTGGAAAGGCTATAGCGCTGGAGCTTGCAGAGCTCGGAGCTGATATTGCAATAAACGATATTATGGAAAGTGAAGAGGCGGAAGCGCTCAGAAAAGAGATAGAATCTAAAGGAAGAAAGGCAGTATTTATAAAGGCGGATATTTCTAAGGCGGATGAAGCAAAAAATCTTGTGGATAAGGCCATAGAAGAACTCGGTAAAGTGGATCTTCTGATTAACAATGCGGGAATCACCAGAGACAATCTGCTTTTAAGAATGTCGGAAGAAGATTTCGATGCTGTAATAGATGTCAATTTAAAAGGCGTGTTCAATGTGACTAAAGCGGCTTTGAGACCTATGCTTAAAACGAAGAACGCATCTATAGTAAATATATCGTCTATAGTGGGAATAAGCGGAAATCCGGGACAGGTGAACTATTCTGCCTCAAAAGCCGGAGTTATAGGATTCACAAAATCTCTTTCAAAAGAAATTTCAAAGAAAAATGTGAGAGTGAATGCAGTAGCACCGGGATTTATCGAGACGGATATGACTGATAAGCTCCCGGAAGAACTTATAGAAAATTATAAAAACTCGATACCTATGGGAAGACTTGGGAATGTTCAGGATGTTGCAAATGCAGTCGCATTTCTGTGTTCAGACAGAGCATCCTATATAACAGGTCAGGTTCTCGTGGTAGACGGAGGAATGATTTAGAATAGTTTACAGCAATTTCTTGTGATATAATGTTATAGGAAATAGGTAATTCGAAAGGAGGCAAAAATCATGACATTTGATAAAGTTAAAGACATAATAGCAGAACAGCTTGATGTAAGCGAGGACGAAGTGAAAATGGAATCTTCATTCCAGGACGATCTAGGAGCAGATTCTCTAGACGTTGTAGAACTTGTTATGGCGCTTGAAGAAGAGTTCGGACTAGAAATATCTGACGAAGATGCTGAAGAAATAAAAACAGTTAAAGATGCAGTAGATTATATAGAAAAAAACGCATAGAATAGATTCTATGTCTGAAATTGGAGTATCCGCAATGATTTTAAGCTGAGGTATACGGCTTAGAACGTGCGGATATTTCAGAGAAAAGCTTTATTGAGAAAGGATTTAACCTAATTAAATCAGATTTGGAGGCTTTTATGAACAGAAGAGTAGTGATAACAGGTATAGGAACTGTATCTCCTATAGGAACAGGGAAAGATGAATTTTTCAGTTCTTTAAAAGAAGGTAAATCGGGAGTTTCTGAAATAACGAAATTCGATACAGGCGATATACCGGTGAAAATTGCCGCAGAAGTTAAAGATTTCAATGCTGAAGACTTCATGTCAAAGAAAGACGCCAAAAGAATGGACCTATTTTCACAGTATGCAGTGGCGGCGGCATTACTTGCAATCGATGATTCAGAATTAGATTTAGAAAGTATAGATAAAGAGAGATTCGGAGTTATAATAGGCTCGGGAATCGGAGGAATGGCTACTTTTGAAGACCAGATGGATTTATACAGAAAGAAAGGCGCAAGAAGAGTGAGTCCGTTTTTCATACCTATGATGATTATAAATATGGCATCGGGCCATATAGGAATACAGTTCGGAGCTAAAGGGCCGAATGAAACAGTAGTTACAGCATGCGCATCATCGACTCATGCGCTTGGAGACGCTTTTGAAGTTATAAGAAGAGGAGATGCCGATATATTAGTATCCGGAGGAACAGAGGCTTCTATAACTGAGATGGCAATTTCAGGATTTGCTTCGATGAAAGCTCTTTCTACTAGAAACGGAGAGCCTGAAAAAGCGAGCAGACCTTTCGACAGAGACAGAGACGGTTTCGTAATGGGAGAAGGCGCAGGAATGATGATTCTCGAAGAGCTTGAACATGCGAAGAAGAGAGGCGCAAAGATATATGCAGAAGTTGTTGGATACGGAATGTCATGCGACGCGAACCATATAACGACACCTGCTGAAAATGGAGAGGGAGCGAACAGAGCCATGAGACTTGCGCTTAAAAAAGCGGGTCTTGAGCCGGAAGCTATAGACTATATAAATGCTCATGGAACTTCGACTCACTACAATGATCTCTATGAAACTGCAGCTATAAAAGACCTTTTTGGAGATCATGCCTATAAGCTTAAAATAAGCTCTTCAAAGTCAATGACAGGCCATCTTTTAGGAGCGGCCGGAGGAATTGAAGCCTGCGTATGCGCACTTGCGGTTTCAAACGACTTCATACCTCCTACGATAAACTATGAGAATAAAGACGAGGAATGCGATCTTGACTACGTTCCTAATAAAGGAATAAATCAGGAAGTCAACTATGCTCTTTCTAATTCAATGGGATTCGGAGGACAGAATGCGAGCATAATCCTCGCTAAATATAGAGACTGAAGTTAAAAAACTTTATTTTAAAACGGCAGAGTGAGCTCTGCTGTTTTATTTTTTGCAGATTATTTCAGACCGCTTGACGGCTATGCTTGTAATGTAAGTAAAATAAGATATATAATAAATATACGGGAAAAATTATTCCGGAGCTATTTCAAAGTGTTTCAAAGTGCTGGGAATACTTTGAAATAGCGCTAGAACGAATGGGGGATAAAATAATGTTAAATGAAATACAGGAGACAATCGGGTACAGGTTTAGCGATATAAGCCTGCTTAAAACTGCGCTTACGCACAGTTCATATGCGAATGAAAAAAGAAAGGAAAATATAAAGTTCAATGAGAGACTTGAATTTCTGGGGGACTCTGTTTTAAGTCTCATCGTTTCAGAATACCTTTTTAGAAGATTTGAAGATTTCACAGAAGGAGAGATGACGAGAATAAGAGCGATAGTTGTATGCGAATCGACTCTTTCTCTTGCGGCGAGAAGAATAAATCTCGGCAAGCATCTCTATCTTGGAAAAGGGGAGAATAAAGGCGGAGTAAGAGACAGAAATTCGAATCTGGCCGATGCATTTGAAGCGCTTATAGGGGCTGTATATCTGGACGGAGGACTTCAGGAAGCATACAATTTTCTGGACAGAACGGTAATAGACATACTTATGGATACGGTTAAAGGCAAGGAGCTTTTTGTTGACTACAAGACAAAGCTTCAGGAAGTGCTTCAGAGAGACAGATCACACGAGATAAAATATATTCTGGCTAAAGAGGAAGGTCCTGACCATGACAAGAAGTTTACTACGGAACTGTATATAGATGAGGAGCTTATGGGAACAGGAGAAGGAAGAAATAAAAAGGAATCAGAACAGAATGCGGCAAAGGAAGGATATGAGAAATTATGCAGTTAAATTATATAATACCTATATTCGTTCCGCATATAGGATGTCCTAACGACTGCGTGTTCTGCAATCAGAGAAAGATTACAGGAATAAGCACTGACGTGACTCCTGAAGATGTGAAAAACAAGATTGAGGAGTATCTCAAGACTATTCCTGAGGAAAACAGAAATCTCGAAGTGGCTTTTTTCGGGGGAAGCTTTACAGGAATAGAGACGGAAATACAGAAAGCTCTTCTGGATACAGCATATTCTTATAAGAAAAAGGGAATTGTGAACAATATAAGACTTTCTACCAGACCGGACTATATAGATACAGAAAGACTCGATATTCTAAAAGAAAGAGGAGTCGACATAATAGAGCTGGGAATTCAGTCACTCAATCCTGAGGTTCTGAAAAAGAGCAATAGAGGTCACGACAGAGAGTCAGTATTTAAAGCGGCAGAGCTGATAAAAGAATACGGATTCACTCTAGGTGTTCAGATGATGCTCGGACTTCCCGGAGACAATGAAGAGAGGGCTCTTAAGACTGCCGATGAGCTTATAAGTCTTGAGCCTTCGATTGCGAGGATTTATCCGACCCTTGTAATAAAGGAAACAGAACTTGAAAGAGACTATCTGAGCGGGAAATACGAACCTATAAGCATAGAAGACAGTGTGAATCTCGCAAAAAAGATACTGTATAAATTTGAAAAGAACGGAATAACGGTTATAAGAATAGGACTTCAGCCCAGCGACAATATAACTGAAGGCGGAGATGTGGTTGCAGGGCCGTTTCATCCTGCATTCAGACAGCTTGTGGAATCGGAAATGTATTATGATGCGGCAGACAGGATACTAGATGAAATGGGAAAAGAGAATATAGAGAACAGCTATATAATATTCGAAATAGAAGACAGATTCATATCTTATCTTTCGGGACAGAAGAAAAAGAATTCTAAAAAACTGAAAGAGAAATACGGTCTTAAGAATATAAAGATAAGAGGAAACAGCAGCCTTAAAGGGAAGATAAAAGCGTCTGCAGAAAGAGACAGAAAGATATTCCTTGAGAAGACGGCTGATTTTAAAGACACATTGGATAAAATCTACAGTGAGAAATATTAAATACGCGTATAGAAAGATGACTGAATAGAGGTGGAAAATTGTACTTAAAGAGACTTGAGCTTCAGGGATTTAAATCTTTTGCGAATAAGACTGTCGTTAAATTTGAAGAGGGAATAACTGCAGTCGTAGGACCTAACGGATCGGGAAAGAGCAATATCTCTGATGCGGTTAGATGGGTTCTCGGAGAACAGAGTGCAAAGACTTTAAGAGGAGATAAGATGGAGGATGTAATATTTTCAGGAACGGAAGAAAGAAATCCTCTAGGCTTTGCAGAAGTGAGTCTGGTTCTGAACAATGAGTCCGGAATATTCGGACTCGACTACAAGGAGATAGTGATAACCAGAAGGGTGTTCAGAACGGGAGAGAGCGAGTACTATATAAACAAAAAGGTCGCAAGACTTAAAGATATAAGAGAAGTCTTCATGGACACAGGTGTAGGAAAAGACGGATATTCTATAATAAGCCAGGGAAAGATAGATGAAATTCTGAGCTCAAAATCGGAAGACAGGAGAAATATCTTTGAAGAAGCGGCAGGAATCGTCAAATACAAGACTAGAAAGATAGAGTCTGAAAGAAAACTTGAAAAGACTAGAGAAAATCTGGTGAGAATAGAAGATATAATAAGTGAAATTGAAGGCCAGATAGAGCCTCTTGAGGAACAGGCTGAAAAAGCGGAGAAATATGTGAATCTTTCTGAAAGTCTGAAGAATTACGAGATAGAGCTTCTTTCAAATGAGCTTAAAGAGTATAAGGAGAAGAAGAAAACTCATGAAGAATCTGTAAAGAAGTTTGAAGAAAGAATATCGGTTCTTGAAAGAGAAAAGAGTGAATTTGAAGACCATCTTCAGGATATTCAGGAGAGACAGGAAAAAAATGAAAATGAGTATTCGGAAACGAATGAAGAGAGATACAGACTTGTAAGCGATAAAGAGAAGATAAGAGGAAGTATAAGTCTGAAAGAGGGCAGAATTGAATTTAACAGTTCTGAAAATAAGAGAATAAGTTCCGAAATAGAAAATCTTGGAAATGACTTAGAAGAGCTCTCTGAAAAGGAGAAAAATGCCAAAGCTGAATTTGAAGATATTGAAGAGCAGCTCAAGAAGAAAGAAAGCATATTAGAAGAGAAGAATGCCAATATTGACGGAATTAAAGAGAAAGTCAGATCTTCTGAAGAGTATATAGAGAAACTCAAAGGAGAAAATATAGACAATCTCAATAAAATATCGAATCTGAAGATAAGAAAGAGCGGTATAGAGTCAAATTATGAGAACTATGAGAGAAGAGAGAAGCAGATAAATTCTGCATTAGAAAATATAGATGAAAAGGACAGAACGGCTTCTGAACAGATAAAAGAGGCTGAAGAGAAATTCAGAAAGGCATCTGAAGAGCTTGAAAAATCTGATTCTCTTATAAAGGGAAAAGAAAATGAATTAGGAAAGCTGAAGACGGAGAGCGAAAATCTCAAAAGAAAGATGGAAGGCCTTAAGATTCAGCATGAAAAGGACAAGTCGAGTCTCAGAATTCTAAAAGAGATGAAAGACGACTATGAAGGATACTACAAGGGAGTGAAGAACTTCTTAAATGCTGTGAAAAACAGCAATATAAATACGGGAATAGAAGGCGTAGTAGCTGAACTTGTAAAGACTGAAAAGGAGTTTGAGAAAGCTATAGAAGTGGCTCTTGGAGGAGCGATTCAGAATATAGTGACATCGGATACTGAATATGCCAAGGAATCTATAAACTTTCTGAAGAGAAACAAACTGGGAAGAATAACTTTTCTTCCTCTGGACAATATAAGATCTAGAAATCTCAATGACAGAAAAGAGATGATTCTGAATGAAAAGGGAATAATAGGCAGAGCTTCAGACCTTATAGAGTACGATGAAAGATACAGAAACATATTTGAGAATATACTCGGAAGAGTAATTATAGCCGACAATATGGACAATATGACGGCCGTTTCGAAGAAGTATTCAAACAGTTTTAAAATGGTGTCTCTGGACGGAGACGTCATGAATCCGGGAGGCTCTATGACTGGAGGAAGCTTCAGAGGAAATACTCTTTCACTTCTAGGGAGAACTAGACAGATAGATGATTTAGAAGAGAAGCTCAAAGAAATAAGAGAAGAATATATTTCAGAAAGAGACAGACTTTCAGAAACAGAAGAAAAACTGAGAATTTCTGAAAACGAAATCTCTGAATTTAAAAGCGGGAACAGCAGAATTCAGATGGAAAAGAACAGTCTTGAGAACAGTCTGAACAATCTGCTTTCAAGCCATGGAAATATAGATTCTGAGAAAAAAGGATATTACGAAGAGCTTGAAGCGATAAAAGAGGAAAAGGCTCAGATTGACAGGGATAAATCAGAGATTGACAGGCAGATAAAAGATATAGAATCAGAAAACAGAGAAAAAGACCATAAGGTCATAAAGGAGACCGAAGTTCTGACTGGGCTCAATTCTGAGCTTTCCAAAGCCAATGGAGAGCTCGTTGAGATTCAGGTCGGATTTGCTTCAATAACTGAAACTCACAAAAATCTGGAAAACAGTCTGAAGAATTATGATTCTGAAAGAGAAAAGACTGAGAAGAGAATAGAAGATGAAAAGAGACGTCTTTCAGGGCTGATTTCTGAAACTGAAAATCTTGAAAGATCTCTTAAAGAAGAAAAGAACAGCCTGAAAGAGACTGAAGAGAATATAGAGAAAAACAGATTGGAACTCGAAAGACTCAGCGGAATAAAAGAAGAGCTTAAGAAATCGGCTGACGGCTGTGAAGAGGATATAAGAAAGAGAGAAAGTGAGCATTCCGAAGTTCAGGAAAATCTGAGTAAAGAGAGAATAGATCTTGAAAGAGTCAATATGAATATGAGCTCTATAAGAAGCAGACTCTGGGAAGAATATGAAATGAGCATAATGCTTGCAGAAAATGTTGAAAAGTCGGGGCTTGACAACAGTATTCTGAGAAGAGAAGTGGGAAGCTTAAAGAAAAAGATAAAAGCGCTTGGAAATGTGAATGTCGATTCGATAGAGGAGCTTAAAGCCGTGAAAGAGAGATTTGAATTCCTTTCATCTCAGAGAGATGACCTGGTAGAAGGGGAAAAATCTCTTAAAGTGGTCATAAGAGAGATGAATACGAAGATGAAACAGCAGTTCCTGGAAAGATTTGAAGAGATAAGAGAGCAGTTTAAGATTGTATTTAGAGAACTTTTCGGCGGAGGAAGAGCTGACATAATTATTGAAGATGAGGAAGATATTCTGAATTCAGGAATAGAAGTCATAGCGGAGCCTCCAGGAAAAAAACTTCAGAACCTGACACTTCTTTCAGGAGGAGAAAGAGCGCTTACTGCTATTTCCATACTGTTTGCAATTCTGAAGACTAAACCTACACCATTCTGCATATTAGATGAGATAGAAGCCGCGCTTGACGAAGCAAATGTCTACAGATATGCTGAATACTTGAAGAAATTCTCCGAGGAGAGCCAGTTCATAGTTATAACTCACAGAAAGGGAACTATGGAAGCTGCAGACACTATATATGGAGTGACTATGCAGGACAGCGGAGTAAGTGAGCTCATTTCTGTAGATTTAAGTGAATATGATGAATAGAAAATTGGAATATGAGAAAATTCTGATAAAATTTTAAATATTAAAAAAGAAAAGATGCAGATTTTTAGAAATTTCTAAATCGTCTGCATCTTTTTTTATAAGTTTTTATTATGCTGTATATATTCTGTTTTTTAATGGTCCATCGGAGTCAGCGCATTCGGATAAGCGTTAGTGTCCCAGTTATGGTCTTTGCTCATTTCAGCATCTGTGAGCAGGAAGTAGTCGTAGCTCACTCTGTTGAAAATATCAGGTATAGGATCGTCCCATGTAGGGTCGATATGGTACCAGTTTCCGCCTAACTGAACGAGATTCCATGCGTGAGGACCGCTGTAGCTTCTGTTATGAGCGTCTCCTGTAACGTAAAGCACATTATATCCCATTTCAAGAAGAATTCTGTAGTTGAGAAGCGCATAGGCCTGACAGACTCCCTCTCCGGAAGATATTATAGAATAAGGAGAATGCACGCTCACACCTGTTGAGCTTAGACTCTCTTCGCTTCCTTCATGATATTTTGCAGTTTCCACTATTAAATCGTGAGCGGCTTTTATTTTATCGTAGTCTGTCGCATTAGCCGCAGCTATCTGAGCCGCTGTAGTTCTCACATAATTTGTGAGCTCGGCTTCCTGTTCCTTAGTATGGAGATACTTAGTTTTTACATATACATTCGATTTCTTCCCTTTAGATCTCACTTCGACTCCAAGATTTGATATTACTCCTTCAAAATAAGTTCCGAAGAAGTTTTCTTTATACACGTCTACCACATCCTGAGGAGTGATATTTCCATTGTATTTGAAAGAGAATATAGAGTCGAATTCTGAAAATCCTCTGTTCAGAGCACTTTGAATATCGAGTTTGCCTTCGTTTTTATCACTGGAATCTTCCATAGAATATACGAAGTTTTTCAGAGTGCTTATGATTTTCGCAGCCTCTCCTCTGGTAACAGGATTATAAGGCTTGAAAGTCCCGTCATCGTATCCGCTGACTATATTCAGGTTTGACAGAACTCCTATCGCCTGTGCGGCAGGAAGTCCTTCAGTATCCGGATATTCAACGTATTCGATATCCGGACTGAGTCCTTTTTTCACAAGGAAACTGTAAATCATCCAGCAGAATTCAGCTCTGTTTATTTCTTCATGAGGTCTGAAAGTTCCGTCTTCAAATCCGCCGATTATTCCCTGTTCTTTAAGACTGTTTACCGCATTATATGACCAGTTTTCAGGAGTGAGATCTGAGAAATGGCTTGAAACCGGTTCAACCTCTCCTGTGAGATTATACAGAATAGAAGCGGCTTCTTCTCTCGTTATTATATCATCGAGTCCGAGGCTTCCGTCCGGATATCCGCTCATAGTTCCTGAATCTATGAGATTGTTCATATAATCTTCGGCCCAGTGTTTCTCTTCAAAAATTCCTGTCAGTTTTTCAGGAACTTCGCTTATAGTTCTGCTGTTAACACATCCCGTGAGCAGAACGAGTATTAAATTTATAGTTATAATTTTTCTGATTTTCATATCTTACCTCCAAAAAAGGTTAAATCGGACATTCTTTTTCAGAATGACTGAACGGGTGTTCAGTTTGCTAAATTTACTAAATAAGTGTAACACAGGGCAGAGGAATTTACAACATTTATGACGAAGAGCAGAAGGGCTGAAATAAAGATTTCTACTGCCCTTCAGCTATTTTTTCTTTCTCAAGATTTTTGATAAATATATCGATTTGAGAGAATGGAATTACTACTCCGTTTTCATCAAATTTCTTTTTAACCTCTTCAAGCATTCTGAATTTAACATCGAGATAGTCGTTCGGTTTCACCCAGATTCTTCCGACTATTTCTATTCCGCTTTCGCCGAGGTTTCTGATTATTACACTCGGTTCTTTTGAGTCGATTATTTTTTCCTCATTTTTAAATACATCCATCATTATTTCACGCGCTTTTTCTATATTGGAATCGTAAGCTATCGCAGTGACTATTTCGATTCTTATATATTTGCTCTTCGACAGATTTATTACTTTATTAGAAATGATTTCTCCGTTAGGCACTATATGCTCGAAATTGTTGACATCTCTGAATACAGTCTGAAATAAGCGGATCTGTTTTACCCTGAGTCTGGGACTGTCCAGATTGTCTATATAAACTATATTTCCGACTCTTATAGGCTGGAGAAAGAGTATTAAAAGTCCTGCCGCCATATCGGAAAGGCTTCCTTTAAGCGCAAGGCCCAGAGCGATACCGAATGAACCGAGAAGCGCTACGAATGAAGCCGTTTTAACCCCTACAATTCTGGCAACTGACAGAACTAGAAACAGGGTCATAATCGTTTTAGAAACTACGGTTATTACGTATTTTACGCTTCCTCTCATCTTTCTTCTTTCCATAAAGGCGTTCATACCTTTGAGAATCAGTTTTATGAGCTGATATCCTAAGAATATGAGGACTATTGCGATTAGAACGCCGATTAGAAAATTTAAAAGATTAGGAAGTGTTTCTGAAAGGGCATTTTTCAGAGTCGGAAATCCTGTAGTTGCTTCCGCTTCAAGCTCTTCAATCTTTTTAACCAGTTCTTCATAGCTCGGCTGTCCTGCTTCTTCTAAAATTTTATTAGTTTCAGGCATATTATCCTCCTTTCTGAAAATAATTTTTAATTTAAAGAAATTTTAAATATTTATTTAATTATAGCATATGCTATTAAGATTTCTCAAAATATGTAAAAAACAGAGGCAAAAAAGAGACCGGAAATTAAATTTCACGGTCTCTTTTTAGATTATTTGTTTTTATATTTTTATATTTAATCCGTCTGTCTATTTGTACAGGAATCTTTCGAATGTGCTTAAAAGCAGCACTGTGACAATTACTGTTATTATGAATTCCGGTAAAAGATAGGACAGATTATAAACAGCTGAATATATCCATGGATTCTCAAGACCTGCATATTCTTTGAAGAAAATAGCTCCTGAGAGTATATGGCATATAAATCTTCCTAGAACACCTATAAGCGTTCCTGCAGCTATATATCCTGTTTTCTTTCCTTTTCCGAGACTTCTGTCCAGGATTTTAGGAGAGAATATTCCGGCAATACCCAGAAATCCGAAAGCTATCGGATAGTCTAACAGCAGCTGAACAGGGTGAACTACTGCGGAAGCCTGAAGTACAGCCTGAAGAACTCCATAGACTACTCCTGTCATGACTCCTCTTTTAAATCCGTATTTATAAGCGATTAGAAAGATAGGAACCATGCTCGCCGCTGTTACAGTTCCTCCCTGAGGCATCTGAACTATTACTATATAGCTCAGGACGGTGGCTATAGCTATCATCAGCCCGGCATTTACAAGAAAATTAGTTTTATTGTCTCTTCTTTCCAAAGAAACACCTCCTGAATTAAAATATTCAGATAAAATAAAAAAGGCTTCCTATTTAAAGGAAGCCTTCTGCTAAGGATTTATATTCTAATATAATTATTACAGATTTAAGCTTCCCTACGTCAGTCCTAACTGAATCAGGTTCAAAGGGTCGGATTCTCCTCTCAGCATAAAGCTCCCCTAGCAAATTTTATATTTTATTTTACCAGAATCCATTATACAATACAGTCATAAATTATGCAAGTTTATGAGAAGAAACATGATTAAACTGAAAGAATCAGAAATTAATTCAAAATTGAGAACAAGTGCATTTCACTAAGAAAATTCATAAGTTACAAAAATGATACAATCGTTCATATATTGAACGATATAATGTATAATGAGAATTGTGAAAGAAAAAGACAGGAGTGAAACGCTGATGAAAAAAAGAATTGCTATACTTTCTTTAATAGGTGCGCTATTAGGAACTACAGCATTTGCATATACAGATTTAGACGGATACTGGGGAGCTGAGCAGATATACTATTTAAGTGGAAAAAATCTGATAAGCGGCTATCCGGACAACACTTTCAATCCCCAGGGCAAACTTACGAGAGAAGAAGCCTGTGCAATCATTTCAAGATATATAGGGGAAAAGAAATCAGAAAATAATTTCTTTAATGATATAGACGGAAGATGGAGCGAGAACTATATAAAGCATCTTCTGAATGAGAGAATTGTAGTGGGATATCCTGACGGAAATTTCAATCCTACAGATCAGATAACGAGATCGGAATTCGTTACGATGCTTTACAGATACCTGAGAAATGAGAATCTTCTGGTTCTTGACGGACCGGATGTGGAATTCAGCGATATAAAAGACAACTGGGCAGAGCACTATATCAATGTCCTTGGAGGAATGAAAATTCTGAACGGCTATCCCGACGGAACTTTCAAGCCTTTGAATTTAATAACTAGAGGTGAAGCGGCCGCTATAATAACTAAACTCGAAAGACTTGGAAGCGAGTTCAATATAGATCCGAATTTACCGGAGGAAAAGAAAAAGGAAGAGATTCTGAAATTCATACAGAAAAACTATGGAGACAGTATAGATATAGAAGCACTGAGAGATAAGAGCGTTGAAGAGATTTTTGAATATCTTGGCGATGAGAACTCGAAATATATGGATTACAACAGATATCAGAACTATATTTCGACACTTAAAGGAAGTTTCGTGGGGATAGGTGTTCATGTAGCTTCAAACTACAATAATAAAGTCCAGGTTGTAGATGTCGTTGACAACAGCCCGGCTCAGGAAGCAGGAATTCAGACTGGAGATATAATAGAAACAGTCGACGGAGTAGCTTATGAAGGCTCTCAAGTTTATCAGGTCACTAAGACATTTGACGGAGAAGTGGGAACTACTCTTACAGTAGGGATACTGAGAATAGATGAAGAAAGAAATGAAATCAGAGAGACTAAGACGCTTGAAAGAAGAAATATAAAGGTTGAAACTGTATTTCCCAGAATGCTTGATGACAATGTAGGATATATGAAAGTGGCGATTTTTGAAGAGCCTACTTATGAAGATTTTAAAACTTACTATCAGGATTTAAAAAATCAGGGAGCCGAGTATCTGGTTATAGATTTAAGATATAATAACGGGGGTCTTGTAAGACCAGCCAGAAACATGGTTGATGATCTTGTAGGACCAGGAAATCTCTACTCTACTGTCGGAAAAGACGGGAATGTGACTGTAGTTCAGTCGACTGAAAAAGTTGTAGACATACCTTATGTTTTAATAGTGAATGAGTTTACAGCATCGGCTTCGGAAATAGTTGCCGCGGCAGTTAAGGACCATGGAGAAGGAAAAATTGTGGGAACCAGAACTTACGGAAAGGGAACTGTTCAGACGGTAGTTACGCTTCCGGACGGAACAGGATTCAAACTCACTATAGCAGAATATCTTTCTCCTAACGGAAATAAGATAGATAAAGTCGGAGTGCAGCCTGACTATGAGGTCGATATAGACAATAATGTCGAGAATATAGGGCCTGATTATCTTGAATACGATTCACAGCTTCAGAAAGCTATAGAAGTCGTTAAAGGAGAATAATTCCGGCTGTTAATAAAGATTTAAAATTTTTGGTGTATAATATATAGTAAATTACGGATATTATGAGAATTTTGAATAATTCTGAAGGGAGGAACAGCCGCAAAGCCGGCGCAAATATGTTAAAAAGATTATTCGGAAGAAAAAAAGAGGATAAAGATAAAAAAGAAGAACTGGAAGAGCTGTCTGAAGATTCTGATGGACTTGAAGCAGAAGAAACAGAGGAAACTGAAAGAGAAGAAGAGACTGCGGAAACAGAAGAAGAATCTGAAATAGAATCTGATGATGAGAATGAAATAGAATCTGAGGAACCGGAAGAGGAAATCGAGAGTTCTGAAATGAGCTCTGAAGAAGAATCTTCGGAAACAGAAGAGCAGGAATATGAGCCGGAAGAGATTCAGGAAGAAGCGCCTGAAGAACCTGAAGAAAAAGGAGGGTTTTTCAGCAAGCTTAAAAAAGGTCTTACTAAAACCCGTGACGGAATAATGGGAAAAGTGGATGGAGTTCTGAAATCTTACAGAAAGATAGACGAAGAACTTTTTGAAGATCTTGAAGAAGTGCTCATAATGGCAGATATCGGAGCAGAAACGAGCATGAATATAATAGAAGATGTTCAGGACAAAGTAAAAGAAAGAAAACTCACAGAAGTTGAAGATATAAAAGGGCTTCTTAAAGAAGAAATGCAGTCTATACTCGACTCTGACGGAATAGACAGCAAACTCAATGTGGACAAGTCTCCAAGCATAGTTCTCGTTGTAGGAGTTAACGGTGCAGGAAAGACTACTACTATAGGAAAGCTTTCACACCGTCTTAAAAATGAAGGCAAAAAAGTTATAATAGCTGCTGGAGACACTTTCAGAGCAGCTGCAATTGAGCAGCTTGAAGAATGGGCTAACAGATCGGGTGTCGATATAGTTTCGCACAGCGAGGGTTCAGATCCTGCCGCAGTTATATATGACGGAATACAGTCTGCCAAAGCTAAAAAAGCGGATGTTCTCATCTGCGACACTGCAGGACGTCTTCACAACAAGAAGAATCTCATGAATGAGCTGAGCAAGATATTCAGAGTTGTAGACAGAGAATTCTCTGAAGCCGAAAAAGAAGTTCTTTTAGTAGTCGATGCTACTACTGGACAGAATGCAATTCAGCAGGCCAGAACTTTCAAAGAAGCATGCGATATAACGGGAATAGTTCTTACTAAACTGGACGGAACTGCAAAAGGCGGAGTCGTAATCGGAGTTCAGTCGGCAGTGAGAGTTCCAGTTAAACTTGTAGGAGTAGGAGAAGGAATAGACGATCTTCAGGATTTCAATTCTAAAGCGTTCGTAGACGCTATATTCGGAGAAGACGAATAAGACTGAAATCTGAAGCAGTCAGAAGGTGATTTAGAATGTTCATAGCGGCAGCTAAGATGAAAATATATATAGAATGGTCTTTTTCGCTGAAGGACAAGAGACAGGTCAGATACAGTCTGAAAGACAGGCTGAGAAAAGACTGGAACGTTTCAGTGTCAGAAGTTGAGAAACAGGATTCTCATAAAGAACTTGTTCTCGGGATATCTTCTGTTCAGATAAGCGAAACTTCAGCAGAAAATTTCCTTCAGAATATAGAAGAATTCGTATCTCAGAATACTGATGCGGAACTTCAGGAATTTGAGTACGATATAATTAAATTCTAAATTGAATCGGAGATGTGTTATGGGAAAAAGGATAGACAGAAAGAGCAGAGGGAGAAGTCAGACCAATTACTGGAAATGGGCTTTTCTGATTCTGCTTGGAATAATAATAGCTTTCGGAGCGTATATAGGAATTAAGCTGAATATGAGCTCCTATTATTATGAAAAGAATTTCGAGAAGCCGAGAGCAGAAGAAGAATATGACGACAAGGATAAATCTCTGACTTTTGAAACAAAGTTCACTGAAGAACAGTTCAACAGCTTCTTAGAAGCTGTGCTTATGCCGGAGGACAGTCCTTACGAAGTGTATTTTGAAAAGGAGAAGATACATTTAGCCGGAAAAGTCAGCGTAGTCGGAATGAATGTTCCTGTAGAAATAGAAGGAGTGCCGAATGCTCTGGATGACGGAAATATAGATATTCACATTACAGATATAGAAGCGGGAAGTTTCAATCTTCCTACCAGCATAGTGGTTAAGGCCTTTTCGCTTTTAGTTCCTGAAAATGTGCCTATGTCTGTAGATTCTAAGAGAAATGTTATAAATATAGATCTGATGCAGATAGCTGAAAGTCAGGGGATGCTGATAAGAGCGAAAGAAATAAATGCATCGGACAATACTTTCATATTCGAAATTACTGTGCCTGAAGAGATTTTAAAGAATACAGGCGCGAAGTAAATTTGATTTTTAGAACGACAAATAGTTTGTATTGTCGTTCTTTTAATGATATAATGTGGTTATGATAACTAGATTCGAAATATTAAAAGAGAGGAGCGGGATTTATGGTTTCAAATGCTTATTCAATAAAAGAAGAAATCTGGAATTCTGTAACACACGGGATAGGAACGCTCTTTGCAATAATTTCGACGGCAGTTCTTCTTTATAAGCCTATATTAGAAGGAGATGCTATTAGAATAGTGGCGTTCAGTATTTATGGACTCTGCATGATTGCGATGTTTCTTTCGTCAACTATTTACCATGCGATACAGAAAGTGAATGTAAAAAGATTTGTGAGAGTCTTCGACCACTCAGCTATATTTTTATGTATAGCCGGAACGTATACTCCAATAATGCTTCTAGCGCTTAACAGCACTATAAGCAGAGTGACTTTGGGGATAATATGGACAGTAGCAATAATCGGAATAAGTGCAAAGATTGCTAATTTCAAGAGAGGAAATTTCAATAAGAAAAAAGCTCTTTCACTTGCACTTTATCTCATTATGGGATGGTGTTCGATATTTTTTATTCCTCAGATGGTTAGAAATATAGGATGGGGATTCTTTTCTTATATTGTCATAGGAGGAGTGCTGTATTCAGTAGGAGCATTTTTCTATAAGAAAAAATCTATAAAACTGAATCATGCTATATGGCATATATTTATACTTTTAGCGACAATAAGCCAGTTTATCGGCATATATAAATATTTAACATAAAGACTCAGCAGTTTCATCATTTTAATTAATATGAAACTGCTGATTTTTTGCATTTTCAGGGAAGACTCTGTGATTTTCAGTTCTCAAAAATTCTGACCAAGAAAAAATATAGATTCAAAATAAATAATAGAGACTGAAAAAGGGTATATTCTCTATAAGGGAGTGAAGCCTTATGAATCTCAGTTCGAAAATAGTTTTTATATTAGTAATTTCGGGAGCTTTGATACTGCTGGCTCTATCGATGTTTTTTCAAAACCGAAAGAGCAATAAGGAAAGTGTAAAATCAGAAAGGGATGAGAATATGAGTATAGTAGACAGCATGAGAAGAGGAGAAGACAGAGATGAAATATATCTTGCAGGAGGATGTTTCTGGGGTGTTGAAGGATATTTTAAGAAAATAGACGGAGTTTTAGACACTACTGTCGGATATGCAAACGGGAACACTGAAAATCCCAGATATGAAGATTTAGTATATAACAGCAGCGGACATGCGGAAACTCTCAAAATAGTTTACGACAGAAACAGAATAAGCTTAAAAGAGATTCTGATGCATTTCTTCAGAATAATAGATCCTGTTTCAGTGAACAGACAGGGAAATGACAGAGGAGTTCAGTACAGAACAGGAATATATTATATAAATGATGAACAGAAAGAAATTTCTGAGAAATTCATAGAAGAAGAGCAGAAAAAATACAGTGAGAAGATTGCAGTAGAGGTTAAGCCTTTAGAGCATTTCTATGATGCTGAAGAGGAGCATCAGGATTATCTTGAAAAACATCCGGGAGGATACTGCCATATAGATCTTTCTATAGCGGATGAACCTCTTTTAGACGGAAAGGACTATAAAAAGCCGTCAGATGAAGAGATAAAAGAAAAACTTACAGATATTCAGTACGATGTGACTCAGAATGCAGGAACTGAGAGACCTTTTACGAGTGAATATGATAAAAAGAACGACAAAGGAATATACGTGGACATAGTGACAGGAGAACCTCTTTTTTCTTCAGAAGATAAATACGATGCCGGATGCGGATGGCCTTCATTTACGAAGCCTATAGAGAAAGACAGGGTGAACTATGAAAAGGACAATTCGCTCGGAATGACTAGAATAGAAGTCAGAAGCAGCGGAGGAGATTCGCACCTCGGACACGTTTTTGAAGACGGTCCTCGTGACAGAGGAGGACTCAGATACTGTATAAACGGCGCATCTTTAAGATTTATACCGTTTGATGAAATGGAAGAAGAAGGATACGGAGCTTATAAAGCGCTCTTTGACTAATAAAAAACCCTTAAGAAGTTCGGCTTCTTAAGGGTTTTATCTGCTTTTTATAAAAATATTATTTTTCATCTTCATTGTCAGAAGTCTCCGTTCCTTCGAGTTCAAGCGAACTGAGAATCGAGTTTGCTATCTTCTTATAATAAAGAGCCTGACAGCTCGTATAAATTCCGAGGTTGCTTGAAGTTATTTTAAACTCCTCATTGTCCCCAAAGTCGCTGAGAGTTTCTATATCTTTATTAAATACAGATTCAACCATGTCGCAGAATCTGTTATAGGCTTTTTCTTCACCTTCAAGTTCTATCTGAAGCTGAATTCCCTTATTTATATTTGCAATCGTAAGAATAGGCTTCAGCGCAGATATGACGATGCAGAAAGCTATATGCACTTTAAAATATTTCTTTTTTTCAGGCTTCGGAATAGCTTTCCATTTAACGTAATTATTGACCATAGAAACCGTGAGCTTATTGTCATCCGCTGACTGAAATATATTCTCAGTCGCGCTGTTTACTATAGTTATGAGCTGGTCTCTGTATATTCCGAACTCAGGAAGGTCATCCCATCTTGGAAGACTGACTTTTTCCATAGATTTAAATAGATTCATTCTACTTTCCATATATAATCATCCCCTACAAATATATCTGAACTGTGTCTGCAGAAATGCGGATTTAGTCTTAAATGTACAGGAACAGAAAATTTTTATGTACTGTGAATCCGTTCCTGTTTGAAGAATATTATTATATCTATCATTACATATAGAAGTTAAAAAGTCAATTAGATATAGGCTGGCGCATGAAAGAAAAAATCAAAAATATCATATATTTTTGATTGACAAATGTTTTATTCTAATATAGAATATTAACTGTCAAGTTTTAAGCTTTACAATACTTAAAATAAGAATTATAAATCCCCATCGGAAAGAATGGGAAATCACGGTGATTTTATGATAGAGAAAATTCTGGAAATAGGAAATCTTTTCGATTTCTACGGAAAACTTTTGAGTGAGAAACAGTATACAGCTGTGGAACTTTACTATATTCAGGATCTATCTCTAAGTGAAATTGGAGACTGTCTGGGAATAAGCAGACAGGGAGCTCATGACAATCTGAAAAGAGCAGAGTCGAAGCTCTACAGTTATGAAGAGACTTTAGGACTCGTTAAAAAGTTTGAGGACAATAAGACTAAGATCAGAAAAATCCTTGAAATAACAGGTGATTTAGAAAACAAGGCCAGAAAGTTCGAATCTGAAGATATGGCTGAAGAACTTCAGAAGATAAAGGAGATTTCTTCAGAAATAGTAGATTAGAACACGGCTTAAAAAATGAGGAGGTGGTCCTCCGATGGTATTCGAAGGATTATCTAGTAAACTTCAGGAAACTTTAGATAAATTAAAAGGTAAAGGAAAGCTTACAGAAAAAGACGTAGATCTTGCAATGAAAGAAGTAAGACTGGCGCTTCTTGAAGCCGACGTAAACTTCAGAGTTGCAAAGAATTTCATAAAGAAAGTCAAAGAGAGATCTATAGGTCAGGAAGTGATGGAAAGCCTCACTCCCGGACAGCACGTTATAAAGATAGTTAATGAAGAACTTACAGATTTAATGGGGAAAGAAGAGAGCAAGATAAACTTTGCTTCGAAACCTCCGACTGTAATAATGATGTGCGGTCTTCAGGGGGCAGGTAAGACGACTACTTCTGCAAAGCTGGGAGGACTTCTGAAGAAGAAAGGGAAGAGACCTCTGCTAGTTGCCTGTGACGTGTACAGACCGGCAGCTATAAAGCAGCTTGAAGTTGTAGGAAAACAGCTTGACATTCCGGTATTCTCAATGGGAGACAAGACGAGCCCTGTGAATATAGCTAAAGCATCGCTGGAACACGCTAAAAAGCATTCTAACGATTTAGTGATAATAGATACAGCGGGACGTCTTCATATAGATGAAGAGCTCATGGGAGAACTTCAGGGAATTATAGATGAAGTGAATCCTGATGAGAGACTTCTTGTAGTAGATGCGATGACAGGACAGGATGCTGTAAACGTTGCAGAATCTTTCGATGAGCAGCTTGATATAACCGGTGTGGTTTTAACTAAGCTGGACGGTGATGCGAGAGGCGGAGCGGCTCTTTCAATAAGAGCAGTTACAGGAAAACCTATAAAATTCATAGGGGTAGGAGAAAAGCTCGATCAGCTTGAAACTTTCTATCCTGACAGAATGGCATCTAGAATTCTGGGAATGGGAGACGTTTTAAGTCTTATAGAAAAAGCTCAGACGGCGATCGATGAAGAGAAAGCCAGAGAGATGGAGGCGAAACTGAGATCTCAGGAATTCGGATTTGACGATTTCCTTGATCAGATGAGCCAGGTGAGAAAGCTCGGATCTATGTCGGATATACTCGGTATGATTCCGGGAATGGGCGCAAAACAGATGCAGAACATCGACATAGACGAGAAACATGTAGACAGAATAGAAGCTATAATCAAATCGATGACTCCTTATGAAAGACAGCACCCGGATGTTATAAACGGGAGCAGAAGAAAGAGAATCGCTCAGGGAAGCGGTACTAATATAAGTGAAGTCAACAAACTTCTTAAACAGTTCAAAGAAACTAAGAAGATGATGAAAAAGTTTACTGATATGGAAAAAGCGATGAAGAAGAAAGGTAAATTTTCTCTTCCGTTTTTCAGATAAATCAGCTGAGAATATTCGAAGCTGGAAACAAACTTTAATTGAAAAAATCAATTGAGTATAAAAAATAAAATTTAAGAAAATTAAAAGAAAGAGTATTTAGGAGGAAATTATAATGGCAGTAAAAATAAGATTAACAAGATCAGGAAAGAAAAAGAGCCCTTACTACAAAATAGTTGTTGCGGACTCACGTTCACCAAGAGATGGAAGAATAATAGAAGCTATAGGAACTTACAATCCAGTTGCAGCTGAAAAAGAAATAAAAATAGAAGAAGAAAAAGCTGTAAAATGGCTTAAAAACGGAGCTAAACCTACAGAAGTAGTAAACAAGCTTTTCAAAGACCAAGGAATACTTGATAAATTCGAAGAATCTAAATAGAAGATATAGATAATATATACACCATGGGGGTAATTAAATGGGTGAAGTAGTTAGTTTAATGGCAAAAGAACTGGTCGACAATCCTGACGCTGTTGAAGTAACAGAGATTGACAAAGGCCGTCTTACAGTAGTAGAACTAAAAGTAGCACCGGAAGACATGGGTAAAGTTATAGGCAAGCATGGAAAAATTGCCAAAACGATAAGAACTGTGGCGAAAGCTGCAGCTATGAAACAGAATAAGAGAGTTGCAGTAGAAATCGTTCAGTCATAAATTATAGGGATTAGCTAGCTAATCCCTATTTTAATTATTAAAAAAGGTGATTCGATGGAATATATACAAGTTGGAAAGATATCAAGCATACACGGAGTAAAAGGCGAGCTTAAAGCCATTCCGCTTACAGATGATATAAGAAGATTCGATGACCTTGATGAAGTTTTTGTCGGAATGGATAAAGAGCTCATGGAAATAGAAAAAGTAAGCTACATTAAAAATCAGGTCATAATTAAGTTTAAGGATATAGACAGCGTGAGAGATGCTGAAAAACTCATAGGAAGATTTTTGTGGATAGACAGAGAAGATGCGATAATCGATGACGATGCATATTTTCTTTTTGAAATAATAGGTCTTGACGTATTCGATACTGAGGGAAATGAAATAGGAAGAGTTAAAGATGTAATTCAGTCAGGAAGAAACGATCTCTATCTTATAAGACACGGAGACAGCGAAAGTCTAGTGCCTGCAGTGACAGAATTTGTAAAAGAGATAAATATAAAAGAGAAGAGAATGGTAATAGATCCAATAGAGGGGATGCTTGAATGAAGATAGATATAATGACTCTATTCCCGCAAATGTTCTATGAAACTTTAGGGTCAAGCATTATAGGAAATGCTGTTGAAAACGGAATAGTCGATATAGAATATACGGATATCAGGGATTTTTCGAACAACAAGCACAATAAAGTGGACGACTACACATACGGCGGAGGAAAAGGGATGCTTATGAAAGCTGAGCCTGTTTACGAAGCCGTTATGAGCAGAAAGACTGACGACTCAAGAGTCATCTATCTCAGTCCGAAAGGAAAAGTTTTCAGCCAGGAAATGGCGAATGAACTGAGTAAAGAAAAACATCTGATTCTGGTATGCGGCCACTATGAAGGTCTGGATGAAAGAGCTGTGGAACTCTGCATAGATGATGAAGTTTCAATAGGAGACTATGTGCTTACAGGCGGAGAGCTCGGAGCAATGGTGATAGCAGATGCAGTCATAAGACTTCTTCCAGGTGTTTTAAGCGATGAAGATTCTTTTAAAATAGAGTCGCATTATGACGGACTTTTAGAATATCCTCAATACACCAGACCGAGAGAGTATAAAGGCCTTGAAGTTCCTGAAGTTCTTCTTTCAGGAAACCATAAACTGATAGACGAGTGGAGAATAAAGGAATCTCTCAGAAAGACTTATTTAAACAGACCTGATTTGCTTGAAAACAGAGAGTTTTCAAAGAGTGAAGAAAAGATTCTGAAAGAGATAATAGAAGAAGAAAAAACGAAGAAATAAAAGGAATAAATATATTGAAAATTATCTTGCTTTATAATTTTAATAATGTTATAATATCAAAGGCAAGACGGACGTTCCTCTGTATTTAGGTTATTACATGAACGGCTAGGATAAGGAGGAAAAATAACCATGGATATAATAAAAATGTTAGAACAAGAACAACTTAAAGAACAAGCAGATTTCAACGTAGGAGATACTGTAAAAGTTCACTACAGAATTAAAGAAGGTACTAGAGAAAGAATACAGATATTCGAAGGTACTGTTCTTAAAATACAAGGTGAAGGAGTAAGAAGCACATTCACAGTTAGAAGAATAGCTTCTGGAGTTGGAGTTGAAAGAACTTTCTCACTACACTCACCTAAAATAGAAAAGCTTGAAGTTACAAGAAAAGGTAAAGTTAGAAGAGCTAGACTTACTTACATCAGAAAAAGAACTGGTAAAGCAGCTAAAGTTAAAGAAAGAATCTAATCTATTAATTAGGGACTGTGCATCACAGTCCCTATATTTATATAGAAGGAAATTTGAAGAAAGGAGAGTGCTTTATGAATATTAACTGGTATCCGGGACATATGAAAAAGACGAAAGATCTCCTTAGAGAAAATTTAAAGCTTATAGATATAGTGATTGAGCTTCTCGATGCCAGAATACCTGTAAGCAGTAAAAATCCGGATATAGATAAGATAATAAATGACAAGCCGAAACTGGTTTTAATGAACAAATCAGACTTGAGCAATGAGAAAGCGAATGAAGCTTTCAGAGAACATTTCAGACAGGAAGGAAAAAAAGTTCTATTCATCAATTCACAGGATCCTAAAACTACAAACAGAGTTATTAAAGAAGTTAATAATATTCTTGAAGACAGAATAAAACAGCAGAAAGAAAGAGGCATAAAGAATGCGGCCGTAAGAGCGATGATAGTCGGAATACCGAATGTTGGAAAATCGACACTTATAAACACTCTTGCAGGGAGAAAAGGCGCTCAGACTGGAAACAGACCGGGTGTCACTAAAGGAAAACAGTGGATAAAGCTTAAAGGGAATATAGAGCTTTTAGACACTCCGGGAATTCTATGGCCTAAATTCGAAGATCAGGAAGTTGCGATGAATCTTGCATTCACCGGAGCTATAAAAGATGAAATTCTGGATATTGAAACTCTGGGACTGAGACTTATTGAGAAACTGAATTCGATAGACAGGGAAATACTCGAAGACAGATACGGAATAGAAATAAATGAAGAAGATTCAGGTCTTGAAATAATGGACAGAATTGCTCAAAAAAGAGGTTTTGTCATGAAAAATAGAGAGATAGACTATACGAGAACTGCAAATACTGTTCTCGATGAATTCAGAAAAGGAATTCTCGGAAAAATAACACTCGACACTATATAATATTATAGAAGAAAAGCGGTGAATAAAATGAATACTATGAGAGAAGAAGAGAGAAAACTCAGAGAGCAGGGCTATGAAAAAATAGCCTGCATAGACGAAGTCGGAAGAGGCTGTCTTGCAGGAGATGTTGTGGCCGCTGCCGTTATAATGCCTATAGATTCAGAAATAGAAGGCATTAAGGATTCAAAGAAAATTTCCGAGAAAAAAAGAGAAAAACTTTATGAAATAATTATGGAAGAGGCTGAAGCTGTGGGAATAGGAAGAATCCCGGCTCAGCAGATAGACGATATTAACATACGTCAGGCAACTTTATTAGCTATGAAGATAGCTGTTACGAATATGAAAAACAAGCAGGGAGAGACGGTAAAGCCGGACTTTATACTTATAGACGCAGAAAGTATTAATGTCGGAATACCTGAAAAAGCCATCATAAAAGGAGATGCCAGCTGTTACGGTATAGCTGCCGCATCTATAGTGGCCAAGGTCTACAGAGACAGACTCTGCAGAAATGAATGGGAAGAGTCGTTTCCGGAATACAACTTTAAGAAACACAAAGGTTACGGTACAAAGGAACACAGAGAAAATATAGTGAAATACGGACCATGCGAGATTCACAGACGATCCTTCCTTAAGAACATAATAAAGTAGTTTGCGTTATTACAGGAGGATTAATTTTGGAAAAATTTAGAGAACTAGGATTAGACGAACAGGTGCTTAAAGCGATAGAAAAGATGGGATTCAGCGAGCCGTCTGAAATACAGAATGAAGCGATACCTGTGCTTTTAGACGGAAAAGACATGATAGGACAGGCACAGACAGGAACAGGAAAAACACTGGCTTTCGGAGCGCCTATACTGAGCATGATGAAGAGAGAAAGAGGAAAGGTTAAAGCTATAGTTTTAACTCCTACAAGAGAACTTGCTCTTCAGGTAAATGACGAAATAAACAGACTTGCTAAATTCAAGGATATCAAGATAACACCTGTATTCGGAGGAAGTTCTATAGAGAATCAGATAAGACAGATAAAATCCGGAACAGATATTGTAGTTGGAACTCCGGGAAGAGTTTTAGACCTTATGAACAGGAAAGTTCTCAAACTGAACGATATAGAATTCTTCGTTCTGGATGAAGCTGATGAAATGCTGAATATGGGATTCATAGACGATATAGAGAAGATAATAAAAGAATCTGGAGAAAACAGACAGACACTTCTGTTTTCAGCAACTATGCCGGACAGAATAAAGAAACTGGCTAAGAACTATATGAAAGAGGAACTTGAACATATAAAGATTGCAAAGAAATCGGTTACTACATCGAATGTTACTCAGTTCTATTTCTATACTAAGCCGGAAAACAGAGTAGAGACTCTTTTAAGAGTTTTAGATCTGTATTCGCCGGAATACACTATAATATTCTGCAATACTAAAAAAGAAGTTGACGACCTGGTCGCAAAACTTCAGGGAAGAAAGTACAGTGCAGAAGGAATGCACGGAGACATGACTCAGCACTTCAGAATGAGAACGCTTGAGAATTTCAGAAAAGGAAATATAAAGATACTGATAGCAACAGACGTTGCAGCCAGAGGAATAGACGTTTCGCATGTTTCTCACGTTATAAACTACGGTCTTCCTTTTGAAACAGAGTCTTACGTTCACAGAATCGGAAGAACAGGAAGAGCTAACAGATTAGGAGAAGCATTTACGATACTCACTCCTAGAGAAAAAGGAAAGCTGAAAGAAATAAAAAGAGAACTTAAATGCGAGATAGAGAAAAAACCTATACCGACTATAACCGACATATTTGAAGCCAAGAGCAGAAAAATAATGGATGATGTTTCGAAAGAAGTTGAGGAAGACGACAATCAAGCATTTATGGCTATGGCGAGAGAACTTGCTGAAGAGATAGATCCAGTAGAGATAATAGCATCTATGCTTAAAGAGAAGTACAAGAGCGAAGTCAGCTACGGAGTTAAGAAAGACAAACTTGAAGAAGCTACAGACAGAAGAGGAAGAGAAAGATCAGGAAGAAGAGAAAGAGGCGGAAGAGGCAGAAACAGAAAAGGCAGAAGAGTCTTCATGAATATAGGAAAGAAAGACGGACTCAGTGTCAGAAAGCTTCTGAACTTCATAAGAGAGAAATCTGGAGTAGGCGGAAACTCCATAAACGATATAGTTATAATGGATAAATTCTCATTCTTCTATGTAGACAAGAGAGATTTCGACAGACTGAAAAAAGGTCTGAACAGGAAGAAGTTCCAGGGAAGAACTGTAAGTGTAGAGAAAGCGAACGACAGAGACTAGTGAGCTTTAAAAGAAAAGAACTCGGAAGTCTGGGTGAAGAAAAGGCTGCCGAGTATCTTTTGGAAAAAGGGCATAAAATCGTTTCAAGAAACTTCCAGATAAGATCCGGAGAGATAGATATAATATCTGAAGACGGGGAATATCTGGTATTTACAGAAGTCAAGACGAGAAGCCGATACTACAGTTCAAGACCAGCAGACTCTGTAGATATTAAAAAAATTATGAAAATAAGAAAAACTGCAGAATATTTTTATAGTTTTAAAACATCATCGGATAAACAGCCGAGATTTGATATAATAGAAATTGTAGAACAAAATGGTTATTTTAAAATAAATCATATAGAGAATGCTTTTTAGAGGAGGAAAAACTATGCAAAATCCTATAGTTACAATAGAGCTTGAAAATGGAAAAGTTATGAAAGCTGAACTTTATCCTGATATAGCTCCAAATACAGTTAGAAACTTTATATCGCTTATAAACAGCGGATTCTATGACGGACTTATATTCCACAGAGTAATACCTGGATTCATGATTCAGGGAGGATGTCCGGAAGGAACAGGAGTTGGCGGACCTGGATATTCAATATTCGGAGAATTCACAGGAAACGGATTCGAGAATAAAATACTTCATGAAAGAGGAGTTCTTTCTATGGCAAGAGCTATGGATCCTAACTCAGGAGGATCACAGTTTTTCATAATGACTGAAACTGCGCCTCATCTTGACGGACAGTATGCGGCATTCGGAAGAGTTACAGAAGGAATGGAAGCTGCAGATGAAATAGTTTCAGCACCTAGAGACTACATGGACAGACCTTTTGAAGATCAGAAAATCAAGAAAATGACAGTAGACACATTTGGAGAAGACTACGGCGAAGTAGAAAAAATGTAGTCAGTTATATATTCAGAGAATAAACTAAAATATACCTAAAATAAAAAAGATACCCTTAAAATAAGGGTATCTTTTGAAAATATTCAATTTTTTAATTTAGTTTAAAATTATTTCAATTAAAATTATTCCAAATTAATTATCTTTTATTTTCGTTTATCCATTCTTGAGCCGCTTCTACAGCTTCATCACTTGGAATTGACACATTTGCATCTTCAGTAGTGCATTTAGTGTCTGCCCATGCTGCAGTGCTCTGATCTTCTTTTTGAAGTTTTTCAGGATCTTTTTTCACTTCTTCAACTTTTTTATCTTTTTTATCTTTGTCTGACATTTGGACAACCTCCTCGATATCTTATATAATATATATAACCAATTTAATAAGGGACTAAACTATATTCAGTAAAAAAATGAGAATATCAGTTCAAAATCATATGCAGAAAAAATTCAAATTTTCATAAAATATCTTAAATAATATCTAAAAATATCAGGAAAATCTTAAAATATAGCCATTTTTCTCTTCGGAGCATTTTTAAAATTTAAAGATAAAAACTGTAAAAGACAAATTTATCTATTTAATCAGAAAAATATATTTAAAATTCTAATCAGCAAAATATTTAAAAATATATTAAAAACAATTTTTAATTTTCAAAATACAGATAAAAATTAAATAAAATACAGAAAAGAAAGGTGATTCAATGATTTCTAAGATTAATACGGCCGTGCTTTCAGGTCTTGAAGGCATAAATGTGGAAGTCGAGACCGATATATCAAGAGGAATGCCGAATTTTTTCATAGTCGGTCTTGCGGGAGCTTCAGTGAAAGAGTCGAAAGAAAGGGTGAAGTCTGCAATTAAAAACAGCGGTTTTGATTTTCCTATAAGCAGAATAGTCGCGAATCTTTCGCCTGCAAATATAAGAAAGGAAGGCGCTCATTTAGATCTGCCTATAGCAGCCGGAATTCTGAAATCTTCGGAAGTTATAAAAGGGAAAACTGAAAATACAGCTTTTATAGGAGAGCTTTCTCTGAGCGGCGAGATTATGGAAATAGACGGAGCGCTGCCTCTTGCAATAGAATTTGAAAAGATGGGGATAGAAAGGCTGATTCTTCCAGAAGGCAATAAAGAAGAAGCAGGAGTTCTGAAAAATATTGAAATATATCCAGTTAAGAGTCTTTTAGATACGGTGAAGTTTTTAAACGGAAAACTCGATATAGTTCCTTATAAGACCGAAGTGAAAATTGAAGCTGAGGAGAAAAAAGGAAAAACTGATTTTAAAAATATAAGGGGACAGCATGCTGCAAAAAGAGCTGTAGAGCTGGCCGCTTCAGGAATGCACAATATAATAATAAACGGTCCTGCAGGTTCGGGAAAAACTATGATGGCTTCTGCCGTATCCGGAATTCTTCCGAGCCTGAGTTTTAATGAAGCCGTTGAAATAACTAAAATTCACAGTATAAAAGGAGAGAACAGAAAAAGAGAGTTCATCACAGAAAGACCTTTCAGATCTCCGCATCACACTTCAACTTATGCGGCAGTATGCGGCGGAGGAAGGAACGCTTTGCCGGGAGAAATTTCTCTGGCGCATGGAGGAATCCTCTTCATGGATGAATTTCCGGAGTTTGATTCAAAAGTAATAGAGGCGCTGAGGCAGCCGCTTGAAGACAGAAAGATAACTGTTTCAAGACTCGATATCACTGCAGAATATCCGTCAGATTTCATGCTTATTGCAACAATGAATCCATGTCCGTGCGGGAATTTCGGGACGGAAGGAGAATGCATATGCACACCCAGAGACTTAGCGAGATACAGAAAGAAGCTGAGCGCCCCTATTCTAGACAGAATAGATATACAGATAGATGTGAAAAGAGTGGAATTTGAAGAAATTATTGAAAAATCTGAAGAAGAATCTTCTGAAGTGATTAAAAAGAGAATAATAAGGACACATAATATACAGAGGGAAAGATTTAAAGATGAAAATATATTCTTCAATTCCCAGATGAACTCTGAACAGGTTAAAAGATACTGCAGTATAGATAATGAGAGCATAGAATTTTTAAAGCTGGTTTTCGACAGCTACGGATTAAGCGCAAGAGCTTATAACAATATACTGAAGCTTTCGAGGACTATTGCCGATATGAATGAAGAAAGAAATATAAATGCCGCTCATATTGCAGAAGCCGTTCAGTACAGAAATAGAATATCAGGAGGGAATTACAATGAAGGAATTTAATTTAAAAGATTTAGAAGACAAGACAATTTTTAAAAATATAGAAAGAGAAGATATAGAAATAGGAGAAATCGGGAAAAAAGAAATCTGGCTTGTACTGAACAATTTAAGAGGGATGAATAACAGATATATGCAGATTTTAGAAGACCATTTTGAGGATATAAGAGAGATATGGACATGTCCTAATTCTGATATAGATGCTCTTCCCATAAGCGAGAAATCTAAAAGAGAAATAATAATGAACAGAAATGAAGATTTTCTCATAGACATTCTTTACGATATAAATAAAAATAGAGCAAACGTAGTTTCGATAGAAGACAGAGATTATCCTGAAAACCTCAGAAACATTCCCGACCCGCCGAGAATTTTATATTATAAAGGAGATCTGAAGTACGATGATAAGAACTCTATAGCTGTCGTAGGACCCAGAAAGCCTTCCACATACGGCATATATGCTGTTCAGAAGCTTGCTGACGAGCTTGCAAGATACGGCATATGCATAGTGAGCGGAATGGCATCAGGGATAGATACATACGCTCATATGGCGGCTGTCAGAAGAAATTCAAGGACTATTGCAGTTCTGGGAACGGGAGTGGACAAGATATATCCTGCTCACAACAGGAATCTCTACTGGAAGATAATAGGAAACGGCGCTGTTATATCTGAATTTCCAATAGGAACTCAGGGATTTCCCTACAATTTTCCTAAAAGGAACAGAATAATAAGCGGTCTTTCACTCGGAACTCTCGTTATTGAAGCTGAAGAGAGAAGCGGAACTCTTATAACATGCGGTCACGCTCTCGAACAGGGCAGAGAAGTATTTGCAGTTCCGGGAAATATAAACAGCAGTTCCAGCAGAGGAACGAACAGAATGATTAAGCAGGGAGCAAAACTTGTAGAAGGAATAGAAGACATAATGGAAGAAATTCTTGAATTAAGGGAAATTAAAAAAAGAGAGGAAAAAAAGGATAAGAGAATCAGAAGTCTCGGAAATGATGAGAACGATATAATAGATTCGCTCGAGAATGGACCGAAGACCATAGATGAACTCGTAGAAAGCACTGGAATAGGCGTAGTTCAGATGAATGGACTCATTACAGTTCTTGAACTTAAGAGAAAGATAAAGAGACTCCAGGACGGAAGACTGAGTCTATAAATCGGGATTATATATGAATTAAAATTCAGTACCGGACGGTCACTTTTCAGACCGGAAAATAAAGTTCACAGTTGACCGATTTTTTTCTTGCTGTTATAATCAGTCTATAATGAATCAGATTATTCTTTTATACTATATAATGAAGAAAGTCGATATAAAAAACTTATTCGTATGATTCAGTTTTCTGCATAGTATATTAAGAATCTGATTATTATAGAGGAGTTGATAATTTAATGGCGAAAAATTTACTGATAGTCGAGTCACCTGCAAAGGCGAAGACTATATCAAAATTTTTAGGAAGAAATTATAAAGTAGCTGCTTCAGTAGGTCATGTGAGAGACCTGCCTAAAAGCAAGCTAGGTGTTGATATAGATAATGATTTTGAACCGCAGTATATGAATATCTGGGGAAAAGGACCTCTTATAAAAGAACTGAAAACAGAGGCTAAAAAAGCGGACAATATTCTGCTGGCAACCGACCCCGACAGAGAAGGAGAAGCTATTTCATGGCATTTAGCCCATATACTCGGACTTTCAGAAGATGACGATATAAGAGTTGAATTCAATGAGATAACTAAAGACACTATAAAAGATGCAGTAAAACATCCGAGAAAGATAAATAAAGATTTAGTCGATGCTCAGCAGGCCAGAAGAGTTCTCGACAGACTGGTTGGTTATCAGATAAGTCCACTTCTATGGAAAAAAGTGAAAAAAGGACTTTCAGCGGGAAGAGTTCAGTCTGTTGCAACGAAAATAATATGCGACAGGGAAAAAGAAATAGAAGAATTCGAACCTCAGGAATACTGGTCTATAGAAGTAGGGCATATGAAGAAAAACAGGAAGTTCAAATCTAATTTCTACGGACAGTATAATGATAAAAATAAAGAAGAAAAAGTTGAGCTTAAAGACAGAGAAGCTGTCGATAAAGTGCTCGATAATATAAAGGGAAAAGACTTCACAGTTGAAAAAGTGAAGAGAGGAAGCAGAAATAGGAATCCTTATCCTCCTCACACTACGAGCAGTCTGCAGCAGGATGCATCAAGAAAGCTCGGATTTTCAACTAAGAAGACGATGATGCTCGCACAGCAGCTTTATGAAGGAGTAGATATAAAAGGCAAAGGGACTATAGGTCTTGTTACTTATATAAGAACGGACTCTACAAGACTTTCCTCAGAAGCTGTAGGAAAAGCGAGAAGCTTTATAAAGGAAGAATTTGGAGAAGAGTATATAGGAAAGGGCGTAAGAGCGAAAAAGAAATCAGATGTTGATTCTCAGGATGCTCACGAAGCCATAAGACCTGCCGATATAAGCATGACGCCTTCTGAAATAAAAGATTCTCTTTCAAGAGACCAGTACAGACTCTACAATCTGATATGGTCTAGAACCGTGGGAAGCCAGATGGCGCCTGCAAAATTCCAGACTATGGGAATAACTATAAAAGCGGGAGACTATCTTTTCAAGTCGAACGGCTCTAAAATAGTTTTTGAAGGTTTCCTTAAAGTATATGCTGACGACAATACTAAAGACGTAATAATTCCTGAAGTTGAAGAAGGCGAAAAGCTGAAAGTGGAATCTATAGATCCTAAACAGCATTTCACTCAGCCGCCTCCAAGATATACAGAGGCGTCTCTGGTAAAGACTCTGGAAGAACTTGGAATAGGAAGACCGAGCACTTACGCTCCTACAATATCTACTATTCTTGCGAGAGGATATGTATATCTTGAGAAGAAAACCTTCATTCCTACAGAACTCGGGATAATAGTGACAGATCTTCTAAAAGAATATTTTAAAGATATAATGGATGAAGAATTTACAGCCTATATGGAAAATCAGCTTGATGAGATTGCCAAAGGCGATGTGGAATGGAAGAGCACGATAAGAGAGTTCTACAAAGACTTTGAAAAAGATCTTAAGCATGCGGAAGAAGAAATGAAGGACGTTGAACTTAAAGATGAAGTAACCGATGTAATATGTGAAAAATGCGGAAGAAATATGGTCATAAAGATGGGAAGATACGGCAAATTTCTCGCATGTCCAGGCTTTCCTGACTGCAGAAATGCAAAACCGCTTGTAAAAGAACTCGGAATAAAATGTCCAAAATGCAAGGATGGAGAAATTGTAGAAAGAAGAAGCAAGAAGGGAAGAATATTCTACGGATGCTCTAATTATCCTGACTGTGATTTTGTGGTTTGGGACAAACCTCTTAAAGATGCATGTCCGAAATGCGGAGATATGCTCCTTTCAAAATACAGCAAAAAAGGCACTAAAGTATACTGCATGAATGAAGACTGTGATTTTGAAGAGATAAGAGATATAGATCCGGATGATGAAGATTAGAATAAAAGATTATATAATAATACGCTGAATTCATAATATAATATTTTGATAAAGAAATATTCTTGTATTTAATATTTCTCTATGTTATAATGTTTCAGTGAGAATACACACACTCTCTGATTTTCTGATTGTGCCGCTTGCCGGCGGTGTTCAGAAAAGAAGATGAGGGTGGAGGAAAATTTTTATAAAAACACGGAGGTAGAAAAAATGGCAGTAGTATCAATGAAATCATTACTAGAAGCAGGTGTTCACTTCGGTCACCAGACAAGAAGATGGAACCCTAAAATGGCACCTTACATTTTCACAGAAAGAAACGGAATCTATATAATAGATCTTCAAAAAACAGTTGTGAAAATGGAAGAAGCATACGACTTTGTACAGGATGTAGTTCAAGACGGAGGACAAGTTCTTTTCGTTGGAACTAAAAAACAGGCGCAAGAATCTATAGAAAACGAAGCAAAAAGATGTGGAATGCCTTTCGTTAACCAAAGATGGCTTGGAGGAATGCTTACAAACTACAAGACTATCAAGAACAGAATAGAAAGACTTGACAGACTTGATGAAATGGAAGAAGACGGAACATTTGAAGTTCTTCCTAAGAAAGAAGTTATAAACCTTCTTAAAGAAAAAGAAAAACTTGAAAGATTCCTAGGCGGAATAAGAAAAATGGACGGACTTCCAGATGTAATGTTCGTTATAGACCCTAGAAAAGAAAAAATAGCTATAAGAGAAGCTAAAATACTTGGAATACCAGTTGTAAGTGTTGTAGACACTAACTGTGATCCTGACGAAGTAGACTACGCTATACCAGGAAATGATGACGCTATAAGAGCGGTTAAACTTCTTACAGAAACAATAGCTAACGCTGTTGTAAATGCTAGCCAGGCAGCTGAAGAAGATTTAGAAGAAGAAGAAGCTTCAGAAGAATAATATAAATTTATAAATAAAAAGTAAGGGCTGTAGGGAATATTCCTTACTACTCTTACTTTTTTAAAGTTATAAAAAAGACTTTCAAGGAGGAAATATGATGAAAATAACTGCAGGAATGGTTAAAGAATTAAGAGAAAAAACATCAGCAGGAATGATGGACTGTAAAAAAGCGCTTCAAGATGCTAATGGAGATATGGAGCAGGCAGTAGTAATACTAAGAGAAAAAGGACTTTCAAAAGCAGCTAAAAAAGCTGACAGAGTAGCGGCTGAAGGACTTATAGGACTTCTAGTTGAAGAAGACAGCAAAGCTGCAATGGTTGAAGTTAACTCTGAAACTGACTTCGTAAGCAAAAACGAAGACTTCAAAAAATTCGTTAACGATGTTACAAAGATAGCATGTGAAAAGCAAATAAACGACGCTGATGAACTTCTTAAATCAGATCTTGAAGGATCAACAGTTCAAGACGTTCTTAACAACCTTATCTCTAAAATAGGAGAAAATATGACAGTTAGAAGAGCTGCAGCTCTTGAAGCTGAAAATGGAGTTATTGAAGGATACCTTCACGGAACAGGAAACATAGGTGTTATAGTTAAACTTGACACTGACTCAAAAGACGAAAAAGTTAAGACTCTTGCAAAAGATATAGCTATGCAGGCAGCTGCTATGGGATATCAATATATAACAGCTGACGAAGTAGACGAAGATTACAAAGAAAAAGAGCTTGAAATATTAAGAGTTAAAGCTGAAAATGAAGGAAAACCTGCAGAAAGAATAGAAGGAATAATAAAAGGACAGCTTAACAAACAGCTTAAAGCAGTTGTTCTTTTAGATCAGGAATTCGTAAAAGATTCAAAAATCACTATATCTAAACTAATCGAAAGCGTTGCTAAAGAAGTCGGATCAGACATAAAACTTGCTGACGTTAGAAGATTCGAAGTTGGAGAAGGTATAGAGAAAAAAGAAGAAGACTTCGCTGAAGAAGTTGCAAAACAAATGGGTAACTAATCGGAAATAATATAAAATTCAGACAGAGACTTAAAGGTCTCTGTCTTTTTTTGCATAAAATTTTATATTTCTTCACTAATGTACTATAATAGTTATATAAGCAGTTAAAGGAGGAAAGTAATAATATAAGATTAGAGAGAGGATGTATTTAAATGGACGCGCTTGAAAATATCTTCGGAAGGAGATCTGTAAGAAAATACAAGGATAAGAAAATTACGAGGGAAGAACTTGAAACGGTACTTAAAGCAGGAAAACATGCGCCTACATCTATGAATACTCAGTACAGAAAATTCACAGTTGTGGAAGATGAAGAGCTTCTTAAAGAGCTCGAAGAACATATAGCAAGGATTCTCAACAGAGAAAAATACAATATTTACGGAGCAAAAACTTTTATAATAGTTTCATCTCCGTCAGACTGGCTTAATGCAGAAGTTGATACAGCGACAGCTATGCAGAACATGATGCTTGCAGCACATGCAATCGGTCTTGGATCTTGCTGGATAAATCAGCTTAAGAGATGTCTTCAAGATAAAGAATTCAAAGAGTTTCTTGAAAAAATAGGAATAGGAAAAGACAGAGCTATTTGGGGAAGTCTTGTCTTAGGATATCCTGACGAAACTCCGGAAGCTAAAGAGAGGATAGAGGAAGTTGAGTATTATTAAGACCACAATTAAGGAGCAGAATTAATTCTGCTCCTTAACTGTGATTTTATCTATTCAGGTTCCTCAGTTTTTTCTTTTTCCTCTTCCTCGGCTTCTTTCTGAAGCTTATCTCTGTGCTTTCTGTACTCTATAATTGGTCGGTCGGCCTGAACTAAGTTTTCACCTACTCTAAGACCGCTTTTTTTAGGATACTGAGTCTGAACTACTCTTTTATCCTGAGATTCAACGATTTTGTTTGCAATAGAGCCGAAAGGCGCTATAAGTCTGTTCAGCCATGAGAACGGCGTGAACTTATTATAAAATCTCAAGCATATAATTGCATTTTTATCGTCCACAGGGACGAAATATGCGAATATATAAAGTTTTTCTGGAGATATGGTATTCAGCCACTGATTCGGAAATTTAAAAGTAAGATTTGTAGATTTTATCTTAGCATTTTCCGGTGAATTTTTTTTCTGACCGTGGTCCACTTCATTGTCAGCGCTCGTCTGAAGAGTGTTATCATCGAGCCAGACCACTTTAGGACCGTTGACTAAAGTCTTTCCGCCCTTTCCTATAGTATTATGGTGCACAAAAGGGAGATGGCTCACATCGAGCTGATTTTCTATGATTCTGGAATAATGAGTTTTCCAGTGGTCAGAAATTTCATGATAGTCCATTCCTTCAATTTCTTTAAAAGTATCCGGTTCTCTGTCCGGTTCGCCTTCACCGTACCAGAAGTACACTATTTCATTTATTTCTCTTATATGGTAGTGCTTCAGATTGAATCTGTCATAAGATGCTTCCGAGGCAAGTCCGTCTGAAGGCACGAATACGCATTTCCCGTCTTTATCATATTTGATTCCGTGAAAAGGACATTGTATGCAGCCGTCATTGACTCTTCCTTTAGAAAGAGCGGCTCCTCTGTGAGCGCATAAGTCCTGAACACAGTGCAGTTCCCCTTTATCGTCACGGAATAAAGCTAAATATATTCCGCAGCGTTTAACCCCTGTAACTTCATTTTTTTTAATCTTATCGGATGCCAGAATGGCATACCAGCTGTTCTTAATCATTATTATTCCTCACAATACAATTTTTTAAAATTAACCTTTTTTAATCTTACTTTAATTTATACCCATTATACAGACTGTAACACGGAGAAAAACAATTCTGAAAAATCCACAGTGATTTTAAATAAATAATTTCAGAAAAAAATTGACAAATACTATATTATTAAATAATTCTATGATTAAAAGGGTATTTTTAATATAAGGAGATGATTTTGAAAGACAGCTGTAGATTTAGGGGGTGAGTCTATGGGGAATCAAAAAAAGGAAAGTTCCGGTAAGCAGAAAATCATTACAGTACTGGCAGTAATTCCTATTATAATCTGGTGTATTCTTATGTTCTTATCTGTGACAGGCCATTTGGAGGAAGGATATCTCGGTTTTTTTGGAAACTTTTTTATAGTAATTATAGGACTGATTTTAATAGCTTTTATAATATATACATTTCTTACAGGTAAATACGGGAACAGAAAAGATTCAATGCCGGGTAAAAGAAACTTAGTATCAGCAGCCGGAGCAGTTATTGCAGGCATTATAATACTGTATATGGCGGCGCCTTATTTTATGGATCTGCCTTATATAAAAAATCCTGAAGTTTTAAAACTCCATTCGCTGAAATTTGAAATCAGGAAGGAAACGAATGAAGAGGGAGATACTGATACATATTATTTAATGTATGGCAAGGATGATATGGAAACTGATTATGAATTTAAAGTAAATAACAGGATAAGAAATGAAGGAGAACAGATAATAAAAGAAAAAGGAAAAGCCAGTGTTGATATAAATTATCTCCCTAATACGCTTACTATATTGAATAGAGAGTTTAAATAAAAGGATACAGAAGATATCTTCTGTATCCTTTGTTATTTTCTGAAAGAGCATTATAGGAAAAAACAATATTATTATATATAAGCATAACTTGAGTAAATAGATATAGAACAATAAATAGGAAATCATATAAAATGAGGTACAAAAAATAAGATGATATAGACTTAACTTTAATAGAAATTGAAAAAGAATTCAAAAAATCAAATTGAATAATCAATTCACTGAAAGAAATCTGAATGAGAAGAGCTATTGGCTTAAATAAGTGTTTTCAGCGGTTCTGATGGTGGTATATATAACAATATAAGGTAAATAATTATTAATGGGGAGGTAATAATATTATGGGAAGATTAGACGGCAAAGTAGCAATAATAACAGGATCGACTTCAGGTATGGGGAGAGACACTGCGTATCTTTTTGGTGAAGAAGGTGCAAAAGTCGTAGTTGTAGGACGCCGTGAAGAGAGAGCTAAAGAAGTTGTAGCTAAAATTAAAGAAAACGGCGGAGAAGCTATGTACGTTGTAGCAGATATGGCCAATAAAGAAGATATAGAAAATATAGTGGACAGGACTGTTGAAGCATATGGAACTGTAGATATAGTTTTCAACAATGCCGGAACAATAACATTCAATAATACTATGGAAATAGGAATTGAAGAATGGAACAGAATGTACGCTATAAACGTTACAGCGCATTTAGTTATGGCTCAGAAAGTAGCTCCTATAATGAAAGAAAAAGGAGAAGGCTATATAGTCAACACTACTTCAATAGCTGGAACTTCAGCTCGCTGGGGAGTTTCAGGATATGTAACTACTAAACACGCGGCTAACGGACTTACAAAAGCGCTGGCTCGTGACTTAGGACCTGAAATAAGAGTAAATGCTATACTTCCAGGGGCAATAGAAACCGAAATGCTCGATTCAGCAGGAGGAGCAGACGGAGAGGCCGTAGCGCCTATGAAAGACATGAGTCCGCTTGGAAGAGTCGGATCAGGACGCGAGATAGGAGAAGCAGTTTTATTCTTATCAACACCTCAGTCATCATTCATAACAGGACAGCTTATAAGAGTTGACGGAGGAGTTGACTGTTAATAGGTATTAAAAGCTTAAATTTCAGTCTTTAATATTTTAAATAGATAAAGCTTTAATGAATAGTGAAAAAGTATTCATAAAAACTAATCTAAATAAAAATTATATATAGTGAAATTTATATAGAAAAACAGCATAAAGACTGAATTTATGATAGGTTAATATTTTTATATTGTGGTATATAAAAATAAGGGGAGTTATATTTATAAAAGCTTAACAAATTTTTAGGAAATTTTTAGGAGGTTAGGATATGTTGATTTAAAGAATCGTGTAGTAGTAGTATCAGGAGCATCTTCAGGATTAGGAGCTCAGATGGCAAGAGGATTTGCAAAACAGGGTGCAGATTTAGTTATAACTGCAAGACGTTTAGAAAAGCTTGAATCACTTGCTGAAGAACTTAGAAAAGAAGGAGTTAAAGTACTGCCTTTAAGATGTGATGTTACAGATCCTGAAATGGTAAACGACGCTGCTAAAAAAGCAGAAGAAGAATTTGGAAAAGTTGATGTTCTAGTTAACTGTGCAGGTTCTGCTAAAAACAACGGGGTACTTGATATGACTGACGAAGAATGGGAATTCACAATGAATACAGACTTAGACAGTGTTTTCTATGTAACTCGTGCTTTTGGAAATATCATGAAGAAAAATAATTACGGCAGAATAATAAACATAGCATCAATGTATGGACTAGTAGGAAATACTGCTATAGATACAGTTGCATATCACGCATCAAAAGGTGGAGTTGTAAACTTTACAAGAGCTGTAGCGGCAGAATTAGCTAAATACAATATAACTTGTAATGCTATCTGTCCGGGATATTTTGCTACAGAGCTTACTATAGACACTCTAGATACGGAAGAATTTACAAATTACATGAAAGCGACTGTGCCTCTTGGACGTTATGGAAATGAAGGAGAACTTAACGCAGCTGCTATATTCTTAGCGAGCGATGAAGCATCTTACGTTACAGGTGTTATACTTCCAGTAGATGGAGGATATACAGCAGTATAATGCAGAGAAAAACAGTTAAATAATGTTCAGTATCAGCTTTTAATTACAGCTGGACACTGAGATAAGATGATACTAAACATATACAGACTAAAATTTCGGTATTTGGAAATTTTACGTTTTTAGACGGACATATCTCTATGTCCGTCATTTTTTATGCTGTTTACTCTCTGCATATACAATTATATTTTACAAATTATTGCAAATTTTGTCCAGACTATATGTTGTTTTGCACACTCAAAGTTTTTTGTCTGGCTGATTTCTTTTTTAATCTGAGCACTGTATAAGATCCGAAAAGCAGAGTATATACAGCCAGAGACAGCCATGTTTCAGCAAGAGCTCCAGGTTTGCTCTTCAGCATATCGCCCATGAATAAGAGTCTTCTTATGAAGACAAAAATCACATTCCCAAAAAGGATAAAGTAGAAATAATAGGAATAGGCCTGAAGCTTTATCCATTTCTGAGGAGTCATTCTCTTTCTTATCTTCTTAAAAGACGATATCCAGAGAGGAATCATGATTACAAGCAGAAGAGCCGAAGATATAAACAGCAGAGTATATCCTATATCTTTGATATTTCCAGTAAAAAGCGCTATGAAGTATCCTATCCCGAATATAATCAGATGGCATAGTGAAAATATGGATGCTATTATTGCAAGCTCTCCTCTTATAGCCATGAGCTTTCTGGCAACTGGACTTTTTTTACTGACTACTCCGAGGAACATTACTATTATGAAAAGACAGTATCCTACTATTCCTTTCTGCACATAAGCCATGAGATTATTTACGAGTGCTGAATCGATTTCAGGACGCATGCCTGTTATGTTCCAGTAAATATTTATTACGACAAAGAAAAGCGCTATAGCGCCTGATGCTATGTAAAAAGCTTTAGACCTCTTCTTTATCTGTCCTGCGAGTAAAACAGTAAGCGCAAATACAAGAATCATGCAGGGAATGATTTTGTTGCTTACAAAGATTAAATTAAGAAAATCCATTAAGATTTCTCCTTTCTTTTAAAATTCTAAATAATAATAATAATCATTATAACATTGAAACTGAAATTAAGACAGTATTTTTTGCTATAATTCAATTTTTCAAAATTGATTATTTAAAGCAACAAAAAAGATAGAAAAAGTTAGAAAAGGCTAATAACTGCCGAAATATTGAAAATAGAAGGTAAATTTGATATAATTTGTTTAATCATGACCGATTGTTCGGTTATAAAAAATTTTAGGAGTGTTTGATATATGCCCAAATTTAAAAGAGTTATTTTAAAACTTAGCGGTGAGGCTTTAGCAGGAGATAAAGGCTTCGGTCTTGACATAGAAACTATAGACAGAATTGCGGAAAAAGTTGCGGAAGTCAGCAGAATGGGAACTCAAGTGGCTATAGTTGTCGGCGGAGGCAATATATGGAGAGGAAGAAGCGGAAAAGGTATGGACAGAGCTACATCAGACTATATAGGAATGCTCGGCACTACTATAAATGCTTTAGCTCTTCAGGATTCACTTGAGAAAATTGGAGTAGAAACGAGAGTTCAGACTTCTATAGATATGAAACAGGTTGCAGAACCGTATATAAGAAGAAGAGCGATAAGACACCTTGAAAAAGGAAGAATCGTAATACTTGCAACAGGATCGGGAAATCCTTATTTCTCAACAGACACAACAGCAGCTTTAAGAGCGGCTGAAATAGAAGCTGAAGTTATACTGGCGGCTAAAAAAGGTGTTGACGGAATATATGATTCGGATCCTAAAGTAAATCCGGACGCTAAGAAGTTTGATGATCTGACTTATATAGAGATACTCAGTATGGGACTCAGAGTTATGGATGCTACGGCGACATCGCTTTGCATGGAAAACAATATACCGATGATTGCTTTCGGAATGGATGATGTGCAGAATATAGTGAGAGTTGCTGAAGGCGAAAAAATAGGAACAGAAGTGAGAGGAGAGTATTAATCATGAATCTACAGTTACACAAAGAAGCAGAAGAAAATATGAACAAAACGGTTGAATCTTTCAGAGAAGAGCTTCAGTCGATAAGAGCAGGAAGAGCGAATCCTTCTCTATTAAACAGAGTTAATGTTGAATACTACGGAGCGATGACTCCTTTAAATCAGCTGGCAAATATATCAGCACCAGAACCTAGAATGCTTGTAGTTCAGCCTTACGATGTAGGCGCTCTTGCAGATATAGAAAAAGCTATAATAGTTGCAGAACTTGGACTTAATCCGTCTAATGATGGAAAAATAATAAGAATAAACATACCTAAGCTTACAGAAGAGAGAAGAGTTGAGCTTACAAAACTTGTTAAGAAAACTGCTGAAAATGCAAAAGTTTCAATAAGAAACCACAGAAGAGATGCTAACGACGAAGTTAAGAAACTTGTAAAAGACAAAGAGCTTACAGAAGATGAAGGAAAATCAGCAGAAAACAGAGTTCAGGAATTAACTGACAAGTATGTTGAAAAAATAGATGAAATAACTGAAGAAAAAGAGCAGGAACTTCTAGAGGTATAGTATACCATGAAGGATGTTCTAGGATTTGAATTTTATGAAGGGCTGAGCATACTTCAGGATGATTCTCCTGAAGCTCAGTTCATAATAAATGAAACATCTTCAGGCAGAAAGAGCGAGTATGAATTCACTGAAAAGAGAATAGTGAGAGTAACAGAGCTCGATGATAATGCCTATGAAATAACAGTTTGCTGTTTTTAGAAGGCATTTAAACAGTAAGGGGTGCAGAAATGGGTCTCGAAGACTACAATATTGATATGGATAATATCCCTAAGCATGTGGCTATAATAATGGACGGAAACGGCAGATGGGCGAAGAAGAGACATATGCCGAGAACGGCAGGCCATAAAGTGGGGGTAGAAAGAGTCAGAGATGTCATAAAAGGAGCAGACAAGCTCAATATAAGGCATCTCACTTTATATGCCTTTTCTACTGAAAACTGGAAGAGGCCGAAAGAAGAAGTTGGGGTTCTGATGAATCTTCTGGCTTCTTATCTGAAGAAAGAGATAAATGAACTCGACAGAGAAGGTGTCAGAATAAGAGTTCTTGGAGAACTCGACAGAATACCCGAAAAAGTTAGAAAAGAGATAGAATCAGCAGTTGAAAGAACTTCTGAAAACGACAATATAAATCTTAATATAGCATTAAACTACGGTTCAAGACTTGAAATCGTCAGAGCTGTAAAAATGATTTCAGAAAAAGTGAAAGATGGAGAGCTTGAAATTGACGATATTAATGAAGAGAGCTTTAAAGACTATCTTTACACAGCAGGACAGCCTGATCCTGATTTAATGATAAGAACGAGCGGTGAAGAGAGACTGAGCAATTTTCTTCTTTATCAGCTGGCATATGGAGAATTCATATTTACTGAAACACCTTGGCCGGAATTTACAGAAGACAGATTTTTTGAAATGATAGAGCTTTATCAGCAGAGAAACAGAAGATTCGGAGCGATAAAATAGAATGAAAACCAGAATTATTTCCGGTCTTATAGGCATTATTCTTCTGATAGCAGTAGTCTATATAGGATCGCCTGTTTACAATCTGGCAGTTCTAGGACTCACTCTTATAGCTCTTCATGAATACAGAAATACAGTCAATATAATCAAAGACAGGAAAATTCCTTACGCTATGAACATACTTTATGCAGTAACACTGTTTTTCCTTATGTTCTTTAAAAAAGAGGAGTTCTTTCTTCTGTCATTATTTATTTATCTTATACTGAATTTCTGCGAGTATGTACTTGATTCTGAAGTCAAGACGAAAGATTTAGCTCTTTCACTTCTTGGAGGATTCTACATAGTGTTCTTCATGTCTTATCTCTATTATTTTGCAGACAGCTATAGAATATGGTACGTGTTCCTGATTGCATCAGGATCTGACACTTTTGCATATTTTATAGGCAGAACTTTCGGAAAGCATAAGCTTGCGCCGAATCTGAGCCCTAAAAAAACTATAGAGGGTTTTGCCGCAGGAATAATAGGAGGGGTAGCGCTTGGAGTTCTCTTCGCTTCCAAATTCGATCCGAATTACAAGGTTGAAATAGGAATTATGGCGGCTATAGTGTCGCTGCTTTCGGTTTTCGGAGATATATTCGCTTCGAAAATCAAGAGAGAAACAGGCATAAAAGACTATGGAAACATCATGCCGGGTCACGGAGGAATCCTGGACAGATTTGACAGCATAATATTCACAGCACCTGTAGTTTATTATTTTATGAATTATATAGTTAAGTAAAGGAAAGCCCGTCTTAAGACGGGCTTTTACGATTTAATATCACCTCACTTTTCTTTTAAATTATATTATAACTGATATTACTCCATTTAAAATGCAGATACAAATTTCGTAACATCGCCGTTATCAGTGTAAAGGGTGTATCTTCCTAAAGGCCTTCCGAGTCCGATTTGGTTTTTATCAAATTCTTCGCCTTTTCTGTATTCAGTGAATTCAATGTCTACAGCTGCTGACAAATCACTCACTTTTGCAACGGTATTGTTATGGTGATTTATTATATAGTGGGTTTCTTCTCCAGACATATGCCTGTTGTAATAATCAAGAATATGCTCAAGAATATTTCCATCTTCATTGACTTGAATAATTTTATAGGAAATGTAATTATTTAAGCGCATTGAAGTTGAAACAACATTTTCCTTAGATGCAAAATTTGAAAACGGCTTAACCGATTTCAGAATAGTTCCTTCTCTTGACGGAATACTGAGATTCACATTTACTTCAGGTTCATTTTTTTCACTCACCGTTTTAGAGCTTTCTGAATTTTTGCTGTTTTCATAACCGTTTTCTGACTGATTTTTTTCGGAGCCCTCTGCATCAGAATCAGATTTTCTCGAAAGAATATGCTCTTCAACAGTTTCATCTAAATCCGCATTTACATATTTTATATTGTTTTCTGTTTTTTCAATCTTTTCAGTATTATCAGTATTATGTACTTCCTTTCTGACTTTCACAAATTTTACTGAAGCAGCGGCTGATATTAAAAAGAGAATTGCTAATATAGTGAAGAAAAGACCTTTTTTGTTCAATATTTTACACCTCCTGTCATTTTAAATATATGTTTCAAAGACAGATTATCATTAATATTAAAAAGATTCAAATCCTGGTGCAAAGAGGACAGTTTTATTTGGAGATACGCAGAGTGGTTTCTATTTCATTCTTGTATCATCTATTGTGATATAATAGATAAAGAATATAAGTAAACGGGGTGTGTTTTTTGAGAAAAATAAGCATACTGGGTTCTACAGGTTCAATAGGAACTCAGACTTTAGATATAGTTAGAAATTCTGATGAATTTAAAATAGTTTCACTTTCAGCTCATTCCAATGTGAAGCTTCTTTCAGAACAGATAAGAGAGTTCAATCCTGAATTCGTATCTGTAGGAAGCGAGGAGAAGAAGAGAGAGCTTGAAGAGATTTTAGATGAAAAGATAGATATACATGTCGGTCTTGAAGGGATGAAAGAGATTGCCAAAGACGACAGCGAAGTTCTAGTTACTTCAGTAGTAGGAATGGTAGGACTGATTCCAACTCTTGAAGCTATAGACAGAGGAAAGACTATAGCTCTTGCAAATAAGGAGACTCTCGTTACAGCAGGAGAGATAGTAATGAAGAAAGCGCAGGAAAAGGGAATTAAAATAATACCTGTGGACAGTGAGCATTCAGCTATATATCAGTGTTTGAACGGAGAAAGACAGAACAGAATAGAAAAAATTCTTCTTACAGCTTCGGGAGGGCCTTTCAGAGGAAAATCCAGAGAAGAACTTGAAAAAGTGACGCTCAAAGACGCCTTGAACCATCCGAACTGGAGCATGGGAAAGAAGATAACAGTTGACTCAGCAACGCTGATGAATAAAGGACTTGAGGTTATAGAAGCTAAATGGCTTTTCAATGTGGATGTAGACAGAATTGAGCCTATAGTCCATCCTCAAAGTATTATTCACTCTATGGTTGAATTCGAAGACGGCAGCATAATTGCTCAGCTTGGAGCTCCGGATATGAGGGTTCCTATTCAGTATGCGCTTACAGAGCCTCTTAGAAAGCCTAATAATGTTGAAAAAATAGATCTTGCGGAGATAGCGAAGCTGACTTTTGAAAAGCCGGATACAGAGACTTTCAAAGCGCTGAAACTTGCTATAGAATCAGTTAGAGAAGGAGGAACTGCGCCTGCAGTTTTAAATGCGGCGAATGAAGAGCTCGTTGCACTGTTTTTAAATGAGAAGATAAAATTCCTTGAAATATCGGATACTATAGAAAGAATAATGAATACTCATGAATCAGTTAAACATCCGGAACTTGAAGATATTCTGGAAGCTGACAGATGGGCCAGAGAAGCTGTAAAGAAAAGCTTATAAAAGTATAAACTTTCTATAAAATATGGTCTGAATCAGCATATAGAATTGAAAAAACAGAGAAGATATCATCCGTTCATGATATAATTAAGTAGTTAGCCAGAATAGAAGAGAGGTGTATTATGCAGACAATAATAGTTTCGCTGCTCGTATTCTGTGCAGTAGTTTTCATTCATGAATTCGGACATTTTGCAGCGGCAAAGCTTACAGGAATTAAAGTGCATGAATTTGCAATAGGAATGGGTCCTAAACTTTTCGGCAGAAAAAAAGGCGATACGCTTTACGCTGTGAGAGCAGTTCCGCTTGGAGGGTTCGTCAGAATGGAAGGTGAAGACGAAGAATCTGAGGAAGAGGGCAGTTTCAGCACTAAACCTGTCAAGAGCAGAATGGCTGTCGTGCTTGCCGGAGCATTTATGAACTTCGTGCTTGCAATAGCTGCATTCATGGTCTATTTCATGATGATGGGTTCACCGCTCGACACTAATACAGTCGGCGAAGTAGTTCCGAATGAACCGGCATATCAGGCTGGAATCGAAGCGGGAGACAGAATAGTTGAAATAGACGGAAAGAGTGTTGACAGCTGGCAGGATATTATTGAAGCGCTCTCAGGAAAGAGCGGCTCAGTGAATATAGAAATAGAGAGAGACGGCAAAGAGCAAAGTTTTAATATAGAAACGAAAACAGAAGACGGAAGACAGATAATAGGAATAGTGAGAGAAGTGGATAAGTCATTCTCAGCGGCGTTCAAATCATCTCTTTCAATGTTTAAAGAAATGATAGGAGCTATGTTTGAATTTATCGGAAGACTGTTCACAGGAGGCGTGAGCACTGAAGAAGTTTCAGGACCTGTGGGTGTTTTCTATGTAGTAGGACAGGCTGCTAAGAGCGGACTTGCATCAGTCCTTCTGATTACAGGATTTATATCTGTGAATCTTGGATTTTTCAATCTTCTTCCTATACCGGCACTTGACGGAAGCAGATTCCTGTTTCTTCTGATTGAGGCAGTAAGAGGCAAGAAGATGGATCCGGAGAAAGAGGGAATGGTCCATGTTGCAGGATTCCTGATTCTGATTTCACTTACAATATTTATAACTTATAAAGATGTTATGAGATTTTTAATTAAGTAAAATAGATTGTAAAAAAATAAATGCGTATATATAAAAGAGGGATAGACTTGGAAAGAAGAAAAAGCAGAGTCATATATTGCGGAGGCGTTCCAATAGGGGGAGACAACCCAATTCCGGTTCAGTCGATGACTAATACGGATACAAGGGATGTAGAGAAGACGGCTGCTCAGATAAAAGCTCTTGAGGAGGCCGGATGCGATATCGTGAGAGTTGCAGTTCTCGATATGGACGCGGCTAAAGCAATAAAAGATATAAAAGAGAAAGTGAATATTCCGATTATAGCCGATATTCATTTTGACTACAGACTTGCGCTGGAATCTGTTAAGAGCGGAGTCGACGGACTTAGAATAAATCCGGGAAATATAGGGGATGAAGAGAGAGTAAAAAAAGTGGTTGAAGCCTGCAGAGAAAAAGACATTCCTATAAGAATAGGAGTTAATTCAGGTTCAGTCAGAAGGGATATTATAGAAAAATTCGGCGGAGTTAACGAGGATTCACTCGTTTATTCGGCTATGGAGCATATAAAGATACTTGAAAAACTGGATTACAGAAATATAAAAGTTTCAATAAAGACTACAGAAGTGGAGCTTACAGTGAAAGCATATAAGAAAATAGCTGAACTTACAGATTATCCTCTTCACCTTGGAATAACTGAGGCAGGAACTGTATGGGCCGGAACTATAAAATCGGCAGTTGGAATAGGAGCCATGCTTTTAGACGGAATAGGAGACACACTGAGAGTTTCACTTACAGGAGACCCGGTTGAAGAAGTAAAAGTAGGAAAACAGATTCTCAGAACACTGGGACTTCTAAGAGATAAAATAGAAATAGTTTCATGTCCTACATGCGGAAGAACACAGATAGATCTTATAGAGCTCGCCAACAGAGCTGAAAAAGTTTTAAAAGATGTAGACAAACCTATAAAAGTTGCAATAATGGGATGCGCAGTGAACGGTCCCGGAGAAGCGAGAGAAGCTGATATAGGTGTTGCAGGAGGTATTGGCGAAGGTCTTATCTTCAAAAAAGGAAAAGTAGTTAAGAAAGTCAAAGAGGAAGATTTACTTGATGAACTGCTTAAAGAAATCGAAAAACTCTAGATAATGGCGAAGGGAGAGTTGAGATGAAGTCCATTGCGGCGATAGTAGCGGCATATAATGAAGAGAAGACTATAGCTTCAGTCATAGAAACTATAAAGAATTCAAGTCTTGTGGACAAGATTATAGTTATAAGCGACGGTTCAACTGACAGTACTGCTTCAGTAGCTGAAAAGCAGGGCGCTGAAGTGATAGATATAAGAAAAAATGTCGGAAAAGGTTCGGCTGTCATGAAAGGTCTTGAAAAATCAGACGATTCTGAAATAGTAGTTCTTCTGGATGCTGATCTCATAGGACTTCAAGAGTCTCATATAAAGGCTCTTCTCGATCCTATAATTTCGGAAGAAGCGGATATGACGATAGGAATGTTTTCAGGAGGAAGAGTTTCTACTGACATAGCTCAGAGAATTACTCCGTTCCTGTCAGGTCAGAGAGCGGTTAAACGTGAAATTCTAGATGAAGTACCTAATAAAGATATAAATCAGTACGGGCTTGAAGCCGCTATTACTAAATATACTAGAAAAAACAATGTGAGAACTGAAAGAGTTATGCTTGAAAATCTCACACACAGAACTAAAGAAGAGAAGATGGGATTCTTCAGGGGATTCTATCTGAGAATAAAAATGTATCTGGATGTTTTAAAGACTATGGTGAAAAGATCCGGATAGACTTCAGAAAGGCGTGAAGATATGGAGTCAAAAGCTGTATATATAAAAGATTTGAATTTCCATAATGAAGCGGAGCTTGGCAGAAATGCGCTGAGTGCAGAAGTGAAAAATGTAAATATAAATAAAAAAGAGAGAAGAATGAAATTAAGTCTTCTCTCTGACGGCATAATAGAGCAGAAAGATTTAGAGAATCTTAAATCATCATTTGAGGACAGATTCTCTTATTTTAATTCTGTAGAACTTTCCGTGAGATACAGAAAAGATTTATGCGACTGCAGCGATGACTACTGCAGTGAAATAATGAAAATCATAAACAGACTCATACCTTCATATCCCGGATGGGCAGACTGTCTTGAAATAAACATATCATGCGGTCAGGTTGAAATGAAAGTCAGTAGCATAGCGGGATACGAAAGGATGAAAGAAGAAAATATAGACCGTCTTCTGTCTAGGAGAATAGAAGCGGAATTCGGTCAGCCTGCAAAGGTGAATCTAATACTTAAAGAAACGGAAAAGAATATAGAAATTCACAGAGATATAATAGAGAAAGAAGAAAAAAATCTCTATGAGGAGATTAGAAAGAGAGCCGCTGAAATGCCGGAAAACTCCGCACCTAAAGTTTCTCAGGGAGGAGCAGGCGGAGGACAGAAGAGCTGGAACGGCGGAAACGGATGGAAAGGCAAGAATTCAGGCGGAAGAGGAAGGTCTCTTCTTAAAGAAGTGAGCGGAGAGATAACTCCTCTTAAAGACATAACTACTCACTCCGGAACTGTGACTATGAGCGGAGAGATATTCGATATAGAGATTTTTGAACTAAAAGACAAGAGAAGAATCTATACAGTTTATATAACTGACTATGACGGCTCAATGACATGCAAGATGTTCCTGAATGAAAAACAGGAAGAAGAAGCTGCAGATGTTCTTAAAAAAGGAAATTCAGTTAAGATGAGAGGAAGCGCCGCATACGACGACTATTCAAGACAGCTTACTGTAATGGTAAGAGAGCTTCAGCAGATTCCTAAGATAAAGAAGATGGACAATGCGGAAGAGAAAAGAGTCGAGCTTCACTGTCATACGAGAATGAGCTCTATGGACGGAATGTCAGGAGCAGGAGATATAGTTTCAAGAGCTTTAGAATGGGGGCACAAGGCTGTCGCTATAACTGACCACGGAGTAGTTCAGGGATTTCCTGAAGCAATGTATGCGGCAGAAGGAAATGATATAAAAGTCATATACGGTGTAGAAGGGTATCTCGTTGACGACGACACAGATATAGTTGAAAATGCGGGAGACAGGACTTTCAGCTGTGAATACACTGTATTCGATATTGAGACGACAGGATTTTCGGCAAGAAATGACAAGATAATAGAAATAGGAGCTGTAAAAGTAAAAGACGGAAAAATAACTGAAGAATTCAGCGAACTTATAAATCCGGAAAGACATATACCGGACAAGATAATCGAGCTTACGGGTATAACCGACCCTATGGTTGAAAACTGCGGACTTATAGAGGATATACTTCCTGAATTTATAGATTTTATAGGAGATTCAGTTCTAGTAGCTCACAACGCTGATTTTGACACTTCGTTTATAAGAACGAAACTTCAGGAACTGACTGGAGAAAAACTGAAGAATCCGGTTCTGGACACTTTAGCGCTTGCAAGAACTGTATATCCCGATTTAAAAAATCACAAGCTCAATACGATTGCGAAACATTTAGATGTATCGCTTGAGAATCACCACAGAGCTGTAGACGATACGAAAGCGACTGCTCTCATACTCTTGAAAACTCTGAAAAAACTGGAGGAAGAAGAGCATATTTCGAGTCTTTCGGAACTTAATGAATACGCGAGAAGAAATGTGAATATACAGAAAGCATTTACAAACCATATAATAATTCTTGCACAGAATCAGGCAGGTCTTAAGAATCTCTATAAAGTTATTTCAGAATCGCATCTGAATTATTTCTATAAGAAACCGAGAATTCCGAAGACTATGCTGAATAAATACAGAGAAGGTCTTCTTCTTGGAACTGCCTGTGAAGCCGGTGAGCTTTTCACTGCAGTTCTTAAAAATGAAAATGAAGAGAAAATCGAGAAGATAGCTTCTTATTACGATTTTCTTGAAATTCAGCCTATAGGAAACAACAGCTTCCTTCTTGAAAAAAATGAAGTGGGAAGCGTCAGAGATCTTCAGGATATGAACAGGAGAATTCTGAATCTGGGAGAAAAGCTGGGAAAACCCGTAGTGGCTACCGGAGATGTGCATTTTCTGGAAGCTCATGATGAAGCTTTCAGAAGAATACTCATGGCGGGACAGGGATTTTCAGATGCAGACAGACAGGCGCCTCTTTACTTCAAAACTACAGATGAGATGTTAGAAGAGTTTTCATATCTGGGTGAAGAGAAAGCGAGAGAGGTAGTAATTGAAAACCCTAATATGATTGCAGACAGCATAGATAAGCTGAAGCCGATACCTGACGGAACTTATCCTCCTGAAATAGAGGGAGCAGATGAGGAGCTCAGAAGAATGAACTATGAAAAAGCGAGAGAAATATATGGGGAAGATCTTCCGGAAATAGTTGAAGCGAGACTCGAGAGAGAACTGAATTCGATTATCAGCAACGGATATGCTGTAATGTATACAATTGCTGAGAAGCTCGTTAAGAAATCGAATGAAGACGGATATCTTGTAGGTTCGAGAGGATCTGTCGGTTCTTCATTCGTGGCGACTATGAGCGGTATAACGGAAGTCAATCCTCTAGTTCCGCATTATATATGTCCGGAATGCAAATATTCAGAATTTATAACTGATGAATCCGTAGGTTCAGGAGTCGACCTTCCGGATGCTAAATGTCCGAAATGCGGAGCAGATCTCATAAAAGAAGGGCATAATATACCTTTCGAAGTCTTTCTGGGATTCGAGGGAGATAAAGAGCCCGATATAGACCTCAACTTTGCAGGAGAATATCAGGCGAATGCACATAAATACACAGAAGAGCTTTTTGGAGAAGGATATGTTTTCAGAGCGGGAACTATAGGAACGATAGCTCAGAAGACTGCCTACGGTTTTGTGAAAAAGTATTTTGAAGCGAAAGAAGAACATGTCCATCCGGCAGAGATAAACAGACTCGTTATGGGATGCACAGGTATAAAAAGAACGTCCGGGCAGCACCCGGGAGGAGTAATGGTCGTTCCTTCATACAAGGATATATACGATTTCACTCCGATACAGTATCCGGCAGACGACAAAGAATCCGGAGTAATAACTACTCATTTCGACTACAATGCAATAAGCGGAAGAATACTGAAGCTTGATATACTCGGACACGATGCTCCGAGTATTATAAGGATGCTTGAAGATTTCACAGGAGTTGATTCAAGCACTATAAGGCTGGATGACGAAAGAACCAAGCAGATATTCCTCGGAACAGAAGTTCTGGGAGTGGAACCTGAACAGATAGGATCTGAAGTCGGAACTTACGGGATTCCGGAATTTGGAACTAAATTCGTAAGACAGATGCTGGAAGATACAAGACCGACCACTTTTTCAGAGCTTGTCAGAATATCCGGACTTTCGCACGGAACAGACGTCTGGCTCAACAATGCTCAGGACTTAGTAAGAAACGGAGTTGCGACGCTGAGCGAGGTAATATGCACAAGAGACGATATAATGAACTATCTGATACATGCCAACCTTGAAAAGAAACATTCTTTCAAGATAATGGAAAAGGTCAGAAAGGGAAAAGGGCTTACCGAGGAAGATGAACAGGCTATGGTGGACAATAATGTTCCTGAATGGTATATAGATTCATGCAAGAAGATAAAGTACATGTTCCCGAAAGCCCATGCCGTTGCATACGTCATGATGTCGTTCAGAATTGCCTATTTTAAAGTGAATTATCCGGAAGCATTCTATGCCACTTATTTCACTACGAAAGCGGCGGACTTCGATGCAGAGCTCATTCTGAAAGGCGAAGATGCGGTCAGAGAGAAAATCAGAGAGCTTGAAAGTCTCGGCAATAACAAGAGTGCAAAAGAAAAGAATCTTTTAACAGTTCTTGAAGTTGCACTTGAAATGTACTGCAGAGGATATAAGTTTGAAAGAGTCGATATATATAAATCGGACAGCGATAAGTTTAAAATAGGAGAGAAAGGAATAATTCCTCCTTTAAAAGCGCTTGAGGGCGTTGGTGAAAACGTCTCAAGATCGATTGCAAGAGAAAGAGAAAACGGAAAATTCATATCTATAGAGGACTTGACGAAAAGGGCTAAATGCAGCAAGACTGTAATAGAAGCTCTGAGAATTCACGGATGTCTTCAGGGTATGCAGGAAAAGAATCAGATAGACTTGTTCAGTCTTTCGATGTAAAAGAAATACAGAGGGAAATTTTAAATATGAATCGGAGGAAGAGTTTATGGGTCGTGTTTACACAGACAGAATGTTTGAAAAAGATGAGAGAATAGTGGATTATCTTAAAGAAAATTACGGCATAGAATATACGAGCGACAGAGATGTATATGAAGAGGCAGTAGTTGACGATATAATGGTCACTCTGAAAATTGAAAATCTCGATAATTTTCTTTCGCTTAAAATATCTAAACTTGTAAGTCTTAAAGCTTTTCTTTTAAGCAAAGAACAGGGAATGGATATAAACGATTTAGTATATAATATAGACAGAATAATGGATATGTCAGAAGAAGGTCTTATAACTAGAAGAAACGGAATTCTTTACGATAAGAATCTGAAAAGATTTTTTGAAGTTGCGAATATGAAAGTTTCAGGAGAAATAGTTGATGACGGAAAGAGAAAAGCGAGAATAAAGCTCGAAGACGATGTATTCGATTTCAATACTATAGAGGAAATAACAGAATAACTGATAATGAAAAAAGAGCGGTGGACTGATTTCACCGCTCTTTTTTATATGTTTTTTCTATTTTTCAGCTATACTTATTAACTTATCTACTCATATTTTTCTTTATTAGCTTTAAAATCTTTCAGCTTCTTAGAAACTACGCCTGAAAGAGCGATTAAAGCTAAAATATTCGGAATTATCATTAGACCGTTGAAAAGGTCTGCAAGCATCCAGACTGAATCAGCTTCAAAGTTTGCTCCAAGCACGATAAATACCATAACTAGAACTCTGTAAGGAAGGAGTCCTTTTTCTCCGAAAAGATATCTTATATTACTCTCTCCAAAATAGTACCAACCTACTATAGTCGTAAATGCGAAGAACATAAGTGATATTCCAAGAAATTTAATTCCCAGACTGCCGAAAGCTATTTCAAAAGCTTTCTGAGTTATTGCAACTGACTGAAGTCCCAGTTCAGCCGATTCAACATGGGCTCCTGTAGTAAGTATTACAAGAGCAGTTATATTGCATATTACAAGTGTATCTACTATTACACCGAACATTGCAACGAATCCCTGCTGTGCAGGATGTTTAACTTCTGCAACTGCGTGAGCGTGAGGAGTAGAACCCATACCGGCTTCATTTGAGAAAAGTCCTCTCGCAAGTCCCATTTTAATGGCCTGCTTTACAGAGATACCGGCTAGAGCTCCGATAGCTGCTCTTCCTGTAAATGCCTGTTTCACTATATCTCTAAATATAGGCAGTATGTTTTCATGAAATTTAATCATTATAACTATGGATCCTATAAAATAAACTACTGCCATTATAGGAACTAGTATTTCTGCAAAAGATGCAATTCTGTTTATTCCTCCGACGAATATTAAAGCCGCGGCTATTGCAACGACTATTCCTACAATCATAGGATTGAATCCGAAACCTGTTTCAAGAGCGACACTCATAGAGTTTGCCTGAACCATGCTTCCTATAAGTCCAAGTGCCAGAATTATGAGAACAGCGAAAATTGCTGCAAGAATTCTTCTGAGCTTCTTATTTTTCAGTCCTTTAGATATGTAGTAGGCTGGTCCTCCTACATAGCCGTCCTCAGTCTCCTCTCTGTACACCTGTGCGAGAACTGCTTCGCCGAATATTGTCGACATTCCGAGAATTCCAGAAACCCACATCCAGAATATAGCTCCCGGTCCTCCGGCCATTATAGCAGTTGCAACTCCCCCTATATTACCAGTTCCAACCTGACCTGCGATTGAAGTTGCAAGTGCCTGGAAAGAACTTACGCCGTCACTGTTCTTATCAAACATACCTTTGAACGGCTGAGTGAAAATTTCTTTTAAAGACATAATCTGAGGAAATCCTAATCTCACAGTGAATAAAATACCTACTAATAAAAGCACATAGATTAAGAAATTATCCCAGAGAAAGTCTTTCATGGATTCTAAGATATTTAAAAAATCCATTTTAATAACCTCCCTTTGTTATATTAAAAATTTTTTATCTTCTGCAAATTAAAACTATCAGTATAGAAGAATCAAATAGTTTTTGAGAAAATAATAAAAGTCTCATTAAGCTATATACCCAGATAATTAAAGAATAACAATAAATATATAAAATTTATTTATTATTTTGAAAACACTTGGAAAAATTATGATATTATTAACAAAATAAATAGATTTGTGAAAAATACATATAAAATATTTGAAGAAGAAATTAAGATTGTAATTATTTTACAAAAATTACAGAAATTTCCATAAAAACAAATGAATTAAACACCTATTATCGGATATGAAAACTCGTATTTATATGTGAAGAATGAATATAATATAAAAAAGAATGAATATGGAGTATATTCTGCAGAATTTGTTTTAAATGAGAAATATGTTAAAATTAAGTAAAAGAGAGGAGGAAGGAAAATGAAAGCACTTATATTTTTAGCAGACGGGTTCGAAGAAATAGAAGCGCTTACAGCGGCAGACTATCTTAGAAGACTGGATATAGATGCGAAGCTCGTTTCTATATATGACAGAACCGAAGTTGAAGGAGCGTCCGGAATAAAAGTTTCAGCCGATATGGTGCTGAAAGATGTTGATACTGATTCGGCAGATGCTCTGATAATTCCGGGAGGACTTCCAGGAGCAACGAATCTGAGAGATGATGAGAGAGTAATAGATGCAGTGAAATCTGCGTATGAGAAAGGAAAAATTACTGCTGCAATATGTGCAGGACCTTCAGTTCTTCAGAGAGCAGGGATAATGGAAGGAAAGAGAGCTACATGCTATCCCGGATTTGAAGAAGAGGTCGGAGATGCTGTTCACACCGGAAAAAATGTGGAAAAAGACGGAAATATAATAACAGGAAAAGGACCTTATCTCGCAGGTGATTTTGCTATAGAGATAGCAAGAGCGCTTCTAGGAGATGAAAAAGCTGAGGAGCTTTCAGAACAGGTACTTAAAAAATGATGAGCAGCGATATGCTGAAAGCTCTTATAATATTTCTGATAACTTATATAATGATTTCAGGAATAAACTTCAAGAGATTCAGACTGGGAAGAAATGCAGGTGTTCTGATAGGTGCAGTTCTGATGGTCGCAGCGAAAGTCGCATCGCCGGAAGAAATGTATTCTTTTGTGAACTGGGACACTATAGTTCTTCTTCTGGGAATGATGATTGTAATAGAACATCTTGCAGAAGCGGAATTTTTCGAAATAATAACTGAATGGCTGGACAGAAAAAACTTTTCGCTCAAGAATCTTCTTCTGATAGAAGTGTTCGGAGTGGGAATACTCTCAGCTTTTTTAGTTAATGATATAGTATGCATATTCATGACACCTCTTTTTTTAATCATGATAAGAAAGAGGAATCTGCCTTCACTGCCGTTTCTTCTGGGAATTGCAACCTCATCGAATATAGGAAGCGCAATGGCCTTTACAGGTAATCCTCAAAATATGATAATAGGAAGTCTTTCAGGAATACCTTATCAGGAGTTTTTCTTTAAAATGCTTCCAATAGGAATTATAGGCCTTTTTATAAACTATTTTCTTATAAGACTTATATTCAGAAAAGATTTTGAAAATTCGGAATATGGAGAAAAAAGACTTAGAAATTCTTCAGAAGACGGAAAAGAAAGAAAAATTACAGGAGAGAGGGAACCGGAATTTTATACTAAGCCTCTCCTGATAAAGAGTCTTATCGTTATGGCCGGAATAATAATCGGGTTTTTCATATTTCCGAATATAGCATGGGTGGCTTTTGCAGGAGCTGCGGTTCTGCTTCTCGTTTCAAATAGGAATGAAAACAGGATACTGATGAAAGCGGACTGGACTCTTCTGATGTTCTTTGCACTGCTTTTTGCTGTAGTGGGAGCGCTCAACAGTACAGGAATTACAGAGAAAATATTCTACAGCATAGACGGACTTTTTGAAAACAGTCTTTTGGGATATATTAAATTTTCGGCGGCGGCTCTTATAGGATCCAATATATTTGGAAACGTGCCTTACGTTCTGATTGTTTCAGATATAATATCTGAACTTTCAAACAGCAGAGTGTACTGGTACATACTCGCTTATATAAGCACTATAGCTGGAAATCTCACTATTATAGGTTCAGTTGCGAATGTCATAGTAGTTGAGAAAGCAAGCAGTTTCTGCAGAATTTCTTTAAGAGATTTTGTGAAGCTCGGGATTCCTTCCGTCATACTCACCGCAGTGTCAGGATTTGCAGTGCTCTATATTTATATTGCTGCCGGGATAATATAGGAAATTTTCTTTAGAGATTTTAAGATTTACGGATTCATAAAGTTTTGAAATACCATTTTAAGAGAAAGATGTGATAAAAATGAATGAAAATGTAAAAGGAATAGAACTCAAGTACTATATCAGAAATCTCGAAAAAGTGACAGATTATACAAGATGCAAACTGGAAATAAACAGAAATCGCGGGAAGGTGAAACTGGAATTTAACAGAGGCATAGGAAATTCAATAGTAGACGGCAAGTCGTATCCGGTTGAAGTTGAATATGAATATAAAGTGCCGGCAGAATATCTTGATGAAAAGCTGTTTTCAAAAATAGATTTTACGAATATAGAGACGGAAGAAACCGATGTGCCGCTTGCAGGATGCGGAGAATGGAAACTCACAGTCTATAAATCAGCAGGAAAGAAGGACAGATATAAAGGTTTCAGACCTCCTAAGGATATAGGACAGGAACTTTCGGAAATTCTGAAAAATCTTCTTGATTATGAAAAAGAACCTATAATCTTCTAAGCTTATCAATTATAAAAAACAGGCAGTGAAAAATTCTTTTTTCCGCTTTGAAACTTAAAAAATCACCTAAATTGCAGAATAATACAATATAACCGCTATCCTAGAGCGATTATATGGTTAAATATCTGCTTTTCGGGTATAATATACTTAATCGAACTTTATTTAGGGGGTAATAATATGTCAGCACATTATTCAGGGAACTATACGATAGAATATCCTAACGAGCCGTACTTTGTAAAACTGGCTGAAGGCGAGGATGTGAAATCGAAAATAGAAGGAGTAGATGAAAAATCGGCTCATCTATATGAATATCTTTATGAACTTTCAGGAAGAGAACAGCCGGAAGCAATGGGACTTTATCCGATGCTTCAGGAATCAAAAATGAGTTCAATGGAATTCTACAATGCAATGATAGATCTTATAAAAAACGGTTACGTTGATCCTGATTTCATATCAGCGACACCAGCAAGAGTTTTAGTACTTAAAGAAAATAAATAGGATAGAATATAGGAAAAGAGAGAAATATATGTTTCTCTCTTTTTTTCCATTAAAGAGTCTAAATGTGATATAATTATTTAAGAATTTTAAGGGAATGAAAGGAAATCAGTAATGCGCAAGAGACTTTTATACAGATTTTTGGTGCCTATAGCTTTTCTGATAATTTTCTCGATAGGTCTGAATGCTTTCTATTCAGACAGAGAAATAACTTATATGCCAGCGCCTCTAATATTCTATGATATGTTTATGCCTTATCTGACAGGTATAATGCTTTCCCTTGTGGGAAAAATCAAGTACGTAATTACGAAGAGCAAATTAATATTTATGCTTATAGTGAATATTCTGATTTTCCTTATAGAAGTGATTATACTGGCTCAGATGAAAGAAGCAATACCGATAGAATTGCATATATTAATAAGTGTATGTGTGTCTTACATAGTAAACGCTACACTTTTAGAATTGGAAATAGAAGATAGAAGAAAGTAAATAAGACTATTGAAGAGTGGATAACCATGAGGTTTGAAGCTCTTTATTTTTTTGCACAAATGAAGAAAAAAATATTTTTATTTAAAATTATTCAAAAAAAGGCTTGACATATATAATTTAATATAATATAGTCTTGCATGAAAGGCAGTTCTTTTAAATCATTTTAGTTTTTCGATTTAAAAATTCAGTGTTTTTTGGATTAGCTGAATATTCCATATTTAGATATATAAAATCTGGAGGGATAAATTTGTTCAATCTCAATATTTCAAAAATCGATAAAATTCTCATGGAAGAGAAACTGATAAATATTTCGCAGAAAAAGGAGGCTCAGGAATATTCAAAGCTGAATGAAACCACGTTTGAAGAGAGTCTTATACAGCTGGGCATTCTTGAGAAAAAAGATTTTATAAATCTTTTGAAAAGCAGATACGGTATAGAATCAGTAGATCTTAAAAATATATATCCGGATATGGAGACAGTTTCATCAGTAGATCTTGAAACTCTTCAGTCTGCCAAATCATTTCCATGCACTATTGAAGACGGAAATATACATATGGCTATGGCAGAACCTATGAATATATTTCATTTAGATAAATTGAGAAAAGCCGCATCACTCAATATAGTTCCTCTTTTTTCAGAATTAAAAAATATAAAAGACAAGCAGGACGAATATTTCCAGAAAGATATTCTGGAGAGAGAAATAAATATGATTTCGGAAAACGTTTCTACAAAAGAAGGCTCAGATTCTGAAAGAGACGGTCTCAGCAGACTTATAAAATCTGTCATTTACAGGGCTGTTATTGAATCTGCGTCTGATATACATTTTGATCCGGGAAGAGATAAAGTGAATGTGAGATTCAGGATAGACGGAATACTGAGGAAATTTGTAGAAATACCGAATGCAATATACCCGAATTTAGTATCTAAGATGAAACTCATGTCCAGACTCGATATAGCAGAGAAGAGAAGACCTCAGGACGGAAGTTTCGAAATAGATTCGGCCGGAAAAAGACTGGATATAAGGTCATCTTTCGTACCGACTCTTTTTGGAGAAAAGCTCGTACTCAGAATAGTCAGCAAGGACACAGGACTTCTTGATATAGACAGGCTGGGGCTCGAAAAGACTGATTCTGAGAAGATAAAGAGAATAATCAGACAGAAACAGGGATTAATACTCATAACAGGACCTACTGGAAGCGGAAAGTCCACCATGCTTTACTCTATAATCAAAGAGTTAAATTCTAAAGAGAAAAATATAATAAGCATAGAGGAGCCTGTTGAATGCAAAATTGAAGGAGTAAATCAGATTCAGGTCAATTCCGAAATAGGTCTTGGATTCGGAAGCATATTAAGACACGTTTTAAGACAGGATCCGGACATAATCGTAGTAGGGGAAATCCGGGATGAAGAAACGGCGAGAATGGCTGTAAATGCTTCTATAACAGGGCATCTGGTCATAAGCACCGTTCATACAGAAGACGGGCCTTCAACTATTTACAGACTGGTAGATATGGGAGTTGAGAAGCATCTTGCAGTTTCAGCGCTTAAAGCAGTAATATCGCAGAGACTTTACAGGGAAAACTGCAGAGAATGTCTTGAAATAAAAGATATTGATGAAAATATAAGGCCGTTTATAGACGAAATTTTCAATATGGACAGAATATATGAGTCCGGCGGATGTGAAAAATGTTCAAACAGAGGATATACGTCTAGAAAACCGGTAGTAGAAATACTGGAAATGGACAGCGGTCTAAGAGAAATATTCGGAAAGATAAATTCTATTTCAGAAATAAGAAAAGAGCTTAAAAAAAGAGAATTCAGAAGTCTTCAGGATAGAATGATTTCACTCGTAAAAGACAGCAGAATGAATTGCGAAGACTATTTTGAATACTACAGCAGGGAAGAAAAATTGGAGGGATCAAATTGAATCTGGAAGAGTTAATAAAATGTATTTCAGAAGAAGGAGCGACGGATATACATATAAAAGCTGAAGGGGAAATATACTGTAGAAAAAACAGAGAAATAAATAAGCACAGTCTTAGAACTGAGAAAGAAGAAATAGAGTCATTTTTTAGCAGATATGCTGATTTAAATGATGAGGAAAAATTCAACAGATATGGAAGTATCGATAAAGGAATTGGAATCAAAAATCTCAGACTCAGAATGAATATATACAGGACGGAGGAGGGCAAGAATATAGCTGTGAGAATTCTCGGAAAGAAAAAAGTCACGCTTGAAAGTCTGAAGCTTCCAGAAGAAGCTGAAAAGCTGATATTTTCGGAACAGGGTCTCATTCTTATAACAGGCGCTACAGGAAGCGGAAAGTCGACCACTCTTTCAGCTGTGATTTCCGAAATAAGCAGAAAGAAAAATAAGCATATAATCATGATAGAAGATCCTGTAGAATACAGACATGAAAGCGGCAGCTCTCTTGTTACTCAGATAGAAATAGGAAGGGATGCCGACAGTTTTGAATCGGCTTTAAAAGCCAGTCTCAGACAGGATCCAGATATAATTGCAGTAGGAGAGATAAGAGACAGAGAATCTCTTGAAATAGCGCTGAGAGCCGCGGAAACGGGACATCTTGTTATAAGCACTCTTCACACGAATTCCGCTGCAGAGACTGTAGAGAGAATATCAGAGATGAGCAGAGAGAATAGCCAGTCTCAAATACGGTATCAGCTGTCTAGAACTCTTAAGCTTGTCCTCTCGCAAGAGCTTCGAACTTGCAGAAACGGAATATATCCGGTATTCGAGATACTCGTTCCAAACAGTGCAGTTAGAAATATGATTAGAAAAAACAGAATATTTCAGATACAGGATGCCATTTCTGTGAGCAGAGAGCTGGGCATGATGACCAAGGAAAGATATCTGGAGCATATAAGTGAAAAAAAGAGCTTCATCTGACGAACTCTCAAATCTATCTAAATACATTTCTCTACTTATGAGCGCCGGTGTAAGCATAGACAGAACTCTGGATATAGTTTCGGGACAGACTGCTGAAAAGAAACTCAGGAAAAGTCTGAAAAACATAAAGAGGGATATTGAGAGAGGAAATCTCATATATAAATCCTGGCAGAAAGAAAGCGGCGTATTTCCTCAGTTCTTCATAAAAATGATTGAGATTGGCGAGAAGAGCGGGAATATGGAAAACGTCTTCGAGGAGCTTTCGGAATATTATTCAGGCAGAAGAAAAAATGAAAAAGAAATAGCGGCGGCCATGACTTATCCGATTATTCTGGCTTCTGCGGCAGTTTTAGTCTTTATAGTAATAATGGTCTACGTAATGCCCAATTTTATAGAGCTGTTTGAAAAGATGGATGCTGAGCTTCCTGAGATCAGCAGGATATCTATTTCAGCGGCCCAGTTTATAGGAACAAACATATTCAGAATTTCTATTTTCACATTCATTTTAATTATAATAAGCTTAAGAGTTTTCAGCATACCGAAAGTCAGAATGAAATTTAGCAGTCTTATCCTGCGGCTTCCAGCCGTAGGAAAGGCTGTTGAAAATATAAACACAGCTCATATATGCAAAGTGCTGAGCATGCTTTTTTCATCAGGGATAGGAATGAGCGAATCTCTGGAAATGGCAGAAAAATGCGTTTCCAGTCCGCTTTACAGAAAATCTCTCCGGGATTTAAACCATAGAATAAAGACAGGGAAGGGACTTTTCAGTTCAGTAAAAAATATAGACTGTTTTCCCGATATGATGAAAACTGTAATTTTAGTCGGAGAAGAAACTGGAACTTTAGAAGAATCACTATTCTTGCTGTCAAATTTTTTTGAAGAGGAGCTTTCTAATTCGCTTAAAAAACTGGTTTCACTCATCGAACCGGTTATGATTATATTAATCTCACTCCTCGTATTCTTCGTAGTAATAACAGTTTTTCTCCCAATGATGAATATGTACAGCGCAGCAGGGCTTTAGGAAAGGGGTGAAATATTGAACAATAAAGGTTTCAGCTTAATAGAGCTTCTCGTAGTCATCGCAATAATAGGGATAATCTCAGTTATAGGAGCGATGAATCTCTTTGGAATGACTGAAAAAGCTAAAATAGCTGTGGATGAGGCAAATGCGGCCGATGTTGCAAATGCCGCAAAGCTCTATATAGCTGAAAATGGGAAAAAACAGGGAAGTCTGACGATTGAGGACTTCAAAAGAGCAGATCTGATTGAAGAAAACTTCGACGGTCAGCCCGTATCAGATATGTACGGTTCAGGACCGGGTGACAATTCAATAAATTTTGAAATTCTAGACAATAACACCATATCAGTAAAATACGGAACAGAAGAAGCTTACCCTGAAAAGAAAAGTGAAAGAGCAGAAGCAGACACTATAACAGAACCTTAGATTCTGAAATTAACATTATGCTGAATCTGCTGAAAGTGAGGAGCTGAGCGGTATTCTGCCGCTCAGTTTCTCTATAAAATCATCAGTTTTAAATTATAAAATCAAGAAGAAATACACAGTTAAGAAAATCATTTTTCAGTTAATTTCCAGTTAAAAATAAAAATCAGAAAGAGAGGGGAAAATATGATTCCTTTTATTTCAGGAATATCTCTCTGTTTATTTTCGTTAATATATTCAGAAAACTTGAGAAACAGAATTGCAGAAGAAATATCAGAAGAAGAGCATTGGGACAGAGGCCATAATGCCGTATTTTCGGTGACAGTATCTATTTTTTCGGCAGGACTTTCTAATGCTTTTATAGAGAGAGGCTATTCCGGTTTAGAGCTGATTGCTGTTGTACTGATTTCAGGAATTTTAATGACAGTCATATCAGCGGATCTTCAGTATATGATAGTTCCGGATGAACTCAATTTATCAATCTTTGCTCTCTCATCTGTATTTCATCTGCACAGACTTATCGTTTATGAAAAATCTTCATATATAATTTCATCGCTCAAAGGAATGCTGTTCATAGCGGCGGTCTTCTTTCTCATATACAGGATAGATTCAGATGGAATAGGACACGGCGACTTTAAGCTTTTTTTAGCATTGAGCAGTTTTTTGACACTTAGAGACACTATATCTCTTTTTGTGCTCAGTTTTGTTTTCGGCGCTGTGATATCAGTTTTTTTGATCGTATTCAGATTTAAAGACAGAAAGAGCAGAATACCTTTTGCGCCGTTCATATCAGTTTCAGCAGTATTCACCCTGCTTTACGGAAGTTTTTTCTAAATACACGATTATTGACTGGGATTTTAACAGACTGAAAATATATTATCAGAAAGGAGAAGTTCAGATTGAACAGAACTATAAGTGTTTTTTTGGAAGACAGAAAGGCATATATATCTAGCGGCATTTTCAGGCATGGGGAGTTTTACATTGATAAAATAAATGAGATAAACATGGATTCTATGAACACAGATTACCTTGAAGACTACTTGAAGGAGAACTATAAGTGGAATGTATTCGATAATCTCAATATATCTGTAGGTTCGGATAAGCTGATATTAGAAGAAGATACTGATATTCATGAATTTGAATCAGAAGAAGAGTACAGAGAACTCATTGAGGAAAAATATGAATCAGAATTTTTAGTCAGAAGCATGATATTTGAGAGAGAGAATTTTCAGAAGAAAGTATACGTTTCAATTAAAAAGGATTTTGTAGAAAGCTACAGAGAGCTTTCGGATACTCTGAGGCTCAGAGCAAAATACTTCAGTCCTCATTTTTCAAAGCTTGCCGAATACTCAAGAGACAGAAGAAAGAGCTCGGAAGCAGTAATATATTTTGCTGAAGGAAGGACGGATGTCAGCATTTACGAAGACAGAGAAATGGTGTTTTTCAAATCGTATGATTCGGACAGCATCGATTCCCCAGTCGGGCTAATAAAATATTTCGGAATGGAAATTCTGCAAAGACCTATAGACAGACTTTTCTTCTATGGAAGAGATCTCAGCGAAAGTGAAGAGAAACTTCTGAAAGATTCTAATATAGATGCCTATGATATTCTGGATTCAGGATTTATGAAAATCAAAGCGGACAGGGAAATAATAAAGGCTTTGAAAGAAAATCCCAAGTATATAAATTCGGTTATTTCTCTATATTAAAAATGAATTTCTTTAGAGACAGGAAAACAAGCTTTCTTACGGCAGTAAGAAATATTCTGATTGCAGCGGCAGTTGTCAATTTGATTTTACTGTCTGTATTTAAAATTTCTGAAAAGAAGTTCGGTTCAGTGTTACAGGAAAAAATTGTGAAACTGGACGATATTCAGAGTGATTCCAGGCTGCAGAAAGTTTTTGAAGCGAAAGCCCGCTGCAGAGATTTGGAAAGAGTAAGAGACAGAGCTGAGGAAATTTTAGACAAAGAAGAAATTTCAGCTTACAGGAAATTCAGTGAAGTTATCGATATGTGTCCGGAAGCAGTTTTTATAGAAAAAGCCGTTCTGAGGAATGGAAAGAAGGAGTTTTTTATAATATCAGATGATGAGCCGTTTTCAGAATTCACATCGGATTTAAGTAAAAAATTTAAAATCAGAATAAAAGATTCTGAAGATACAGACAAGGGAAATATCCTCAATATAGTGGTGGAAGAAAAGACGGACTGATAAAATGATTAAAAAGATTGAGTTATTAAGAATAAAACTATACAAAATAATTCCTGAAGAAATCAAAGAGTTTCTTCAGAAAAAAAGGTTTACAAAAAAGGGTTTAAAATCAAAGCTGATATCTCAGATTGTAATTTCAGTGTTAATTTTAATTCCTTTAACGGGATTTACGGCAGCAAGTTCCGGGAATATTTCAGAATACAGAAAAAGACTGAAACTGACTGAGAAGAAGATAGAAGAAAGCAGGAATATTCTTCAGAATATAGGCAGTGAGGAAGATAAAAGCAGCTTGAGAATTGAAGCGCTGGAAAGAGAAACCGGCAGGTTTTTTATAAACTGCGACGATATGGAGCTTTCAGAAATTCTGAAAGAAGAAGCTTCAAATAAGAATATAGATATAATTAAAATTTCAATTAATTCGGCTGATTCTGAAGGATTAGATACAAATGAAGATACAGGCGGAGAAGAAAAATCGGAAGATATTTCTCAGGAAGTATTTGTGAAAATTGAAACTGAAGGAAGCCTTCCGGATACAGGGAAATTTATATCCGGACTTTCAGAATTTAAAAAAGGAATTTCACTAGAGTCAGCTTCTATAGAGAAAAAAGAAGAAGCTTACAGAATGAAGTCGGAGCTCAGGATAATAAAGTTCATTTCAGATGCAGATTATGATGCTGATAAAGAAAGAGAATCAGATATAGAGAAGCTGAATGACGATATAAGAAGGATAAGTCCAGAGCCCGGGGAGTATACAGAGGGCACTGAACAGGACGGTCAGTATGCTGAATCTGAAGAGGAAAAAGAAAATGAAGAGAAAAAAGAAGAAAGTTCAAAAAAAGAGGAAAAAGAAAATACAGAATTAAAATCTGAAAGAACGGAAAAAGATAAAAAAAGCAGCAGAAAATCGGAAAAGGATTCAAATTCTGAAAAAAATTCGGGCTCAGGAAAAAAGAAAGAGAAAAAAGAAATAATAGAAATACCGCTGTCGGAATATCTTTATTACGGTTCTGAGAGAACAGCAAACTCTGAATTAGGACCTGAATCAGATCCTTCAGAAAATATAATAGGAATGAACGCAGATATTATTCATGACGGCAGTGAGTATATAATAGGAAAGAGCATAGAAGATTTTAAAAGAGAAGATGAGGACAGGGAGGAGGGAAAAAGAAAAAGCAGATTCAGAAGGAATAAGGGAGAAATCTTTATGGACAGAAGATTTTATCTGAAAGATTCCGATGAATATACAGAGGAGATAGATTTAAAAGATGCTAAGATAACAGGAAACGACATTTTAAAAATAAATATTCTGTCCAGTATAGACAGCGGTTATTTAAATCCGGATGCGAGAATAAGACTTGAATTTACAGACTGTGAAAAAGAAAAGGAAAAGAAATATTATAGAGAGAAGCCTGAAAATCTCGAATATATAAGTCAGAATCTTTTTATTGAGAATCAGTTAGAGGAGGAGCTGTCTTTAAATGAAAATAATAATAATGAATATAGACTGTCTAAAATCAGTATTTACAGCAGTAACGGGAGTATAAGCGGATATGTAGATATAAATATAATGAAATATAAAAACATATGAATAAGCAATCAAATAAAATAGAATAATAATCATTTGCAAATAGGAATAAAATCTGATATACTGATAAAAAACATATCAAATATATTCAGGAGGAAAATATTCTATGAAAAGATTACTTACAGTTACACTTGTATCTGCTCTTATGGCAGGTTCACTAGTTGGATGCGGAGGAAGTTCAACAACAGAAGAGCCGGCTGCCGATACATCTCAGGAACAGACAGCAGAAAAAGATGAACATGATCACGATCATGAGTCTGAAGAAAAATCTGAAGAAAAAGAGGATTCTTCTGAAGAAGAAGCTGCTGATGAAGACAAAGATCTTGTGGGATGGTCAGGAGACTGGAAAAATATAGAAACTTACGAAGACAGCCCTAAAGTAGCTGAAGCCTTCGAAAAGCTTGCTGAAAAGGAAGGAACTACAGTAGAAGAAGAAAAGACAAAATTTGAAGAAAAAAGAAGAACAGACTTCAATGCTATGACGATAGAAGGAAATACTATCACTATATACGATAACTTAAAAGCAGACGGCGGAAAAGAATTAGGAAAAGGAAATTATAAATACTTAGGACAGGAAAAAAGAACTAGCGACGGTCATGATTTAACTTGGGAAATTTTTGAAGCTGAGGACGAATCAGCTCCTTATAAATACTTCCTTATGATGGAAGTTCACGGTCATGAAGAGCTTAAGCATTTCCACTTCAGATACGGAGATGAATCTGTAGATGAGCTTCTTGGCAAAGAGGGATGGTTCCCGACAATGGTTGACGGCGATTCAACTGAAGAACAAGTTGCTGAAGAAATAGCAGAGTAATTTTTTAAGCAGTTAAAATTTAAGAACATATACAATTGATACTCCCGCATATGCGGGATTATTTTTTAAGATTGTAAAATTCAGAATATTTGCATATGAAAAAGACTTGTGATATAGTAAAAATATCGAAATCGAATAACAAAAGACGGACAGAAATGTCTATTTGCGCTGAAGCTCTGATTCTGTAAAGGATCGGAGCTTCTTGCGGTTATAGACATATTCAAGTTTGTTCATACTTCAATTGGAAGTGTTTAAGAAGGGAGACAGTTTTATGAAAAGAATATTTGCAGCATTACTTGCGGGAGCCTTAATGGCGGGTTCGCTTGCAGGATGCGGAAATGAAAACAGCAGTACTGAAAGCGGAGAAAATACTGAAAAAGCAGAAGTTTCTTCTACTGAAGAGGATAACGGAAAACCTACTGTATACGCTTCATTTTATCCTATAAAAGACATGACTGAAAAGATAGCGGGAGACAAAGTGAATGTAGTTTCATTTATGCCCGAAGACAAGGAGGCGCATCACTGGGAGCCTTCAGCTAAGGATATAAAAGAAGTGAACGATGCGGATTTAATGTTTATAAACGGTGCGGGAATGGAGTCATGGATAGACAGTGTAGAACAGAATGCGCCTGATTTTAAAATAATAAATCTTAGTAAAGATCTGGACCTGATAGAAGTTGGAAGCGCCGCTGAAAAAGGCGAGTACGGCTATATGGGTGAGATGGAACTCAAAAAGGAAGATTATAAAATAGAGACTGGACACACTCATGAAAAAGCTCTAAGACTGGGATTCTTTAAACTTGACGGAGAGAAAGACATCGACAAGCTTAAAGAAGAAGGAAAGAAAATCATGTCTGAAGACGGAGAAGATATAGAGCAGAAAGAAACTTTCGATGCTGAAAGCGGAAAAGTCTACAATCTCGAAATGGCTCATGAAGATGGAGAAATAGATTTCAAAATTCCTGAAGAAGGAAACTGGATAGTTTATGCTGACAGAGAGCCGGGCGAATCAGTTCCTTATATATTCTCAGACAAAGACGGAAATGAAGTCAAGCTTGAAGATTTAGATATAGTTAAATCTGAAGAAAATATTTCTTACGATCCTCACTCATGGATGTCGCTTGAAAATGCGAAACTGTATACTGACAGAATAGCTAACCGTCTTTCAGAGCTCAGCCCTGAGAACAAAGAATATTTTGAGAAGAATAAAGAAGAATATCAGAATGAAATAAAAGCACTAAAAGAGGAATATGACGGAAAATTTGAGAATACGAGAATAAAATCGTTCGTAGTGCCTCATGAAGCATTCGGATACGTAAGCAGAGAATTCGGACTTCAGCAGCATCCGCTTCAGGGACTTACATCTATGGAAGAGCCGGATCTTAAAACTATTCAGGAATCTATAGAATACTGTAAAGAAAACGGAATAAATACTGTGTTCTATGAATACGGAGGCTCTAAAAAAGGTGCAGAATCTATAGCAAAAGAAATAGACGCGAAAGTTGAACCTCTTTCAACTATGGAGTTTGTAACTGAAGACCAGAAAGAAAAGAATCAGGATTATTTAGCTCTTATGAGAATGAATTTAGAAAATATATACAATTCTCTTCAGTAATGATGTAGAATAGATAATAGAGAAAATGATAAAAAGAATCACTAAAAAACATCCCGGTGCATTATGCCCGGGATGAAATTATGATTCGGAAAATTAATGTATAGAAAGGCGGTGCTTAGATGAGCTGTATAGAGGTGAAAAATCTGACATTCGGATATACAGGAGAGAAAATAATAGACGATGTTAGTTTCGCTATTGAAGAAGGTGAATTTGCAGTTATACAGGGCGACAACGGAAGCGGAAAATCGACACTTTTAAAGCTTATACTCGGAAACTTGGAAAGAGAGAGCGGAACGGTTGAAATTATGGGAAAAGATATAAAGAACTATAAATCTTTTAAAGATATAGGTTACGTTCCTCAGGTAAATGCTACTAATAAGATAAGTTTCCCTGTCACATGCTGCGAATTAGTCAGCCTTAATCTGTATGAAGATTTCGGAATAATAAAAATACCTAGAAAAAGACATAAAATAAAGGCCGCCGAAGCTATAAAGAAAATGGGAATGGAAAAGTACACTGACAGACCTTTCAATGAGCTCAGCGGAGGTCAGCAGCAGAGAATAATGATAGCAAGGGCGCTTGTAAATGATCCTAAAATTCTAGTGCTGGACGAGCCTACTGTAGGAGTGGATCAGAAGAGCAAGGAACAGTTCTTCAAGAGAATTGTGGCTCTGAACAGAGATGAGAATATAACTATAGTCATGGTCACACATGAATTTGAACTCGTTAAGAATTATGTAGAAAGAGTGTACAGAATATCGGATGGGGCGGTAGAAAATGTTAGAATATGATTTTATGCGAAAAGCTCTTTTAGTCGGATTTATGCTTTCGCTTATGATTCCTACAATAGGGGTCGTTATGGTAAACAGAAGAACGTCAATGATAGGGGATGCTCTTTCTCATACATCTCTTGCCGGAGTCGGACTCGGTCTGATTTTAGGAATTAATCCAGTTATAGGGGCAATAGCTGTATGTATATTTGCAGCATTCTCTATAGAAAAGATAAGAAAGAGATTTCCTCAGTACGGTGATATGGCTACAGCAGTAATAATGAGCACAGGACTCGGTTTTGCAGCTATACTTTCAGATTTTGCTCCGGGAGGAAACACTTTTGAATCGTATCTTTTCGGAAGCATATCTGCAGTGACTACAGCAGACGTTGTGCAGGTAGCTGTAATATTTGTGGCTGTTATACTGTGCGGGATATTTTATTATGGAGGTCTTCTGAATCTTTCGATAGACCCTTTTCTGGCAAAGCTTTCAGGAGTGAATGTGAATTTTGTAAACGGACTTTTCACACTGCTCTCAGCAATAACGATTGCCATATCATGCAAGATTGTAGGAGCGCTTATGGTTGCATCACTCATAGTTCTTCCAGTCACAGCGGCGCTTATGCTTGGAAGATCTTATAAACAGACGTATATAATATCAGTTATACTGGGAATAATCTATATGATGTCCGGAATAACTGTATCGTATTATTACGGTCTTAAACCTGGGGGAGCAATAGTCATAATAGCCGTAGCCGGAATGCTCATAGCAGGGACTTATTCAAAAGTTAGAAATGGAAGCATTATTAAAACTAAAAGCAGAAAATAGAAATAACAGAAAATGGTATTAGAAATAAATTAGAAAAAATCTCTGAATATGAATAAATTCAGAGATTTTTTCTTTTCAATACGGGACTATTATTCATAAAACGATTGAAAATAGCTGAGTTGCTGATATAATTATAAGGTATAAAAATAAACAGAGGGATAAGATTAGTATGAGAACAGAGGAAAGATGAAAGGGCTCAAGTGTAAGAACAGACAGAAGAGGCAGCAGGAAAACAGAAAAGAAAAGCTTTTTTAAAGAGATAGAATTTATAATATTCGGTCTTGTAGCAGGACTGGTTATAGGATTCTTTTTTGAGAATCTTCTGCTCGGAGCGGCAATAGGAATGCTTCTTGGCGTTGTCATATCAGAATTTTTAAAATAATTCGCGATTTCAGCATTGAAACTTAACTTCGATTTAACAGTTTTAATGTTGACAATGCCTATTATAATTAATATAATCTTATTATAAGATAAAACTTTACCATAATAAAGCAATAAAGCAAAGAAGAATAGGATACAAAATTTAAAAATATAAAAGTAGAGATTTATCAGATAAATTGAATAAAGAGCAAGAAAAAAGAAAAAGAATATAAAGTTAGTGTTATAATGTATATAGGAAAAAAGAGAACGGAGGCTTGATTATGAAAGGTTTTGAAACACCTGAAGGAGTAAGTGACGAGTTATTCAAGGAATATAAAATTAAAGAAGATATTGTAAAAAAAATAAGAGGGGTGTTTAAGAGTTTCGGATACAAGAGAGTTTCGACACCCACAATCGAATATTATGAAATATTCTCTTCTATAAAGAGCACTATACTTAAAGACGAAATGTTCAAGCTTATAGACAGTTCGGGAGAAATTCTGACTTTAAGACCGGATGCCACTATACCTATAGCGAGAATAATCGCGAAAAACTACAAGAGCGATAAAGGAATTTATAAAGTGTGCTATTCGACTCAAGTTTTTAAAATGAAGAGCGAGATAAAAAGAGAGCGCACACAGACTGGAATAGAATATTTCGGAAATCCTAATGCGGAAGCAGACGGTGAAGTCATCGTTTCAGCTATAGAGAGTCTTTTAGAATGCGGAGTTAATTTCAAGATAGAACTTGGAAATGCCGGATACTATAAAGGTCTTCTCAACTCTACAGATCTTTCTGAAGAAGAGAAGATGAATCTTAAGAATCTCATAGAGTACAAGAACTTCGTAGAGCTCAGAAACTATGTGGATACGCTTGAAATAAGCGACGAACTGAAAAAAGCAATCGATGCTATGCCTAGTCTTTACGGAAGTTTTGAAGAGACTCTTGAAGAAGCTGCAAAATATTCAGTAAATGACAAGATGAGCAGCGCTCTTGAAGAGCTGAAAGAGATATACAAATTCATAAAAGACTACGGATATGAAGAGTATGTATCGCTTGACCTTGGACTCATAAACAATCTGGACTACTATACGGGAATGATGTTCAAAGGATATCTTGAAGGATACGGAGACAGAATCCTAAGCGGAGGAAGATACGACAATCTGACTCACTACTACGGAGAGACGATTCCGGCGACAGGATTTTCTATATCTGTAGACGACCTTATTGAAGGAATGATGATTCAGAACAAGATAGAAAAAGATCCTGTGTTCACTATAGATTATAAAGTGAACTACAAGGAAGGCAAGAGAAAAGAAGCGATAGAAAAGGCTAAAGAACTCAGAAAAGAAGGATTCATAGTGACTCTTGAAAGAGTGGAAGACTATGACGAAGCTGAAAGCGAAAATGCAGAAAATATTATCAATATATAGATGAATCAGAATATATTTATTTAAGCGCAAAAATAATATTTTAGAAAGAGGATGACTATGGAATATTTAGATATAGCTATAGCAAAAGGAAGACTTGGAGATAAAGGATATCAGATGCTGAAGGAAATAGGTCTTTCATGCAAAGAGTTTGAAGAAGAATCCAGAAAACTTATACTGACAAGTGAAGAGAATAAAGTCAGATACGTTTTAGTAAAAGCTGTCGACGTTCCAATCTACGTTGAAAGAGGGGCTGTGGATATAGGACTTGTTGGAAAAGACACTATAATGGAAGAAGACAGACAGGTATATGAAATAGCAGATCTTGATTTCGGGAAATGCAAATTTTCAGTTGCGGCTCCTGAAGGATATAAGATAGATCCTACGAGAAAGATAAGAGTTGCAACTAAATATCCCAATGTTGCTAAAAAATATTTTCTCAGCACAGGGAGACAGGTTGATATAATAAAGCTGAACGGTTCGGTTGAGCTTGCTCCTCTTATAGGACTTTCAGATGTAATAGTCGATATAGTCGAAACTGGAAGAACTCTGAGAGAAAACGGACTCGTAGTTCTTGAAGATATAGCAAATATATCTGCAAGACTTATAGCGAATAAATCGAGTTTCAAATTTAAAAACGACAGAATAAGAAAAATAATGGATGATATAGACAAGTTAGTAGGGGTGAAATAAATGATAAAAGTAATAAACACAAAAGACGGCAGTGACAAAATACAGAAAGAAGTAGATGCTCTTCTAAACAGATCTCAGCTTGAATTCGGAGAAGTGAACAGAACTGTTGAAGATATAATAACTAATGTGAGAGACAATAAAGACAAGGCTCTTCTTGAATATACTGAGAAATTCGACGGAGTTAAGCTCGACAGAATTCAGGTTACAGAAGAAGAAATAGAAGAAGCTTACAACAGCTGCGACAAGGAACTGATAGACGCTCTTGAAGAAGCTGCTGAGAATATAAGAGAATTCCACCAGAAACAGCTTATAAATTCATGGGTGGACAACAGCAAAAAAGGAATAATGCTGGGACAGATGTACAATCCTATAGAAAAAGTGGGAATATACGTTCCAGGAGGAACTGCGCCGCTTCCATCTACAGTTCTTATGAATGCTGTTCCTGCAAAAGTTGCAGGAGTTGAGGAGATAATAATGGTGACACCTCCTTCAAAAGACGGCGGAGTTTCAGCAAATATCCTAGCTGCCGCTAAAATAGCAGGAGTTGACAAGATATACAAAGCAGGAGGAGCTCAAGGTATAGCGGCTCTTGCATTCGGAACAGAAACAATACCTAAAGTATATAAAATAGTCGGACCTGGAAATATCTACGTTGCAATAGCTAAGAGAATAGTTTACGGATTCGTTGATATAGACATGATAGCAGGACCTTCAGAAATACTCGTTCTTGCAGATGAAACGGCAAATCCTAGATACGTTGCTGCTGATATGCTTTCACAGGCTGAACACGATACGCTTGCATCGGCAATACTCGTTACTACTAGTGAAAAGCTTGCAGAAGAAGTTGAAAAAGAACTTAAAATACAGACTGCAGAACTGAGCAGAAAAGAGATAGCAGAAGAATCTCTTAAAAACTTCGGAGCTATAATAATAGCTAAAGACATGGAAGAAGCTCTTTACTATACTAATGAAATTGCTCCTGAACACCTTGAAGTTATGGTTGAAAGTCCTTTTGAAATGATCTCAAGCATAAAAAATGCCGGGGCAATATTCTTAGGACAGTATTCGACTGAACCTCTTGGAGATTATTTTGCAGGAACTAACCACACTCTTCCTACAAGTTCTACTGCTAAATTCTATTCTCCGCTTGGAGTTGACGATTTCGTTAAGAAATCAAGCTTAATCTACTACAGCAGGGAAAATCTTCAAAAGCAGAAAGACAAGATAATAGCAATAGCTGAATCTGAAGGGCTTCAGGCACACGCAAATTCAGTAAGAGTGAGATTTGAAGATGACAGCAAATAGATTTTTCAAAAAAAGCGTTCTTGAATTTGAACCGTATCTTCCGAATGAGCATGAAGGCTATATAAAACTCGATGCTAACGAAAGCCCTTTCAACCTCGGAGTTGAAGTTAGAGAGAGAGTTATGGAGAGAATAGGAAAGCTTAAATTCATGCAGTATCCTGATTCTAACAGCGACGTTCTGAGAGAGAAGATATCAGGATACGTGAACGTTCCTTCTGACAATATAGTTGTCGGAAACGGATCTGATGAGATGATTCACGTTCTTTTAAATACATTTGTAGAAAAGGACGACGTAGTCATATCTCACAATCCTACATTTTCAATGTACGGAATAAACACGGGAGTTTTAGGCGGAAAGTACATGGAAATACCTAAAGCTGACGATTTCAGAATAAAAGTGGATGAGCTTATAGAAAAGGCCAATGAAAATAAAGCTAAAATCGTATTTCTGTGCAATCCTAACAATCCTACAGGAGTTGCAACTCCTAAAGAGGATATAATAAGACTGATTGAAGAGACAGACAGCATTATAGTTGTAGACGAAGCTTATATAGAATTCGGAGGAGAGTCTGTCGCAGAAGAAGTTCTGAATTATGACAGACTTATAGTTCTTAGAACTTTCTCAAAAGCTTTCGGAGCTGCGGCTATGAGAACCGGATACCTTCTTTCATCAGTTGAGATTGCAAGAAAGATAACTGCAGTAAAAGCGCCTTACAATCTGAACTGTGTGTCTCAGATAGTTGCAGAGGAGCTTCTTTCCGATATGCAGACTATAAGCGACAATATAAAGATAATAAACAGTGAAAAGAACAGAGTTTTCAGAGAACTTCAGAATATAGAAAATGTGAAGCCTTATGAATCTGTAACGAACTTCATTCTTTTCGAAGTTCCTGACGGAGAAAAAGTATTTGAAGAACTGAAAAAGAGAGGAATTCTTGTAAGACTTTTCAGAGGCGGAGCGCTTGAGAATCATCTGAGAGTGAGCATGGGATCTATTATGGAAAATCAGAAATTTATAGACTCGCTAAAAGAAATTCTCGGATAGTATTCAGAAAAGACGGATTTTTTAAAAAAAGATGACTAAACCGGATATAAACGGTAAAATAGATATATTGGAATAAAACAGAACCGCAGAGATACGGATACGAATGCCGGGATGCTGATATAAAATATTCAGTTCCCGGATTCCGGATTTCTGCGGGTATGCTGTTTAATGATGATTTTTACTGGAGGTGAAAATTTGAGAGTTTCAGAAAAGAAGAGAAAGACTACAGAAACAGATATAGAAATCAGGATAGATATAGACGGCTCAGGCAAGAGCGATATAGATACAGGAATAGGATTTCTTGACCATATGCTTATACTTTTTTCAAAACACGGTCTTTTCGATTTGACTGTAAAATGTGACGGAGACCTTCATATAGACGGTCACCATACTGTAGAAGATATAGGAATTACCCTTGGAGAAGCTGTAAAAGAAGCTATAGGAGATAAAAAAGGAATAGTGAGATATGCAGATACATTCACTCCTATGGATGAAGTCCTTACACTTACGGCGCTCGATCTTGGAGGAAGACCGTATCTTCAGATAGATACTGAATTCAGCAGAGAAATGGTTGGAAGTTTCGATACTGAACTTGTAGAAGAATTCTTCAGAGGATTTTCGAATGCCGCAATGGCGAATGTCCATCTGAGAGTAATTTCTAACGGAAATACGCACCACGTTATAGAATCCATGTTCAAAGGATTCGGAAGAACTTTAGACAAGGCTACAAGATATGACGAGAGAATAACTGACGTCATGTCGACAAAAGGAGTGATTTAAGTGATAGGAATAGTAGATTACGGAGTAGGAAATCTTAGCAGCATAAAGAATGCTTTAGACACATTAGGATATGAAAACAGAATAGTCGATACAGAAAAAGACCTTATGGAGTCGGACGGTCTCATTCTTCCAGGTGTCGGAGCATACAGAGATGCGATGAAGTCACTTAAAGAGTCGGGTCTTTTAGAAACTGTCCTGAAGTATGCAGATTCAGGAAAGCCGCTTCTTGGAATATGTCTCGGAATGCAGCTTTTATATGAAAAATCTTACGAAGACGGAGAATACGAAGGACTCGGAATACTCAAAGGAGAAGTCGTGAAATTTGACGGAAGCCTTAAAGTTCCTCACATGGGATGGAACGACCTGATATTCAGAAGAGACGATAAAATAATGAAATTCGTTGAAGAAGGAGAATACGTATATTTCGTCCATTCTTATTATGTGAACAGGATGGACGATGTAATAGCCTATGCTGAATACGGAGCAGACGTTCCTGCAGTTGTAGGAAAGGGAAATATATACGGAATGCAGTTCCACCCTGAGAAAAGCGGAAGTACAGGAATGAAAATATTAAAAGCGTTTGGGGAGTTGATTTAATGATTATTTTTCCGGCGATAGATATAAAAGACGGAAACTGCGTAAGACTTAAGCAGGGTAAATTTGATGAACTCGATGTATATTTCGACAATCCTGTTGAAGTTGCACAGAAATGGGAGTCAAAAGGAGCAGAGTTCATACACATAGTAGACCTTGACGGAGCAAAAGACGGAAAATCTAAGAATTACGATATAATAGCGAATATAGCAAAAACTGTGAATATTCCAATCCAGGTAGGAGGAGGAATAAGATCGGAAGAAGCTGTAAAAAATCTTTTAGATGCAGGTGTCAACAGAGTCATATTAGGAACTGCCGCAGTGAACGATGAAAAGTTCCTGAGAGAAATGGCTGAAAAATACGGAGAAAAGATAGTAGTTTCAGTAGATGCCAAAGACGGAATAGTTGCAGTGGACGGATGGATAAATCTGAGCACTATAAGATCTGAAGAATTCGTGAAGACTCTCGATGAAATAGGAGTTAAAACTATAGTATATACTGATATAGCGAAGGACGGAATGATGCAGGGACCTAACTTCGATATATATAAAGAAGTTTCTGAAATATCTGATATAGATGTAATAGCTTCAGGAGGAGTCAGCTCTATAGACGATGTAAAGAAACTGAAATCGATGGATATGTACGGAACTATAATCGGAAAAGCTCTCTATATAGACAAAATAAAACTTGAAGATGCGCTGGAGGTGTAAATTATGTTTACTAAGAGAATAGTTCCATGTCTTGACGTGAGAGACGGAAAAGTTGTAAAGGGAACGAAATTCAAAGATATAAAAGAAGTCGACGATCCTGTTGAGCTTGCCAAATACTACAATGAACAGGGCGCTGACGAGCTTGTTTTCTATGATATAACTGCATCTCATGAGGGAAGAGGAATCTTTATCGACATAGTCAAAGAGACGGCTAAAGAAGTGTTCATACCTTTTGCAGTAGGAGGAGGAGTGAGCACAGTAGATGACTTCCAGGCGCTTTTAAGAGCTGGAGCAGACAAGATTTCTATAAACTCTTCTGCTGTTAAAAATCCTGATCTTATAAAAGAAGCTGCAGAGAAATTCGGCTCTCAATGCGTTGTGCTTTCTATAGACGCTAAAAAAATCGGAGACAAGAAATGGACTGTAGTTATAAACGGAGGAAGAGTCGACACTGGAATGGATGTAATCGAATGGGCTAAGAAAGGTGTTGAACTCGGAGCAGGCGAAATAGTTCTTAACAGTATAGAGACTGACGGTGTTAAAGGCGGATACGATATAGAGCTTATGCAGGAAGTTGGAAAAGCTGTAAACGTGCCTCTTATAGCATCAGGAGGAGCAGGAACAAAAGAACATTTCAAAGAAGTGCTTTCAGAAGGAGGAGCAGATGCGGCTCTTGCGGCATCAGTATTCCACTTTAAAGAAATACTTATACCTGAGCTTAAAGACTACCTTATAAGTGAAGGAATCCCTATGAGAAAGGCCGATGGTGAGTAATATGGAATTTATGAAAGATATAAAATTTGACGAAAAAGGACTAGTTCCGGCAATCGTTCAGGATGCAGAAACTGGAGACGTTCTTATGCTTGCGTATATGAATGAGGAGTCACTTAAGATGACTGCAGAATCAGGAAAGACTTGGTTCTATTCTAGAAGCAGACAGGAACTCTGGAACAAAGGAGCAACTTCTGGAAATACTCAGGAAGTAGTTTCTATGGATTACGACTGCGACGGAGACGCGATTCTCGTTAAAGTTGTTCAAAAAGGAAACGCATGCCATACAGGAGAATATTCATGTTTCTATAACAGTATAAAAGAAGGAGACGCGCCTTTTAAAATACTTCAGAAGCTGTATAAACTTATAGAAGACAGAAAAGAAAATCCTGTAGAAGGATCTTATACAAACTATCTTTTCGATGAAGGAATCGACAAAATCCTAAAAAAAGTCGGAGAAGAGAATGCTGAAGTTATAATAGGAGCTAAAAATCTTTCAAAAGAAGAAGTCATATATGAAGCAAGCGACCTCATCTATCATATGACAGTTCTTCTTGTAGAAATGGGAATACCTGTTGAAGATATTAAAAAGGAATTAGTTAAAAGACATAAATAATAAACAGAAAAGCGGGAGAAGATTCTCCCGCTTTATTATTTTAATATTATATAAATTCTTTTTTAGTCAGTTCAACAGCTTTTGCTGAAAATCGTCATATTCTAATCATATTCTATGCTTCTGCATATTCAGTTTCTTCTGTCTGTTCAGATTCTTCAGCCATTCTTTCTTTCAGTTTCGGAATCATAGTATCTTTTACATAGTCAAGAATGAATATGCTGTTCTTTTCAAAGTAAGGACTGGTTTCAGCAATTTTAAAAGACTTCTTCTTACTAGAGTGCACAGCTTTTCTTCAGTATATGAATAATAAGTTGAAACATTGCTGTTCTTATAGTAAGCGTCTTTTTTCAGCATTGAAACCTGATCCGAAACGAAGAAAGAAGTAGATATATCATCCGGATTGATAGGCAGTTCATCATTAAGAGTGAACAGGTTTATGTTTTCATTTTCTTCAAGTATCCTGATGACATTTTCAAGATATTCTATCATGTTTTCGTTATCCAGAAATACTACACTGTCCAGTATATTTATTTTTCCGGTTTCTACAAATTCATCGAGTTTAGACTTCATAAATATGAAGTCTACATTCTGTTCCGGTCTGAGTGTATTCATGAAATTAGATATAGTCTTCATTCCTTCTATTTTTTCAGAAGAGAAGTCATAGTTGTTTTTTATAAACTCAAGATTCTTTTCTGTCAGAGCAAATCCGTTCAGGAATGCACATGCGATAAGGAAAGAATCGCAGTTCTGGAAAGAAGAAGTCAGATGTTTCAGTTCGAAGCAGCTGCTGCTCGAGCTTTCTGAAATCTTTCCGGCATTTTCAAACATATTTATTACATTCGACTGTATTACAGAAACTACACTCGGATCTTCAGTATAAGTAGCGATTTTAGAGCCGTCAGGCAGATATCTGTACATTATTACGAATTTGTCTTCTAATAGAAGCACCTGAAGGTCTTCAAAATCATCTGAATCATAAAGATGCATATCTATATCAAAAGCTTTGAACATCAGAATAAGTTCGGTTACACTGTCATTCTTAGTGAAATCATCATATCTGTCGAGTGAAATTGCAGTGTTGAATCTCACTTTTATATCTTTTGTTATGAATATATTCATATTGTTAACTGTTCCGATATCGAAAAGCTTGGGAATATCGAAAGTAGCATATAGCGAAACATCGTCATCTGCTGCTGAAATATGCTTAAAAAGCGTTTCAAGAGTGAAATCGCTTATATTTTTAGTTCCTGTTAGAGTGAAGTTTTTAGCTCTTCCTCTTTCTTTGTAATCTTCATAAAGGGATAGTGAAAGACTGTATGCATCTGTGAAGAAACGTCTTATTGTAAAGAATATTGAATTCTCATCTTTCAATTTCAGTCTCTTTGGGGAAAGGTTTTCTACAACTTCAAGCATATCTTTTTCACACACCGCTTTAGTAAAAAATTCGCTGACTCTGTCGAGAACTTCTTCGGAAGTACCTTCTGAAGGAATCTTGACATCACTTGTCCATTTGGAGATATATGAGATATCGTATCCTACATATTCCGCAAGATCCCCAGATTTAGACTTGGTGTTCTTTAAAAAGTATTTTAGAACATCATTAAATTTCATAAAATCACTTCCTTATCATATAATATTTATCGTAAAGTTAACAGAAGTCAAAAGTATAAAAGTATATATGACAGTATTTGAATCCGCATTTTTCAGCTAATAAGCTGTTATATCATTATTGAAAAATTTTTGAGCCTATTTTCCAGATGAAAAATCCGGATTCAGATATATCGCATTACATGCAAAATTCAATTTTTCATATAATTGAATTTTAAAATGTAAATCGATAAGTAATTGACATAAAAATTAAACCTATTCTATTTATACCATTTTAACATACTTTTTTGATTTGTGATAGAATTTAGTAAGATATAAATTTAAATAATTAAAGCAGAGGATAATACTATGAGAAAAATAAAAAACTTCATATTCATATGCTCAGTTTTTGTTTTATTTTCTGTATCAATATTCATTTTTTTTACAAATAAATCAGATACAGAAATAATTCCTGTGCTCACTTATCACAATATAGAACCTTCGCCTTCTATAAAAAAAATTACGTATTCGATAGATGACAGCAAGTTCGAAAAACATATTAAGAAATTGAAGGAAATGGGTTATAATACTATAGTGTTCAGTGATTTAGAAGACAGAGATGAAAAGACAGAAGAAATCAGAACTTCTGAACAGAAAAACATAATGATAACTTCAGATGACGGAAAAATGAACAATTATCTCTATATGTATCCTGCTATGGAAAAATACAGCATGAGAGGAAATCTGTTCATAATAGGAAGAAAAGTCGATGACGGCGATGAAGAGTATATGGGAAAAGATGAAATAAAGACTGTGCTCGATTCAGGACTTTTTGAAATAGGGTCTCACAGTTTCAATCTCCATCATAAAAAGGAGGATATTCCCGTTATATGCAGGATGGACGGGGAGACTGAAGACAGCTACAGAACCAGGATATATGAAGATATCAGCATGTCGAAGGAACTGCTTGAAGACAGATTTGAAACTGAAATAACAGCATTTGCCTATCCTTATGGAGTCAGTACAGAAGAGTCCGCAGAAATTCTTGAGAAAATCGGAATAGAGAATGCCTTCACTACAGATTTAGGAATTACGCCTGAGAAGAGTGAAGATGAAAGATATATCAGAAAGAGGATAAATGTCGACGGATTCTGTTCTGAGAGGAGACTTATATTTCAAATCGAGCTTTTTAAAAGGATAGCAGTTTTAGAATATAAACTGTCTCAGATTATTTAAAATTAGATTGGATGATAAAATGGAAGAATCAAAATATTACAGAGTCTACTCTGACTATTTGAGAGATAAATACGGAGAGAAAGTATATAAACTGCCGATAAGCGTAGTGACTACATGTCCGAACAGAGACGGAAATGTGAGCACTGGGGGATGCATTTTCTGCGGAGACGAGGGAGGAAGCTTTGAAAATTTTTCAACCGATTTCAAGATAAAAGAGCAGATAGACAAGAATAAAGCGAGAGTCGCTAAGAGATTCAAAGCTAAAAAATTCATAGCTTTTTTCCAGAATTTTACTAACACTTATATGAGTCTTAATAAATTTAAAGCCATGATAAATGAGGCGCTCGTTGAAGATATAATAGGAATATCAATTTCGACAAGACCGGACTGCATTTCAGATGAATACCTTTCGTTTCTGAAAGAAGTGGAAAGGGAGCACGGTGTCGATATAAATATAGAGATGGGACTTCAGTCAGTGAACTATCACACTCTGAAAAAACTCAACAGGGGTCACGGTCTGGCCGAATTTATAGATGCAATGATGAGGATAAAAAAATTCGGATTCACTTCATGCGTTCATATGATTCTCAATCTTCCCTGGGACGGAATGGACGATGTAATTGAGGGCGCAAGAATAATATCCGCCCTTGGTGTAGACGAGATAAAGCTGCATTCACTCTATATTGTGGAAAAGACTGCTATAGGAGAGATGTACAGAAACGGCGAATTTGAAATGATATCGAGAGAAGACTATATAGACAGAGTCATAGTATTTCTCGAAAATCTCAATCCGGAAATAGCAGTTCAGAGACTGATAGGGAGAGCTCCTGAAGAGGGAACTCTGTTTGTAAACTGGAATACCAGCTGGTGGAAGATAAAAGATATGATAGTTGAGGAGATGGAAAGAAGAGGCACTTATCAGGGCAGAAAGTTCAACTATCTTAACGGAAAGGCGCTTAAAAAATTTAACGGAGATGATATAGATGGCTAAAATGGAAAGACTCGACAAGGTTCTCGGAAATTTAGGATACGGAACGAGAAAAGAGATTAAAAAGCTCACAAGAAGCGGAGGAATAACCGTAAATGGAGAGGTAGTTAAAGACAGCTCTACGAAAGTGGATCCTGAAAATGATGAAATAGTTTTCTTCGATGAAACTGTGAACTACAGAAAATATATATACCTTATGCTTAACAAGCCGCAGGGATATATTTCGGCGACGGAAGACTATCTTCACGAAACTGTGCTTGAACTTATAGAAGAGGAAGATTTAGTATTCAAGCTGTTTCCTGCCGGAAGACTCGATAAGGACACTGAAGGATTTCTGCTTCTGACTAATGACGGACAGTTTTCACATAAACTTCTGGCTCCTAAGAACAGAGTTCCGAAGACTTACTATGCTGAAATATCTGGAGAAGTCACAGAAGACGATGTTGAAGAGTTTAAACAGGGAGTAGTGCTTGACGACGGCTATGAAACCCTTCCTGCAGAACTTGAGATAATAAAATCGGGACCCGTTTCAGAAATAGAGCTCACTATAGTTGAAGGCAAGTTTCACCAGGTGAAGAGAATGTTTGAAGCTGTAGGAAAAAAAGTTATATATCTGAAGAGAATATCTATAGGGAACTTAAAGCTGGATGAAGATTTAGAACTTGGAGAATACAGAGAGATAAGTCCCGAAGAAATTGAAAATATAATGGATTAATATGTTATAATATATGCATAAAGCTAAAAGTAAATGGAGAGTTAAATATGGGAATTAGAAAAAATCTGCCCAATATGTTCACGCTGACAAATCTTGCACTCGGCGTATGGGCAGTGTTAAATATGTTCTGCGGCGATATGTTTTTTGCTTCACTGCTTATACTTATAGCAGGAATGATGGACAGATTCGACGGAATGCTCGCAAGAAAGCTGAATGCCACGAGCGATATAGGCAAGGAGCTTGATTCTCTCTGCGATCTTGTATCGTTCGGAATAGCTCCGGCTATGCTCATTTGGAATATAAGCCTCAAGGAGCTTTCCTATGCAGGATGGATTGTCGCAGTTATATATATACTGACAGGAGCCTACAGGCTGGCCAGATACAATGTTACCGAATTTGACGGAATCTATAAGGGTATACCCATAACGATTGCAGGAGGTCTTGTAGCTATTCTTTCTCTGTACACACTTAAATACAGAGAAGTCAGCCATGTCGGAGTGGCAGTATTTATAATGTTTTTATCGTATGCCATGGTCAGCACTAAGATCAGGATGAAAAAACGATAGAAATAAGGAATGGATGGAATTTATTTTATGGAAGACGAGTTAAACAAGTTTTTTCAGGCAAGAGACAAACTCATAAGCGATTACAGTGAAGGGAAAATGAGCAAACAGGATTTTCTCAAAAGAAATTTTAACTATATGAAGAAAGTTAAAATCAAGCCATTTTTCACTGTAGACAGCTATGAAAAAGGTATATTCAACTATCAGTATTTCAATTCGATAGCTAAATATTATAAAATGATGGCGTCAAATATAAGAGGCTGGAACAGAAAAAAAAGTTATTATATAGAACAGATGGATTTTTATTATCAGAAGAAAGATTTTTCTATATTAAAGCTTCTTGAATATCTCGAATACAGAAATGCTGAAGCGTACTATATCAATACGAATTCTAAATTTTTAGACAACAGGCTCTACGAAATAGTGCTTAAGGACTATGAATTTGCAATATTTCACTCTAAGAGCAGATGGCTTTTTTCTGAACTTAAAAAAGCCGGAATATTCAGCGGCGGCAAAAGAGATTCTCTGATAGATGAATATATAAATGAAAAATATTGGGATGAAAGCCTCTAGAAATCTAGAGGCTTTCTTGGTAGAAAGGATGAAATTCTTGACAGAAATAAAAATCGGACCCAATGACGACGGGCAGAGAGCTGACAGATTTTTAAGAAAATATCTTTCGAAAGCCGGCAAAGGCTTTATCTACAAAATGATAAGGAAAAAGAATATAAAGCTCAATGGAAAGAGATTCAGGCCCGAAGATTTTATAAAAGAAGGAGACACTATGCAGCTTTATTTCTCCGATGAAACTCTTGCAAAATTTACTGAGAGCGAAGAAGAGATAATGAAAAAGATAGATCTCGATATAGTTTATGAAGATGAGAATATAGTGATTATAGATAAACCGGCAGGCATGCTTTCTCACAGTGCAAATGGAGATTACAGCGAAAAAGACGCTGTGAGCGGAATAGTGGCGTATCTGCATGCAAAAGGAGACTATAATCCTAGAAAAGAGAAGACGTTCAGACCTTCTATATGCAACAGACTCGACAGAAATACGAGCGGACTCCTTATAGGAGCGAAGAACTACGAAGCTCTTAAAGAGATAAATGACGCTATAAGAAACAGATCAGTGGGTAAATACTATAAGACTGTAGTAAAAGGAAAACTCGAAAAAGAGATGCATCTGAAAGGATATATGACTAAAGATGAGAACAGAAACAGAGTTTTCATAACTGAAGAGAAAAAGCATGAAGACGACAGAGAAGTGGAAACTAAAATACGTCCTCTCAAGACTTCAAGCGGGTATTCTCTTATAGAGATAGACCTTATAACGGGAAGAACACACCAGATAAGAGCGCATCTTTCTTATGAAGGATATCCTGTAGCCGGAGACAGAAAATACGGGAACAAGCGCGTAAACAGTGAATTTAAAGAAAAATACGGTCTTGAAAATCAGCTTCTCCATGCTTCAAGACTTGAATTTGACGGACTGGAAGGAGAACTTTCATATCTTAACGGAAAGACTGTGGAAGCTGAAGACAGCAGCATACTTTCTAATATTGAGAAAGATTTGTTTTAGGGATGGAGAAATAAAATCCGAAAGGGTGATTCTATGATAAGAAAGATGAGAAGATATAAGAAGTACATTGCAGGAATCATTCTGATAGCTGCAATATTCGGTATTTTCAAGTTTATGGACAGAGATACTGGAGAAGAAGATTTAGTGACTAATGAAGAGGTCACGAAAACAGTGAAAAAAGAGACTGCTAAAGAAGAAAAAGATATAAAAACTCAGGATCTGATAATATTCGTGCCCGACGATACGAATACTTCTCTTGAAGAGAGACATGTGACTTTAAGCAATTCGAACGGAAAATCTACAATTGAGCTTCTCATGGATGCACTGAGAGACGACGGAAAGACGAAATCTTCATATAATAAGCCGATTCCGTCTTCGATGACAGTGAACAGCGCCTATAAAAAAGGCGATACAGTATATGTGGATTTTAAAAGCAAGGGAATCAAGGAAGATCCTGCTCAGGAAAGTCTGATACTCGATTCACTCGTCCTCACTATGACGACTCTCGAAGGAGTTGAAAAAGTCAGAGTGCAGGTCGACGGAGAAAATACAGATAAATTCATGGGAACTTTCGATATTTCTGAACCTCTTACACTTAGAGACGTGACTAACAATGTGAAGTATATGGATGAAAAAGTGAAAGACTCTGAAAAAGATGAGAAAAAAGATGAAGAATCAGAGAAAACTGAAGGAACAGAAAAATCTGATGAAGACAGTTCTGAAGACACGTCTAAAGATACTGAGACAGAAAGCGCTGAAAATGAAAACAGCTCAGAAACTTCCGATTCAAGTGAAAGCAGAGACAGAGAGAGCAGCTCTGAGAATTCAGAAAACAGTTCAGAAGAAGAGAGCTCTTCAGAAGAAAGCACTGAAGACACAGCTGAAGAAGAGGAAGGATATGTGGAGAGACCTCCGCAGATGAGTGTGGGAAACAATTAATTTCAATACAAGTATTAAAACTGAAAGGATGAGGAAATGGCTAAAAGCAGGACGAAATCTAAAGCCGTAAGAAAGAGCGGCAGCTCTTCAGCTGCTAAAAAGCAGGATACGGGAATACCCGTCTCTCATCTCATTGCGGCTTTTTTCATAGGATTTATAATGATACTGAGTCTGTATCTTGACTCGGACGGAATCATTCTCGTATATCTTAGAAATGCAATGCAGACTGTGTTCGGCATGGGAGCTTTCATCCTTCCTGTTTCCATATTCGGCTTCATTTTCCTCTATTATTTTGACAGAGAACATTATAAGAGGAATATGACGGCGGCAGTGTTCATATTTATAGCTATTCTAGTTATTCTCGATGTGACTCTTGCGGCCGGAACGGATGTGAATATGAGTTTTTCAGATAAGATGAAATACGTTTCAGATATAGGCAGAACGGGATTCGGAGGAGGAGTCGCCGGAGGACTTTTTTCTTATTTCCTGATGAAGCTGTTTGGAAAAGATGCGACGATTATAATATCTCTTGCTGTTATAGCAGTTGCCATAGTCGTTATAGGAAACAGAAGTCTTATCGATCTTTTCAGGAGTCTTGCTGAAGCCGCAAGACGCATTCCTGAACTTTTCGCGAAAGCGGGAAATTTCTTGTCAGAGAAGTTTCAGTCTGCCGGTCAGACTTTGAAAGTGAAAAAAGAGATAAGAGATCTCGAAAGAAAGAAAAAGCTCAAGGAGCTTAAAAGAGAACAGGAAGAAGCTGAAAAAATAAGAAGAGAAAAAGAAGCTGAAGAAGAAAGGAAAGAGAAACTCAGAAAAGAAAGAGAAGAAAAGAGACAGAAACCTGTAATAAAGGGTCTCAGAAAGGGCAGAAGCGAAGGCGCTGAAAGACTCAGAAACAGAAGAGAAGCTGAAAAAGCCGAAAAGGAAGAAGAAGTTCTGAAACCCGAAAGGTTTGAATTTGAAATAGCTTCAGATGATGAAGAGAGTTCAGAAGGTTCTGTGATAAGAGCTGATTTTTCAGAGAAAAGAGAAAACTTCAGGAAAGAAAAAGAAGCTGAAAAAGAAGCTGAAGAAGAAATTGAAACTGCAGATGAATTTGAGTTTGTTTCAGCTTCCGGAAGTGAAGACTCTGAAAAGAATTCTAGTAAAATAGTACCTATTCTGAAAAAGAAACCTTATGAAATTCCGCCGGTGAATCTGCTAAGCGATGAAATAGATCTTGAAGCTGACGATGAAGAGTATGTGGTGAAAAATGCTGACAAGCTGATAGAGACTCTTTCCAATTTTGGAATAGAGGCGAGAGTGAACAGCGTCAACATAGGTCCTTCAATCACTAAATACGAGATACAGATAGCTCCCGGAATAAAGGTGAGCAGAATCCTGAATCTTTCGAACGACCTGGCTCTGAGCCTCGCATCTTCAGATATAAGAATAGAAGCTCCGATACCGGGAAAATCAGCTATAGGGATAGAAATTCCCAATAAGCACAGAACGAGTGTCAGAATAAGACAGATGATAGAGAGCGAAAGTTTCCAGAATTTCAAAGGAGACGTTCCCATAGCTTTAGGTAAAGATGTTGAAGGAGAACCCGTAATAGCAGATATCGAGAAGATGCCCCATATGCTGATAGCAGGAGCGACAGGATCCGGAAAGAGTGTGTGCATAAACACTATAATAACGAGTATTGTCTATAAATCGAGTCCGGACGATGTGAAGCTGATTCTAGTCGACCCTAAGGTGGTAGAGCTCAGCATATACAACGGGATACCGCATCTGTACATTCCGGTTGTGACGAACCCGAATAAAGCGGCAGGAGCATTAAACTGGGCAGTTACAGAGATGAACAGAAGATACGAAATGTTTGCAAATGCGGGAGTAAGAGATATAAAAGGATATAATAAAAAAGAGAAAGACAATAAGCTTCCTAAAATAGTCATGATAATTGATGAGCTTTCAGACCTGATGATGACGGCGGCGTCGAATGAAGTCGAAGAGCTCATATGCAGGATAGCCCAGATGGCGAGAGCTGCAGGAATTCACCTTATAATAGCGACTCAGAGACCTTCAGTCGATGTAATAACAGGAACTATAAAGGCGAATATACCTTCAAGAATATCATTTGCAGTTTCGTCTCAGACAGACTCAAGGACTATACTCGATATGGCCGGAGCTGAAAAGCTTCTCGGAAGAGGAGATATGCTGTTCTTCCCTCAGGGAATGAGCAAACCTCAGAGAATACAGGGAGCTTTCATAGACGACAGCGAGGTCGAAAGACTTGTAGAGTTTCTTAAAAGCAGAAATGAAGCTGAATATGAAGAAGAAATAATGGAAGATATAGAAAAGAAATTTGAATTTTCTCAGGAAGACTGCGACGAGCTGCTTCCTGAAGCAATAGATATAGTGATAGACGAGCAGCAGGCATCCACATCATTCCTTCAGAGAAGACTGAGGGTAGGCTATGCAAGAGCTGCCAGAATCATAGATCAGATGGAAGAAAGAGGAATAGTCGGGCCGCCTGAAGGCAACAGAGGAAGAAAAGTTCTTCTTTCAAGAGAAGATATAGACGGAGCCGATTCTTAATCTGAAAGGGGATAATTTATGTATAAAATATCAATGGTGTCACTCGGATGTTCTAAAAATCTCATAGATTCGGAACTGATGATGGGTATTCTCAAAGACAAGGAATACGAAGTGACTGAAAACTGTGAAGAAGCCGATATAATAATAGTCAATACATGCGGTTTTATAGACAAAGCAAAAGAAGAATCGATAAACACGATACTTGAGGTTGCAGAATTCAAGAATTCAGGAAGATGCAAATGCATTATAGTTGCAGGATGTCTTACTGAAAGATACAGAGAAGAGATACTGAATGAGCTTCCTGAAGTCGATGCGATTTTAGGAACTGGAAATATAGAAGAAATAGCGGAAATTGTTGAAAAAGCTCTTGAAGGAGAGAGAGTCGCGCAGTTCGGAGATATAAATACAGACTATCAGGAGAATATAGATAGAACTGTGACTACTCCGGGATACACTTCCTATATAAAGATTTCAGAAGGCTGCGACAACCACTGCACTTACTGTATAATTCCGAAGCTGAGAGGAAAATACAGAAGCAGAACTATGGAATCTGTAATAGAGGAAGCTGAAAATCTTGCTGAAAACGGAACTAAAGAGATAATACTGATAGCACAGGATACGAGCAAGTACGGAATAGATATATACGGGGAGTTCAAGCTTCCTGAACTTTTAGACAGACTGAATGAAATTGAGGGGCTAAAATGGGTAAGAATATTATATATCTATCCAGAGACTTTCACAGACGAACTGATAGCGGCTATGAAGAGAAATGAAAAGGTCGTTCATTATGTAGATATACCGATTCAGCATATATCGGACAGAATTCTGAAGCTTATGAACAGAGATACTGACAAAGCTTCAATAACTGCTCTCATAAAGAAACTCAGAAAGGAAATACCGGATATTGCTATAAGAACTACGCTTATAGTGGGATTCCCCGGAGAGACTGAAGAAGATTTTGAAGAGCTGAGAGAATACGTTATAGAAACTAGATTCAACAGACTGGGAGTTTTCACTTATTCGAGAGAAGAAGACACTCCTGCTGACAGGCTTCCTGGCCATCTGGATGATGAAATCAAAGAACAGAGACAGATTGAAATCATGAAAGAGCAGGAAGAGATTTCGAGAGAGCTTTCAGCTGAATCCATAGGGAAAACTTATGATGTTCTGATAGAAGAATATGTTGAAGACGGGCTTTATATAGGAAGAACTTATATGGACAGTCCTGAAATAGACGGTATAGTCTATGTCGACTCTATGAATGAACTTGAGATAGGAAATTTTGTGAAAGTAAAAATAAAAGATGCGTTAGAGTATGATTTAATAGGAGATGTGGAAGATGAATCTGGCAAATAGACTTACACTTTTAAGGGTTCTGCTGGTTCCTGTATTTATGGTATTTCTTCTTGTAGAGAAAATACCCTATCATGATATAATAGCGCTTGTGATATTCGTTCTGGCATCCCTTACGGACACTTTAGACGGCTATATCGCAAGAAGCAGAAATCAGATAACTAAATTTGGAAAATTCATGGATCCTCTGGCAGACAAGCTGCTCGTAGTCGCGGCCCTTGTGTGTTTTGTGGAATCCGGGAATATTCCAGGCTGGATGGCGTTCGTGATAATAGCGAGAGAATTTATAGTGACGGGTATAAGAATACTCGGAGCATCAGAAAATATAACTATTGCGGCAAGCAAATGGGGAAAGATAAAGACAATAACTCAGATGACAGGTATAATACTCATACTGCTTCACAATTTCCCATTCAGCTATTTGAATATCCGCATGGATATGATAATCATGTATCTTGCGACGATATTTACAGTTATATCGGGATTCGACTATTATTATAAGAACAGACAGCTTTTCAGCGATGTGTCTTAACAGATTTAAAGAGAAACTGTCAGAATATATTCTGACAGTTTTTTTGTCTTTAAAGAAAAACTAGGAGAGGAGGAGATAGAATGCTTAAAAGAATGAAAGCAGTGTTTCCAGCAGTGCTCATTATGTGGATATCATTTCTGGGAATCCTGAAGCTTTTCGGAACCCAGTATGCGATAATGGGTTTCTATATGACAATATTCTACATGATAAGATCTAATGCAAGACTGGAAGTCGGAACCTACATAAAAGATATACTGATGCAGATTCTGATAATGTTTCTGTCTATAACAGCAAGTCATAATGCCGGGCTGTCGTTTTTTATGAATCTGATAATAGTGTTTCTTATAGCATACATATTTTTCAGTCATTCTGCACCCACAGGATATATGCTGTATTTTATAGAGTTCGTCTTTCTTCAGCTCAGACCTTTAAAATGGGATGAAATCCCAATGCTCATGGTACTGCTATGTTTTTTTTATTTAATAATGTTCGTGCTGTTTTTTATAAAAAGCAAAGTGAAACCTGTGCAGTCTGAAGAAAAAAGTCTGATATTTCAGGGAATTGATCTCATGAAAGAATATCTTCAGGCGCTTTTAGACGGAAAGGTGAATTTTGAACTTACAGACAGAATGGAAGGACTGATATCTAATCTTTATGACAGCCTTCACAAGTCGACAGTCTTTCCGTCGAAACTTAAAAAGAAAAATATATCCGAATACTATATGATTATGATAATGAAGAGACTTCTTCTATTCCATAAGGTACTGAGCACTAGAGAAATAGATGCGCACAGATTATTCATAAAAGAAAAGATTGAAGAGCTGGATAAGATAGAAAAACTGCTGAAAGAGAGAAAAAATGAGGAAGCTCTTGAAATAGCAGAAAATATGATTGAAGAAACTAAAATAGGAGACGAGTTTTTAAAGAAAAATTTTGGGGGCATAGTGATTTTTCTGACCAGGATAATATCAGAAGATACAAAGCTGAAAGATCTCATCATGTCTCATGTGAAATCAAACTATGTTCTCACAAAAGATTTTATAAAGAACTACGGATGGAAACTCTACTATGAGATGAATGAGTTCAGACTGGCATTTGCGCTGAGACTTTCTGCTGTTACAGCAGTTACGATGACAGCTTCGTTCTTCATTCCGATTCAGTATTCATACTGGCTGCCTATAAATGCTGTATTCCTGGTAAAGCCGCTTTACGAAGAAAGCAGAACTTTTGCTAAACAGAGACTTCTCGGCACTTTTGCAGGAAGTATTCCGCTCACAATTATTCTTTCGATTAACGGCAGCACTGAAGTCTGCTTTGCAGTATTCTTCATAAGCAGTCTTTTCTTCTATGCATCCCCTATAGATAAGTGGACTAGATATATGTGGTCGACACTGTTCGGAACTTCTCTTGCCGCAATATCTCTTGGAGTGGGAACTGCGGTAGAACTGAAGCTCTTCTATATAGTTCTTGCAAGTGCTGTGGCTATGTTTGCCAACAGATTCTTTCTTCCAAAAGACAGCATAGGCGTTTATGTGAACAATTATAAAAATATAGGGCTGATTTCGAGTCATCAGCTCGAGAATGCATTCAGAACCGGAGTTGATTTTGAAGAGAGAAAAATAATGGGAATGAAGATAATATACGATTCAATGCAGACTCACTATATAATGCGCTCTATGAAGAATTTCATAAAGGAAATAAAGAATGAAGAAAGAAAAAAATTATTTACAAGAGTTTACAGCAGACTTTCAGACACAGTTTTTTCTCTTGAAAAGATGTATTTTCTTTTCACTTCGATAGACAGAGAAGACAGAGAAGAACCTGATTTCAAAAATATAAAAGCTCTTTTAGACAGATTTATATATGAAGTTGAAAAAAATCCGAAAGAATCTGAAAATACCCTTAAGAAGATATCTGAAGAGGCAGATTCCATATCGGAAAGATTCAAGGACATAATGGTAGAACAGAGCGCTTTAGAATTGACATAGTTAAAAACAGAGCGGAAGCTTAAGATTGATATTATCTTAAGCTTCCGCTTTCAGTTTATATAATCAGTTTTAAACAATAAATTTAATTTGTGAGTTTTTCAAGCTGTTTTTTCAGTTTCACATTTACACAGCCGTCATCGAAAACTACAGGCATTCTGAAAGATTCCAGAATCAGATCTGTTAGCATTACGAGTCTGTCTAAGACTTTCTGCTCATCAGAACTCAGTTTCAGATAGCTGCATTTTTTTCTGTCTGAAAATATGCCTGCAAATCTGTCTCTGAACGTTTTTTTATATGCGCAGTTTTCAGATGTCACTCTTTTTTCGATTATAGCTTTGAATTCAGCAAGATTTTTTCTGTATTTTTTCATGAGCTTATCATAATATTTCACTGCTATGAGACAGTTTCTCTGATAGTCGAGCATAGTTTCGTTCAGCACTCTGAGTCTGTGTATCGATTTTTTTGACTGTTCATATCTTTTTATCGATTTATTCAGATTTTTTTCAGATACGAGTTCCAGACTGAAAGGTCTTACGTTTAGAGCATCTCCTATCTCTACGCCGCTTATTGCAAAAGGTTCCTCCAGTTCGTTCAGTTTCAGTTCCAAAAGAGAAGGAGCCTGAAACCATATTGAGAGCGGAGTTTTACTGTCTCCTATTACAGACTGCTTCTTTATATCCTTTATTTCTTTAATATATCTCTTTCTGTTGCAGCTGTAGCCCGATACGGATTCCGAAAGCTCTATAAAAGTGCTCAAGTCTCTTTTTATGAATTCTTTTCTGTATTTTTCTACTGCTCTTATTTTTCTTTTTGCTATCTTTCTGTTTTTTTCAAGATTATGTATTGCAACCCAGTGAAGATTGTCTGTTATTTCTGCAATCGAAAGAGCCTGTTCATTGTTTTCTCTGGCTTTCGATATGAAATTTCCGTTTGTAAATTTATTAAAAGCTTTTTTAGCAAAATCTATAGAACATATCAAGATAATCACCTCAATTAAAATTAATAATCCTTATCACCTTTAATGATATTATAACGTTAATGATTATTATTTGCACATATAAAAATCTCATTTCAATCTGCTATAATAGAGATATTAGAAAAACACAGTTTTATGAGAGGTGGAATATGGAAAAATATTTAGAATATCTAAAAGACAGAGGAATTGAATTCAAGACAGAAGGAGATATAGCCGTAACTGAGGATAAAAGTGAAAGAGGAAAGAATATTTCAGTTCTCGATATAATATCCGACGGCGGTTCAAATATATCGACTATAGTGGCTGGACTTACAGGAACGGTTCCGTTTTACAAGAAGATAGACCTTCTCGTATTCCTTAATGAGAAGAATAAGGAAGTTGAAGATATTAAGTTTACAGTTTCAGAAGATTCGAAAATAATGTTTTCAGTGAACAGACTGAAAGCGGAAAAATATGAAATGAAACCAGAAGATATATTTGAAAACAGAAAAAGAATAACTGAATATGTGGAAAATTACTCGACAATAGACTATATAAATGAGCATTTTTCAAAGAAACTCGATTTGAATGCAATGATTTCAGAAGTGAAGACAGGCTGTGCAGAGAAGATTTCTGAAAGTTTCAGTCAGTATCTCAGAGATATTGATTATTTCAGCACTGACAGAAAGAGCAAGAACGGTGTTACAGTGAGATTCAAGCTTGTGAACAGAGAAGAGAATGTGCAGGAAATCGAAGCCGTTTTTTCCAACAGCGGAAAACACAAGATAATATATAAAGATATATTCTCAAAGATACCGGAAGGAACTCCAGTCAGCACATTTGAAGCCGCTGCAAGAGCCAACGAATCTGTAAGAGAAATAAAATTCATATATGATTTAGAAGACGACAGAGTAGATGGAATAGTAGAGTATCTGAGTGACAGCGATTCTTTCGATGCAGAAAAATTCATGAATTCAGTTCTTAAGTTTGCAGAGAGAGTTTATGACGAGAGAACTAATTATGTGAAATATCTTATTTCGTCAGTAGATGAACTTCTCATCGAAGTTCCTGATGAAAACAGTCAGTCACAGCAGTAACGGAATGGAAATAAAGCCGGAATCACAGCTGAAGCTGAAAGCGCCGGACTGAAAATAGAAAGATCCGTTTTTCGGGTCTTTTTATTTTCCCAAAATACTCTTAATAAATCTTATCATAAATGATAAAAAATAAAACAAAAAAACAAATAAAAGCCGCAGAACCGATACAATATCGAATCTGCGGTATATATTTCAAGGTCTTTTTTTACTGTCTTGTAGGACAAGAATAAACTACTTGCTGTTTTTTTAAGTTATTATCATAAATACTGAATCTGATTTTTACTACATCTGAATAATTATCAACTCCGAAAGCTGCTTCAGCTCCTGCACATGTAGCACCGACAGGTGTTGGCTGAGGGTCTGCCGCAGTTGAAGCAGGATAAGTATATCCCATAACTCCAGTACCGTCTATTATATTTTCAGGCATTATAAAAAGATCTTGTATATCGCTTGTATATCCAAGGTTTTCATAAGTATAGTTAACAATGAAAACTTCAGTAGGCGTTTTGTCAGAGAACTGATTTCTGTCCTCAGTAGGTTTAACGCTGTTTATTGTGAGTTTCCACTGTCCTGGAACTTCCCAAGTTTCTCCGGGAGCAAGTTCGTGGTCAGCTGTGGTATATATTTTTTCGCCAGAGCTGTCTTCTATAACTGCTTCATCATCTGAGGTATTTTCTGAATCGTCATCTGTTTTTTCAAAATCATCTGAATGTTTTTCATCTTTCTTGTCTTTATCTTCATCAGATTTTTTCTCTTCTTTTTCTTCAAGCTCTTTATCATCTTTTCCCTTGTCTTTGCCTTTAGAATCTTTATCTGAATCTTTATTTTTGTTCTTAGTTTCAGATTCAGATGCGATAGGCTTCTGAGACGGATCTTTCTTAGATGCAAATTTAGAGATAAGAGCTGCGGATGTTATAAAAAACAGTGAAACCGCCAGTACTACACAGATCCAGAACATAATCTGCTTGTAAATGGGTTTCTGACGCACATAGACAGTTCCGTCATCCATGACTATCCTGTCAAGAGAGTCGTCCTTCTTATTCTGATTTTCATTGCCGGCATTCTGATGCCCGTTTTTATCAGGCTGTTTATCCATAGTTCTCACCTCCTTAAAGTAACTGTATATCAATATTTTAACACAATATATAGAAAATGAAATAATCAAAAACTGATAAGTGTGATATAATTTTAAATAGTGAAAGCCCTGGCATAGATTGTCAGGGATTATTTTTGTTTATGGAAAGAAAGGTGCTAGTTAAATATGTTAGACAGAACTTTTGAATTTTTAGTTGGAGACTGCTGTATCGACAGAATGGCAGTAGAATACGTAAAAGAAAAAGAAGAAGAAATAAAAGACATGTTCAGAGAAATAGATGAGGTTAAAGAATTCAATCAGTATAAAGTTATAAAGAGCATGCAGGACTCACACCTGAATGCGACACATTTCTCATGGACTACAGGCTATGGATACGACGATATGGGAAGAGACAAGGTTGAGCAGATATATTCAGAAATATTCAAGACTGAAGATGCTTTAGTGCGTCCGACTATAGCTTCAGGAACGCACGCTATAAATCTTGCACTGTCAGGACTTCTCAATTGCGGAGACGAGCTCATATACGTGACAGGCGCTCCTTACGACACTCTTCAGAAGTCGATAGGAATAAAAGGCGGAATGAAAGGAACTTTAATAGAAAACGGAATAAAATACTCAGAAGTTCCTCTTAAAAACAAGAAAATAGATATAGAAGCCATAAAGAAACATGTGAAAAAAGGCGTTAAAATGGTGGGGCTTCAGCGTTCGACAGGATACAGCGACAGAAATGCGTTCACTGTTGAAGAACTTGGAGAAGCCATAAAAGCTGTAAAAGAAATAGACGAAAATATAATATGCTTCGTAGACAACTGCTATGGAGAATTTATAGAAGAGAAAGAGCCTTCAGAAGCCGGTGCCGATATAATGGCGGGTTCTCTGATAAAAAATCCGGGGGGAGGACTTGCTCTTACAGGAGGCTATATAGTAGGAAAGGCTGATCTTATAGAATACGTTTCTAACAGAGCTACAGCCCCTGGAATAGGGAAAGACTGCGGTCTTACATTCGGCGTTACAAGAAATGTGCTTCAGGGACTTTTCCTTGCGCCTCATATAGTTTCAGAAGCATTGAAAGGCGCGCTTCTAGTTGCATCAGTATATTCTTCACTCGGATATGAAGTCGTTCCAAAGCTTCATGACAAGAGATCGGATATAATACAGGGGATAAAATTCAATGACCCCGATAAACTTATAAAATTCTGCGAGGGAATACAGGCGGCTTCACCTGTAGATTCGTACTTTGCTCCGGTACCTTCTGAAATGCCGGGCTATGAAGAAGAAGTAATAATGGCGGCGGGAGCTTTCGTTCAGGGATCGTCTATAGAACTTTCGGCGGACGGACCTATGAGAGAGCCTTATTTCGCATACTATCAGGGAGGACTGACTTACGAGCACTGCAAACTGGGAGTCATGAAATCTCTGGACAGTCTTCTTAAAAACGGATTAATAGAAATATAACTGAAATTAAATGAAAATATAAACTTTAAAAATCAGACTGAGATAAAATAATTATTGAGCTTTAAGCTCATTTAGAGCAGTAAAAAGAGGTGATAATTTGAACTTGACTTTAAGTTCTAATATAGACAGAGCCTTCAGAAAATACGTTTCGACTAATATGCTCAGCATGCTCGGCTCCTGTATTTACGTTCTCGCGGATACATTTTTCGTAGCTCAGGGAGTCGGCAGCATAGGGCTTACAGCGCTCAATCTCGTAATTCCGGTATACTGCTTTGTGAACGGATTCGGAATGATGATAGGAATGGGAGCTTCAACCAGATATTCCATACTGAAAGGGAGAGGAGACAGAGAAAGGTCGAATGAGATATTCAGCCAGGGAATGATTGTGTCGGCAGTATTCTCCATAATAGTTTCGGCGCTATGCGTCATTTTTGCAGAACCGCTATGCCGGTTCTTAGGAGCGGATGCCGAGGTTCTTCCTCATGCCAGAATTTATATGAGAATCCTGATTTCATTTTCAGCGGCATTTATAATAAAAGATATATTCGTATTTTTTGTGAGGAACGATGACAGACCGGGACTTGCAATGATTTCAATACTGGCCGGAAGCATAGTGAATATAATTCTGGACTATGTATTTATAATGAAGCTTGGATGGGGTATGTTCGGGGCCGCCTTTGCAACGGGATTTGCCCCTATAGTCAGTCTTTTAATAATAGCTGTTCATTTCATTCAGAAGAGAAACAAATTCAAATTCAGCTGGGTTAAGCCGAAATTTGCAGATATAAAGGATATGGCGTCTCTCGGCGTTCCAGGACTTATAGCTGAACTTTCATACGGAGTTTCAATGTTCGCATTCAACTATGTTCTTCTGAAAATCACAGGAAATATAGGAGTTGCCGCTTACAGCATAATAGTGAATCTTTCGTATGTGGGAATGGGTCTGTTTATGGGAGCCGGAGAAGGAATACAGCCGCTTGTGAGCATAAATCACGGGGCGAGAAATACGGACAATATTTTGACGATATACAGAAAGTCGTTCAGACTGACTCTCTTTATGGGAATATTTTTCTATCTCATCTCATTGATATTTACAGACGGACTTGTGAAGATGTTCATGAACGAACCTAATCAGGTACTGTACGGCATGACTTTTAAAGGAATGAGAATATACAATATATCGTTCATATTTGCAGGTGTGAATATAGCGGTTTCAACACTTTTTTCTTCAGTGGCTCAGCCTCTTCAGTCATTCGTAATATCGATGATAAGAGCTTTTATAGGAGTTATAGTGTTCGTAATAGTTCTTCCGAAAATAATGGGAATAACAGGAGTATGGCTTACTATGCCTCTTTCTGAATTCATATCTTTTATATTCGGAATTTACTATATGGGAGTATTCAGGAAACTTAAAAACAGAAGCTGATTTTCAGCTTCTTTTCCTCTGAATACATTGAAAAATAAAGGGTATAAAGATTAAAGAATAGCTATAATAATCATAATATGCTATAATTTATCTAACAGCACTCAGCAGAGGATTAAATTCGGTTTAAAAAAGGCTTAAGCCGGAGAAAGCCTTTAATGCAGAGCATTGGCGGACTTTCGGGACTGCACTTAAAAGGAAGTGATGGTAATAGGTTTTTTAATCCAGGAAGAATTGAGAAACAAAATTTTCCTGCTGACTCTGGCAATATCGGTAATCGTTTTTCTTTCTTATGCGGTCATTTCCGCAAACTCTTACAGAGAACTAATAGAAGAATCGAATAAAGCTTCAGAAGAATCTGTTTTAGACTGGAAAACTGTAGAGGAGCACAACCTCGGATTGCTGGCAGAGAAAAAAGATCTTTTAGAAAAAGAAAGAGACAGAATAAAACTTCAGAACAATATGGAAGTCATAAGATACAGACTTGATAACAATATAGAGCCTAAAACCGATTTTAATACAGTAAAGGGATTTATTGAGTACAATTATTCAAACAATATGAATATACTTTATATGGCTACTATAATCATACTTTTTGTATCGGCATCTGTGAGTTTTGACAGAACAAGCTTCTACTATATGGAAGCTTTTGGATACAAGAAAATATTCTTCTCTAAAATTTTATCTGGAATTATATTTGCTATAGTAATATGGATTCTGAATTTCATAATAATGTATATTGTAGGTCTGAAGAATTTTGGACCGTTCAGCGGAAATGCGATAAATTTTGTGGATGGAGCCATAGTGCTCTCAGGATGGAAATCGTCTCTTTTCAAGATGTTCCTTCTGAGTCTTACTTATCCGGTGTTTTCATCGCTTATTCCTATGACTGTGACATCTGTAGTGAGAAACAGGATGGCGTCTCTGATGATTTCAATACTCATATATTTCGGAGTAGTGATTTTAAAACTCGGCGTTATATTCCCGATTAAGATAGCGGAATACAGTTTCATAGGCAATATGTACATGATGAAGCCTGTAAACGGCGTTCCTGATTTATATATGAACGGAATGGCTAAAGCTTCGTTCATAAATATATTCTGGATTGCGCTGTTTATCGCAATTGCTTTCTTTTCGTACAGAAGATTTGTACATAAGAACTACAAAGGGAAGCTGAAACAGGATGAAGGTGAAGAAATAGCAGTTAATTTCAGCTAAAAAGCAGGACATAGAAAACTCTCCAATCGGAAGAAAGGAGAGTTTTTTTGTTTTTAAACGTATTAAATAAGGATATCGTATGTGTTATAATTAAATTGTGCTAATACAAAAGATATAGAGGAGACTTTTTATGAAGAGAATTTACCTTATGAGACACGGACAGTCTGAGGGAAACAAGACGGGAATAGTTCAGGGAACTAATGACTCGCACCTTTCAGAAAAGGGAATAATGGAAGCTGAGGCCGTGTCGAAGAGATTCAAGAAATTCAAGATAGACAAGATATATACGAGCGAACTCGCAAGAGCCAGAGAAACAGCCGAGATAATAGGAAAAGAGCACGGAGTCGAAGTTGAAGTCGTTCCGGAATTTATTGAGCTTTCATTCGGAGTCTGGCAGGGAGTGGATTTCGATATAATAAAGACAAAATATAAAGAAGAGTTCAATCTGTGGAAAAAAAGTCCTCATAAATTCGATGTTGAAGGATTTGAAGGTATAGAGAACGGAAAGAAGAGAATGCTGAAAGGTCTGAAGAGAGTTGCAGAAAAAGACGGATGCGAGAATATACTGATAGTTTCTCACGGTTCTGCACTTAAATGTCTGATAATAGGACTTCTGGAACTTGAAAATTCAGTCTATAAAAATATGGTCATGGCAAATACAGGTCTTTCCCTTATAGAAAGAGGAGACTACAACACAATAGTCAGATTTTACGACGACTATTCGCATCTCGACGCTCTGGACTAATGACAGAAATATATTATTTCCAAGGAGCAGTACAATTTCAGCAGTTTGACGGGGAGATGAGAAATTGAGAAGAACAGCAGTTATAGGAGCAGGACCTGCAGGACTTACAGCATCTGCATATTCATCTATGAAGGGGAATGAAACGGTACTTTTTGAGAAAAATGAAAAGATAGGAAAGAAACTTTTCATAACAGGAAAAGGCAGATGCAATATAACGAATGCGGCAGATATAGAAGAGCTCATAGAAAGAATTTCAGTGAACGGAAGTTTCATGTACAGCGGATTCTATTCATTTACAAACGAGGATATAATAAATCTGATAGAATCTTACGGAGTTAAAACGAAAGTGGAAAGAGGGAGCAGAGTTTTTCCTGCATCCGATAAATCCAGCGACGTTATAAAAGCTTTCAGAAGATTCATAGACGACAAAGGAGTAAATCTTAGACTTGAAAATGAAGTAAAAGATATAAATCTCGAAAAAGACGGAAAGTTCAGCATTTCGTTCAGAAAGAGCGGCGGAAGAACTCAGACTGAAATATTCGATTCTGTAATAATAACGACAGGAGGAGCATCTTATCCTTCCACAGGATCTACAGGAGACGGATACAGATTTGCAGAAAAGCTGGGCCATAAAATAGTGAAGATAAAACCGGCACTCGTTCCGTGCGAGATAAAAGAAAGTTTCGTAAAAGAGCTTCAGGGGCTTTCACTTAGAAATGTGAAGATAAAAGCCTATACAGGAAAGAAAAAAGTGTATGAGGATTTCGGAGAGATGATATTCACTCATTACGGAATATCAGGACCTATAGTTCTCTCTATGAGCAACTATATAAACAGAATAGAGAATAAAAAAATAGATATATATATCGACTTGAAACCGGCGCTTGACTACGACAAGCTGAAGAACAGAATTATAAAAGATTTTGAGAAATATTCAAAGAAGCAGTTTAAAAATTCTTTAGACGACCTTTTTCCTTCAAAACTGATTCCTGTAATCGTGAAACTGAGCGGAATACCGGAAGATAAATTTGTAAACCAGATAACGAAGGAAGAGAGACAGAATCTGATAAACCTTATAAAGAATTTCAGAATGACGTTTAAGGGATTCAGACCTGTCACAGAGGCAATAGTGACATCGGGCGGAGTCGATACGCTTGAAGTGGATCCTTCGACTATGGAGTCGAAGATAGTCAAAAACCTCTATTTTGCAGGAGAAGTGCTGGATCTTCATGCAGAAACAGGGGGATACAATCTGCAGATAGCCTATTCAACAGGATATCTCGCAGGGAACAGCTGCTAGTACGGGTTCTGAATATATAAAAAAGTTCAGAACATTTTAAAGCAGACAGATTAAAACAGCCAGAATTATGTAATTGAAGCAAGGAGGGAAAAGTTTGAAACAGAAGAAATTTGCAGTTGCAGTAGACGGACCGGCAGGTGCGGGAAAGAGCACTGTGTCAAAAGTCATAGCAAAAAAGCTGGGGATAGAATATATAGATACGGGAGCGATGTACAGAGCTTTCACACTCAAAGTTCTGAGAAGCGGAATAGATATAAGAAATGAAGAGAGCCTGAAGGAGCTTTTAGACAGCACAGAGATAGATTTTTCAGAAGGACATATATATCTTGACGGAAAAGAAGTCGACAGGGAGATAAGAGAAAACGAGGTAACAGAAAATGTTTCAGACGTGTCTTCAATAGGCGCTGTCAGAGAAAAACTCGTAGACAATCAGAGAAAAATAGCTGAGAACAAGTCTGTGATAATGGACGGAAGGGATATAGGAACGAACGTTCTTGTAAACGCCAAGTACAAATTCTTCCTGAACGCATCTTTAGACGAGAGAGCAAGAAGAAGATACGAGGAAATCAAAGACAGAGGACTTTCTTATGAAGAGATAAGAGAAGATATAAGAATAAGAGACGAGAAAGACAGAAACAGAGAGATTTCTCCTCTGAAAAAGGCCGAAGACGCCCATGAAGTCGACACTACTGATATGGATACAGATGAAGTAATACAGTATATTATAGATTTCATTGAGAAAAATGAAAAATCTGAATAAATTAGATAGACAGGAGAATGGAGATAATGGCAATAACATTTTATGATGTAGCCCATGCCGTGACAGGAAATCTTTACAGACTGATGTTCGGCGTGAGTGTAAAAGGGAGAGAGAATATTCCGGAAACTGGAGGAGCGATTCTCTGCTCGAATCACACGAGCTATTACGATCCTATCGCTCTTGCTATACTTACATGCAGAAGAAAAGTAAATTTCATGGCTAAAAAGGAGCTTTTTGAAAATCCGAAATTCAGCAGACTCATAAGCAGTCTTGGAGCTTTTCCCGTCGACAGAGAGGGAAACGACCTTAAAGCCATAAAAACGGCTCTTAAAATTCTTAAAGACGGAGGAGTTCTCGGAATATTTCCGGAAGGAACGAGAACGCCTGAAATGGATCTTTCAAAGGCAAAAAGCGGTGTCGTAATGTTTGCGATAAAAGCGAAAGTTCCGATAATACCCGTTTATATAGAGTCGGACTATAAGCTTTTAAAGCCGCTCAGAATAACGATAAGAGAGCCGATTTATTACGATGAATACTACGGAAAAAAAGTGAGCGCTGAAGAGTACAGCGAGCTTGCAAAAGACGTTCTGAGAAAGATATACGGCGCAGAAAAATCTGATTCTGATGAGGAAGATTTAGAAGAATCAGAAATACAGGAAGATAAAGAAAACTCAGAAAAGAAATAGGGGTGTACTGATGGAAGTTATAATAGCTAAAAACGCAGGATTCTGTTTCGGAGTTGAAAAAGCTATAGACACTACTGTGAAAAGTCTTGAAGAGAAAAGCGATGTATATTCTCTGGGACCTTTAATTCACAACGACCAGGTAGTCGACTATCTTGCAGATAAAGGGCTTACAGTGGTGGACAGTCCTGATGAGGCGGAGAATAAAAATCTCATAATAAGATCTCACGGAGTTCCTCTTTCAGTTTATGATATTGCTGAAGAGAGAGGAAACAATATAATCGACTGCACATGCCCGTTTGTGAGAAATCTTCAGAAGAAAGCAAGAGGATGCTACGAAGCGGGATCGAATATAATAATAGTCGGAGACAGAAACCATCCTGAGATAATAGGAATAAACGGATGGTGCAACAACGATGCCTATATAGTGAACAGCGTGGAAGATATTCAGAGGCTTAAACCTATGGAATCGGCATGTGTCATGGTTCAGACTACGATGATTGAGGAAAAATTCGACAGACTCGTAATTGAGCTTAAGAAATATATAAAAGACCTGACAGTTTTCAACACTATATGCAGCGCTACAAGAGTAAGACAGGACTCATGCGGAGAGGTTTCTAAAAACGTGGACGCTATGGTGGTAATAGGCGGCAGAAAGAGCTCGAACACGAAGAAGCTTGCCGAGATAAGCAGAGAGAACTGCGACAATGTCTACCATATAGAAGAGGCGAAAGAGATAGACGAGGAAGAATTTAAAAAGTACAGTACTGTGGGAGTTACTGCGGGAGCATCGACTCCTGACTGGATAATAAAAGAGACAGTTGAAAAACTTAAAGCTATATAGATTATATTTTTAAAATAAAAATTCATAAATGGAGGGATTTTTGTGGAGCTAAAAGAAAAACTTAAAGCTCTTAGCAACGCTTCAGGAGTTTCAGGCTATGAAGACCTTGAAGTGTCCGAACTTGTGAAAGAGTTCTTTTCAGAATTCGCAGAAGATATAACTCAGGACACTATGGGAAACGTAATAGCTGTGAAGAAAGGAAACGGAAGCGGGAAGAAGATAATGCTCATGGCCCATATGGACGAGATAGGACTTATGGCGAGCAATATAGATAAAGACGGAAGACTGAGATTCTCCACACTCGGAGGATTCGATCCTAGAACACTTATATATCAGGACGTAATAGTTCATACAGACGGAGGAAAGCTGAACGGAATAATAGTGCCTGAAAAATACAGCGTTAACGACGGAAAAGCCGTTATGATTCCGGATTTGAGAATAGATATGGGAATTGAAAAAGAAGAAGCTGAAAAACTTGTAGATATAGGAGACCCTATAACTATAGACAGAAAAGCTGTAGAGCTTCAGAACGGATTTTTAAGCGGGAAGACTTTCGACGACAGAGCATGCATAGGCTCGCTTCTGGTTGCAGGAGAAGAGCTTAAAAAATATGCTCACGATTTAGACGTGGTTTTCGTGGCTTCTGTTGAAGAAGAAGTCGGAACGAGAGGAGCGGCTACAGGAGCATTCGGAATAAATCCGGATCTTGCGATAGCAATAGATGTCACTTTCGGAAGAACTCAGGAGCTTCCTGAAGAGGACAGCGTTGAAATGGGAAAAGGCGCGAGATTCACTTTAGGAGGAAATATACATCACGGAATGAGAGAGCTTCTGATGAAAAAAGCGGGAGAGTACAATATTCCGTATCAGGTGGAGATTACGGCAGGACCGACTGGAACTGATGCGAGATCTATTCAGATAACCCGCCAGGGAATACCTACTATGCTTCTTTCAGTGCCTCTTAGATATATGCACACATCTACAGAGACTATCTGCGAGAAAGACGTAGTTTCTACAGGACAGCTTATAGCGAGATTCATAGCTGAGCTGAGCGATGAAGGATTGGAGGAGATACTGTGCTATTAAGAAAACTTATAGAAGCCTCTGCAGTTTCAGGTCAGGAAAAAGAAGTCAGAGATATAGTCAGACAGGAGCTTGAAGGCCATGTAGACAGCATAGAATGCGACAGCCTCGGAAATGTAATCGTCTTTAAAAAAGGCAGGAAAGACGGAAAGAAAATCCTCGTGTCTGCGGCTATGGATGAAATCGGAGGAATAATCACTAAGATAAACAGCGACGGAACTCTCAAATTTACTAAAGCGGGAGCTTTCGATGAGAGAATACTCGTTTCTAAAATAGTCAAAATAGGAAAAGACGGTCTGACAGGAGTCATAGGAGCAAAGCCTATACACCTTCAGAAAGCTGATGAGAGAAAGAAGGCGCTTTCTGTAAATCAGCTTTATATAGATATCGGAGCAAAAAACAAAGAAGATGCTGAAAAGCATGTAAAAGTCGGAGACTATGTGAGCATATGGAGCGAAACTAAAGATTTCAGCGGAAATATAATAAAAGGGAAAGCGCTTGAGAGCAGAGTTCCGTGCAGCATGCTCATAGAACTTTTAAAGTCTGAACCGGAATATTCAGTTTACGGAGCTTTTACAGTTATGGACAAAGTGAGAATATTCGGAGCGAGAGTTGCAGGAGCGAAAGTGGAGCCTGACTGCACTGTAGTTCTGGACGGAATAAACACTGAGACAGGAACTGCGGAGATGGGAAAAGGTCCTGTTGTAAATGTTAAAGAGCTCCGTGCGGTATTCGACAGAGATTTCATAAAGAAAGTCACTGATATAGCGGAAAAAAACGGAATAGAAATTCAGACTGCATCAGATGAAAAGAATATAACGGGAGCTGATCTTTATCAGATTGCGGCGGAAGGAAGCAAAGTCATGAAACTTTCAGTGCCTTGCAAATACGCATACACTCCTGTGAATCTGATGTCTTCTAAAGATATAGAAGCAGCAAAGAAACTTTTAAACGCAATAATATCTGAACTGGGAGGAGAAAAATAGATGGTTAACAGCGAACTGTTTAAAAATTTAGTATCTGTCCATTCGCCTTCAGGAGACGAGGACGGAATCAGAGAATTTATAAAAGAAGAAGTGAAAGATCTTGCAGATGAGATAAGAACGGACAATCTCGGAAATCTCATATGCAGAATAAAAGGAGACGGACCTAAGATAATGGTTGCGGCTCATATGGACCAGATAGGATTTATGGTGACTAAGATAGAGAAAGAAGGATATCTGAGATTCACTAATATCGGAGGAGTCAGTCCTTATAATTCTCTTCACCAGAGAGTCGTATTCAAAGACGGAACTGTAGGAGTCATTTCTAAGAACGGAAAAGCTGAAATGGCGAAAATGAAGCTTTCAGACATGTTTATAGATATTGGAGCTAAAGACAGGGAAGAAGCTGAAAAAATAGTTTCTATAGGAGACATGTGCACTTATATGAACACATTCTCTGAAGACAGCAGAAGAATAGTTTCAAGCTGCATAGACAACAGAATAGGATGCTATATGGCTATAGAAGCTATGAAAAACTTAAAAGAAGAGAAATCTGATAACGATATATACGTAGTTTTCACTGTTCAGGAAGAATTAGGCCTGAGAGGAGCTGCTACTGCGGCTTTCGGAATAGCGCCAGATATAGGAATAGCTGTAGACGTTACAGGAAGCGGAGACACTCCTGATGACGAAGCTTTCGCAGTGAAACTCGGAGAAGGAGCGGCTGTAAAAGTCAAAGACAGGGGAATAGTGGTCGATCCTAAGATGAAGAAATACATGAAGGAGCTTGCAGAAGAAAAGGGGATAAAATATCAGCTTGAAATACTTGAATACGGTGCAACAGATTCGGCGGCTATGCAGCTGAGCAGAGCTGGAGTTATGGCCGGAGTAGTTTCAGTTCCGGCAAGATATATACATTCAGCGGTTGAAACTGTATATAAAGAAGACCTTGAAGAAAGCGTTAAGCTTCTTACAGAAATGCTTAAAGATAAAAATATCAGGGAACTTATCTAGGAGGGAAAGTTTTGCCGCTAGAAGACATTCAGCTGGACAAGGAGGACAAGCAGTTCCTCTATGCCCAGCTATATGAGAAGATAAAAAATCTAATACTCGAGGGAACAGTGCCGCCCGACACTAAGCTCCCTACAATAAGAGCTTTTGCAAAACAGCTCGGTGTAAACAATATAACCGTAGTAAATGCATATAATAAGCTTGAAGAAGAAGGGTATATATATAAGATAGTGGGAAGCGGTTCTTATACGAGAAAGCTCGACGATATATACGAGGAAGAGGAAGAGTCAGAAATTCCGGAAGGGACAGTGAATTTTGCAAGCACTGCCCCGACTCCGAATCTGTTTCCTGTAGATGAAATAAAAGAGTCGATTATAGAAGTATTAGAACACGATAAATCTCACGCTTTCACATACCAGGATCCGAAAGGATATCTGCCTCTGAGAAAATCTTTAAGAGATTATCTCGGCGGACTGGGTATATATACTACAGAGGATAATATTCAGATAATTTCGGGAGCCCAGCAGGGGATAGATATAATTTCGAAGGCTTTAGTGGATTTTGAAGATATAGTTTTTACGGAAGAATTTACTTATACTGGAGCGATAGGAGTATTTAAATCAAGAGGAGCAGAAACTGTAAATATAAAGCTCGACAGAGACGGACTCAACATTGAGGATTTAGAACAGAAGCTCAGGACTATGAAACCGAAGTTTCTATACTTGATGCCGAACTTCCACAATCCTACAGGATGTTCGTATTCAGAAGAAAAGATGAAGAAAATCTTGGAGCTTGCAAGAAAATACAGATTCTATATAATAGAGGACGACTATTTAAGCGACCTTGAATTTAAAGGCAGAAAGAGCACTGCGATGAAATCTCTTGACAATCATGAAGACGAGAGAGTTATATATATAAAGAGCTTTTCAAAACTCTTTATGCCGGGACTCAGAATTGCATTCATAGTGATTCCTGAAGAACTCCTTTTCGATATAAGTTCAGCGAAACATATATCGGATATATCAACTCCGGGTCTCATACAGAGAGCGTTCAATGTATATATGAGAAAGGGAGAATGGGATGAGAACCTTAAGAGAATAAACAAGGTTTATGAGCTCAGACATAGAATAATGTCTAAAGCTATAGAAAAATATCTCCCGAAAAATGTGAGTTACTGGAATACGAGCGGAGGGCTGAACTTCTGGTTTAAACTTCCGGACGGACAGTCTACAGAAGCGCTTTATGAATATCTTGCAGCAAGAGACATACTGATTGCACCGGGAAAGATATTCAGTACAGAGTCTGAAGACAATGAATATTTCAGACTGAGTGTCACATCGATGGATTCTGAAGAAATAGAAGGGTCATTTAAAAAGCTTTCGGAAGAACTTAAGAATTTCATAAAGAAAGACAAAAGATCTGAACTGAGCGTAGAAGACTACAGCAAATTCCTCTAAAAATGCAGAATATAAAATACAGATACAGTTAAGGAGTGGTCGTAATGGACATACTAAGAGTTTCAGCAAAATCAAACCCAAATTCGGTAGCAGGAGCATTGGCAGGAGTAGTTAAAGAAAAAGGCTCAGCAGAAATTCAGGCAATAGGAGCGGGAGCTTTAAATCAGGCTGTAAAAGCTGTGGCTATAGCCAGAGGTTTCGTTGCGCCGTCGGGGATCGATCTTATATGCGTTCCGGCGTTTACGGATATAGAAATAGACGGTTCTGAAAGAACTGCGATGAGATTAGTAGTTGAACCGAGATAAATAGATTTGCAGTTTAATACTGCAGCTGATGCTGCACTATGGGACCGGAGAAAAGATTTCTCCGGTCTTTATAAAATGGAGATGATGATTTATGTTTAAAGCCGATATGCACGTTCATACTACTGCATCTGACGGAGTTTTCAGTCCTGAGGAGGCAGTTAAATGGGCGGCGGACAAGAATATAGATACGATAGCAGTGACAGACCATGATACAGTGAACGGTCTCGAAGAGGCGTTTGAAGCAGGCAGAAAATACGGAGTCAATATAATTCCCGGAGTTGAGATGAGCTGTCTTTATAAAGAAGACGAAGTTCACATAGTCGGTCTTTTCATAGACTATGAAAACGAAGATTTAAAGAAAAAGTTTAAAGAGCTTTCTGAAGCGAGAACGAAAAGAGGGGCGAAGATTGCAGAAAACCTCAGAAAAGAGGGAATCGACATAAGCTATGAAGAGATTCTCAAAGAGGCTCAGTGCGATTCAGTCGGAAAGCCGCATGTAGCTAGAGTTCTTGTGAAAAAGGGATATGCTGAGGATATGGACGACGCTTTCAAAAAATATCTTGTCAGAGGAAAGCCGGGAGATGTAGAGAGAAAGAAAATCACTGTTCCGGAAGCGGCTGAGCTCATTCACAATGCCGGAGGAATCGCAATAGTTGCACATCCGGGAATCATAAGGCACAGAGAATATGCAGAAGAGATACTTCAGTACGATATAGACGGAATGGAAGTAATACACTCGATTCACAGTGAAGAAACTATAAAGAGAATTCAGAAACTGGTCGATGACAGAGGTCTTTTAAAGTCGGCGGGATCCGACTGTCACGGAAAGCTGATAGACGGAGTTCCGATGATAGGAGACTACTATCTGACTGAAGAAGAATTCAATGCGCTTAAAAAGAGACGCGACGAGAGGATGAAGACGAATGGAGAAGAATGAAAGAAGCAGACAGTTTCCGAGCAAGCTCAGCACGACAGCTTTTGCAAGACTTTATATACTCCATCTCCTCAATGAGAAGAGCTTTTACGGAAACGAAATAATAGATGAAATAGGGAACAGAATGAACCACTACTGGGAACCCAGTCCCGGAATGATATATCCTATGCTGAGAAAACTTGAAGCTGACGGATATATAGAAGGATGGTGGGAAGAGCCCGACAGGAGATCGAGAAAACACTACAAGCTCACTCCTCAGGGGTTCGAGTACTATAAGAAGATAAAACTTCTTTATAAAGACGATTTAGTGGATTCGCTCAATATGCTCAATCTTATAAAAAAAGACATATACAGAGAAGGAAAATATTAAAGATCCGATGAAAAGCCATGCCGGCGATGTGCCGGCGGCCAACTCGGGTCTTTAATATTTCTATACAATAGTATATAATAATTAATGTACAGAAAACGAGTCAAATTTGACATTTTAAGAATTTAATAAGAGAAAGGAAGGGAAGCTGTCTGAGTAGACAGCGAATTGCTAATGAAATACAATTTATCGGAAAAAACGCTTAAAATAGCACCGTCACTTACACTGGAAATAAGTGCTATGGCAGCCGCATTAAAAAGCAAAGGTGTAAACGTAATAGGATTCGGAGTAGGGGAGCCGGACTTTGAAACACCTGAAAACATAAAAAATGCTGCTATTGAAGCAATAAATCAGGGGCAGACAAGATATACTCCAACAGCAGGAATGCCTGAACTGAGAAAAGCTGTTTGCGAGAAGTTTAAAAGAGACAACGGCCTTGATTACGAGCCGGAAAACATAGTCGTTTCTTCGGGAGCGAAACAGTCGCTTTCAAACGCTTTTACAGCTATACTCAATCCTGGAGATGAGGTCATAATCGCTTCTCCTTACTGGGTGTCTTATCCTGAATCGGTAAAACTTGCGGGAGGAGTTCCGGTTATAGTGGAAACTGCTGAGGAGAACGGATTCAAATTTGATATAGATGATTTAAAGAACGCAGTTAATGAAAAGACTAAGGCTATAATTCTGAACAGTCCTGGAAATCCGACTGGAACAGTATATTCAGAAGAAGAGCTTAAAGCTATAGCTGAAGTTGCAGTTGAGAACAATATATTTGTAGTGTCTGATGAAATATACGAAAAGCTCATATACGACGGAAAACATGTGAGCATTGCATCATTCGGAGATGAAATAAAGGATCTTACAATCGTTGTAAACGGAATGAGCAAAGCTTATGCTATGACAGGCTGGAGAATAGGATTTACAGCATCTAATAAAGAAATTGCAAAACTGATGTCGAATATTCAGGGACATATAACTTCAAATCCTAACTCTATAGCTCAGTATGCAAGTATTGAAGGTCTTAGAGGAGATCAGTCTACAGTTGAGAGCATGAGAGAAGAATTCGAAAAGAGAAAGAACTACGCATGCGAGAGAGTTAACGAAATAAAAGGACTTTCATGCATAAAGCCTAAAGGAGCTTTCTATATAATGATAAACATATCTGAATATCTAGGAAAGACTGTTCAGGGAATGGAAATAAAAGATTCACTAGATTTCACTAAGCTAGTTCTTGAAAAAGGAAATGTTGCAGTAGTTCCCGGAATAGCTTTCGGAAGCGATAAATTCGTAAGACTTTCATACGCTACATCTATGGAAAATATAAAAGAAGGCCTTAACAGAATAGAACAAGTCCTGACTGCGTAAACTACAGAAAATGGATGGTGATTCGGTGAAAGGAGAACTGACAGAACTGTCAGAACATTTCGGCCCTCTTATAGAAATTATATTAAAAGAATCTTTAGAAATTATATTAAAAGAATCTTTCAGCCCGGATATCGATATAGACATAAATGTCGATAAATATGCGAGAGCTCAGGTGCTCGCTGATATAACAGTTTCAGAAGACGATTTCGATGCGGCTGAAAAAGAAAAAGAGCTGATAAGAGGTCTTAGAGACAGACTTGAAGAGCACGGGATTGAGACAGTGAAGATAAAGAAGACTTATAAGGACGGCAGAGAAAAGCTCGGACTCAGAATAAAGAAGTTCATAGGAGAAGCTGAGAAAAATGCGGCTAGAAGCATGGTTATCGGCTATCTCGACTATGCCAAATACTTCATGCCTTATATAGCCGTGAAAAAAGGCAAAATCACTTACAGTGTAAAAGCTGATTTTAATATAGAGTTTGAAGAAATATATGAAAAACTCGGACTTGAAGAGGGTTCTGACAAGAGAGAACTCATAGAGAACACATTTATAAGAGTGATGCTGAGTCTTCCTGTTGAAATTCAGGGAAGCGGACTCAATATAAGAGACGGAAAGACTATGGTCTGGGATATAAATCCGCCTGAAAATATAGATATAAAGGCGGAATTCACAATTCCGTCACTTAAAAGACAGCCGCTGCTCGAACTGTTTATCAGAGATTAGATAAAAGCAGAGATGAAGAAATGATATAAATTTTGGAGGTGAAGAATATGGGCAGAGTTGAAAGCTTTGAACTGGACCATACAAAAGTGCATGCTCCATTTATAAGAAAAGTCACAGTATATACTGGAGAAAAAGGAGATAAACTTACAAAATTCGATATAAGATTCATGCAGCCTAATAAGGAAGAAATGGATATGTCGGGAATACACACTTTAGAGCACCTGATGGCTGTGTATTTAAGAGATGAAAAACTTGGAGACGACGTTATAGACCTTTCTCCAATGGGATGCAGAACAGGTTTCTACATGACTATATGGGGAGATCTTGAATCTGAAGATGTTGAAGAAATGGTTCTGAATTCGCTTGAAAACGTTAAAAAATCGGAAGAAATTCCGGCTGCTAACGAAGTTCAGTGCGGAAACGCAAAAGCTCATGACCTTGAAAAGGCTAAAGAATATGCCGGCAAGTTCATAAGAGAAATGGCGGAAAAGAAATAAAACAGATAAATATCTTTAATAATATATATAAAAGCCTCCTGAGTGATATTCAGACGAATAAACTCAGGAGGCTTTATCAATTAATATGAAAAATAAATTATTCAGCTTTTTTAAGCTCTTTTACCAGTCCTTCAAGTATGACTGTAGCATTTTCAACTGCTGTTTCAAGGAACTCGTCGAATGAAACTGCAGCCTCAGAATCCGCATTGTCAGATATAGATCTTATAACTATGAAAGGCACTTTATTCAAGTGGCATACCTGAGCGATGCTTGCTCCTTCCATTTCACATGCGAATGCGCCGAAATATCTGTCCAGCCATTCAGTTTTTTCAGCAGATGCGATAAACTGGTCTCCTGTAACTATTCTTCCGACGAATATCTGATGGTCCTTTATACCTTCTTTTCCGGCTTCAAGACATATATCGATAAGCTCTCTGTCGCTTTTGAAGTCGAAAACATCGAGTCTCGGAATTCTTCCAAGATCGTATCCGAATCCTTTGGCGTCGACGTCGTGCTGAATCAGAGTATCTGCTATGACTACATCTCCCTGTTTTATATCTTTGCGCACTCCGCCTGCGACTCCAATATTCACGATTTTGTCAGCTCCGTAAACAGATATCAGAATCTGAGTGCAAACAGCCGCATTCACTTTTCCGACTCCGCACACCACCGCTATGACTTCTAAATCATGGTATATTCCGTCGTAGAACACCATTCCAGCATGTTCCGACTTATCTTTTACTTCCATATCGTTAAGAACCACTTTGAGTTCTTCTTCCATTGCAACTATTATTCCAAGTTTCAAAAACAGCACCTCTTTCTATTCTCATATATTAATTTTAACTGATAATCATCTCTATTTAATAATATATATTATAACACAGTAAGACATGTAAATATTGAGAAAAAACCTTTCTAAATGAAAATAACTATATTGAAAGCTTTTTCACTAGTGATATAATAATATATAAGAAGGCTAAAAATTTAATGGAGGGGTAATCTTGGCAGACGTAGATGTAAAAAGAGTAGAAGAAGTTTGCAGAAAACTGGATGAAGCAGTCAAATTCAATGAAATAGACTGCGATTTCGTAGTAAAAAGTCTTGAAGGATACTACTATGTTACAAGGAGTATACCTATTTACAGAAGCAGCTATCTGGATGTAATCTTAGATCTTGCGACACGCGAGATGTATCTTGAAACCAGAGAAAAGAATATAATAATAGACTACATGCTTCTGAAGAGAATAAACACTATCTACGAGATAGTGGATGAGTACAACGAATCGCTCTATGACTATTAAATAGAGCCTTTTATCGGATTCAGAAATATTTAAACCGGAGGTGATTGCTTGTCAAAGCACGCGAGAGCTCTTAAAGGCGATATAGTTTTTTCAGAAACTCCCGGGAAACTTGAAATTTACGAAGACGGATATATAATTCTCTTTGGAAATCTCATAAAGGGCATTTACAGAGAGATTCCGGAAGAGCATAAAGACACTAGACTGTTCGATTACAGCGGAAAACTCATAATTCCAGGATTCGTAAACAGTCTTGCAGTTTCGAGAAACGCAGAAGATTCTGAAAAAAAGGAAGAGAGAGTCAGAAGAATATCTGAAGACATATGGCAGGAAGGAACGGCGAGACTCAATATAATATCAGAGGGAAGTCTTGAAGACAGCTATTATCTTATGGATTATGTAGAAAGCCTGGGTCTTGGCGCTTACTGCTGTCATGAGAGAACAGAAGGAAAAGAGTATTCTCTCTATGATCTTGAGGAATTTGCCATAATGAGCGCAAATACGAGAATTCTGGTGAAACCGTTCATATTTTTAAATGAAGATGAAGAGAATATAGAAGAAAAACTCAATATAGCAAGACTCTCCAATCTGAAAATCGCCGGAAGAAATGTGCACAGAATAAAAGAAAAAATCGAAAACACCGGAGATTACGGAAGAGATATTTATAAAGATATTCTGAATATAATCGATTTTTCAAATGGAAGAGGAATTTCGGATTTCTTAGACGAACTTCCTGAAAACAATGCATACTGTCCTTACGGAGAAGAAATTTCTGAAGATGAGGCTGAAACTCTGAAGAAGCTTTTGAGAGAAGAAAGACTCGGAATATATACAGGAGAAGAGCATTCTGTTCTAAAAGCTTTAAGACATGAGCAGGAAAACAGAAAGATATTTTCTTTTAAAGAACTTTTCTATATGGCGACTAAAGGTTCTGGAAAGTTCTTCGGAAAGACAGGAAGTTTTGAGGAGTTCTGCTCATTCGATGCGGCAGTCATAGACGATGCCGAAAAGAAAGGAAGTCCTGAAAAGAGACTTGAGAGATTCCTTGAAAGCGGAAATAAAGATGAAGTCTTCCTGAGATATGTATACGGAATGAAAGCGCTTGGAAAATAGAGATAGAAGGAAAAGCTTTTCAGACGGATTATAACTGCAGGAAATTCTGACTTCAGATTCGAACTTCAGAAACAGCAGAAAATCAGTAAAATTATAAAAAAAGAGCCGGATTCGATTCCGGCTCTTCGCATTTCTATTATAATAAGCAGGCATAATCTCCATATGCACAGAGGAAATGAATGCTCAGCTGTATATTTTCAAATTTTCAGTCAATTAACAGTTAAGTATAAAATAAATATTATATTCTAGAACATGAATGCAGAATACAGAGATCCCACAACAGTAGTTATAAGGAACATAAGCGCAACTACTATGGCTAATATCTTAACAGTCTTTTCTCTTTTTTCTCTTTTCGAATTTCTAGTTTTATCCAAACAGAATCACACCTTTCCGAATTTAACACTATAGTCATTATACCATAAAGCACTGAAATAGAGGATTCTTATTAGAAAATTTAGAGAAATGTAATAGTATACAATGTATATTTAGTCTATAATTAGAAATATAGACGCATTTAGCTAAGAAAGCGGGATGATTATGAAGAAAAACGGAACTATTATAATATATACAGACGGAGCGTGTTCAGGAAATCAGAGTTCTTCGAATGTCGGAGGCTGGGGAGCAGTTTTTAAATACGGTAAACACAAGCTTGAACTCTGCGGAGGAGAAAAGAACACGACGAACAACAGAATGGAAATGACGGGAGTTATAAAAGCATTAGAAAGACTGAAAAGGAAAGACCTTCCGGTGAGACTCCATACAGATTCTGCATACGTGTGCAACTGTCTGAATCAGAAATGGTATCAGGGGTGGAGAAAAAACGGGTGGAAAAATGCGAGAAAGCAGCCGGTTGAAAACAAAGAGCTCTGGATAAGACTTTTAGAACTCTACGAATCTATGGAAGATATAGAAATAATAAAGGTCAAAGGCCATGCCGGAGTTCCGATGAATGAAAAAGCGGATGAACTTGCAAATAAAGGAATGGACGAGATAAGATGTTCGGATATGTAGTTCCATACCGTCCGGAACTTAAAATAAAAGACGATGAGATATTCAGAGCCTACTACTGCGGAATATGCAGATCTATAGACCGTGAAAACGGAATAATACCCAGAGCGGCTCTTAATTACGATATAGTGTTTCTGGGACTTATGCTGTCATCGCTTGAAAAAAACGGAATGAAGATAGACAAGAAAGGATGCATAACTCATCCTTTGAAAGGAAGAAAATATATATACGGGGACGGCGCGCTAGATTATGCGGCAAATATAGGAACTATACTTGCCTATTTCAATCTGGCAGACGACTGGGAAGATGAGAAATCTTTCAAAGGTCTTATGGGAAGTCTCGCTTTCAAAAGAGGAAGCGTCAAGGCAAGAGAGAAATATGAAGAGAAATACAGAAAGATAGAAAGTCTTCTGAAAAAAATTAAGACTCTTGAAGAGGAAAAATGCGGAATTCTCGATGAAATAGCGGATGTATTTGCAAAAATAATGGAAGAAATTGCAGACTATGAAGGAATAGAAGACGAAAAGACTAAGAGAGCTTTCAAATGGCTCGCTTATAATCTCGGAAGATGGATATATATTCTCGATGCGTTTGACGATTTGGAAGAAGATTTTAAAGAAGGAAGCTATAATCCGATTATATTCGGAATGATGAATGAAGATGAAAATATATCAGAGTTCAGAGAGAGAATAAGAGAGAGGATAGAATTCACTCTGACCTCTTCACTTGCCGCAATTGCAAGCTCTTATGAACTTCTGCCTGTAGAGAAGAACAAAGCTATTATAGAAAATATAATATATATTGGAATGAGAAGAAAAATGGAATCGATTTTAGACAGGAGAGATAAAGATGAAGAGTCCTTACAAAGCGTTAAAAGCGAAGCTTAAATCAGATGATGAAAATAAAAAGGCTCAGGGTGAAGCTGAAAATCCGGGACTTTCTCCGGCTCAGAGTGAAGCTCAGTACCGTCAGATAAAATCATATATTTCAGCCGGAAGATACAATGAAGCTCAGACGCTTCTTTCAGCGGTAAGACAGAGAGATGCGGAGTGGTATTTTCTAAAAGGAGAAATAGAACTCGGGACAGGTTCATCAGCAAGAGCGGTTCAGTATATGGACAAAGCCGTATCTATGGAGCCGGAAAATGAAGAGTACAGAAAGAGAAAAGAGCAGATAAAGAAGTAAACATGAAAAAATGAGAAAGAGACGAAAGAAAATAAGAGAAGAAAACAAGATTAGACAGGAGAGATGTAGATGAAAAATCCTTATGAGGTGCTGGAAGTCAGTCCCAATGCGACCGATGAAGAGATAAAAACTGCATATAAGAATCTCATAAAGAAATACCATCCGGATAGATATGTTAACAATCCTCTGGCTGATTTAGCCGAAGAGAAAGTCAAAGAGATAAATGAAGCCTATTCACAGATAAAATCTCAGAGAGGAACGGGAAATGCGGGAAGTGCGGCCGGAAGCCAGTACAGAAGCCAGCAGAACAGCTACGGCTCATCGGGATACAGCTCGGGTTCAGGCTACAGTTCCGGATACAGCGGCTCTGGAGCGGGAAGTTCGGGATACAGTTCGAATCAGAAAGAAGCTCAGTACCGCCAGATAAGAACATTCCTGACATCGAGAAGATACAGCGAAGCTTATGCGCTTCTTTCAGCGATAAGACAGAGAGATGCAGAGTGGTATTTTCTTTCAGCGATAACCGTATTCCATATGGGATGGTTTGACCAGGCCCATCAGTATATAGACACAGCCATATCTATGGATCCTTCAAATGCAGAATACAGACAGGGAAAAGAGCAGATGAGGGCTATGAACAGCGCCTACAGAACTCAGAGCTACAATACGGGATACAGAGAAGTAGATCCGTGCTGCGGAGACTTATGCGGAACTATGTCATGCATGTGCTGTGCAGATTCACTGTGCGAATGTATGGGAGGAGATCTGATTTCATGCTGCTAGAAAACTGAGCGGCATAAATCAGATTTAACAGAATATGAACGGAATGAGAAGAAGAAAACAGAATACACGCGCAATTTCATGGGGAGGGCTTTCAGCGGCTTTAATAGTGATAATGCTCTATATGACTGCTGTTCTGAGATACAACAGACTCGCAGTTCTTTCAGCGGCATCTGTGCTGATAGCCCTTATTTTTATAAAATTCGGATACAAAGCGGCGGCGCTGGTTTACGGCGCCTCTTCAGCGCTGGCTTTTCTCTTGACGCCTGAGAAGACAGTTCCTCTCTATTTTCTGATGTTCTTCGGAATATATCCGCTGGTAAAAGCCGCGGCAGAAAAGAAGAGAGACTTTATAAAAGAGTATATTATAAAATACGCTTTTTTCAATCTGTCAGGAATTATAATATATCTCATAGCAAAAAACGTTCTTTTAGGAGAAATAGATATAAGAATAAATATGCTTCTTCTTATAATATCAGCTGAAATTCTGTTCTTTATATACGACAGAGTTTTCAGCATGCTTATTACAGCGGTTAAGAGAAAAACAGATTCAGCAATCAAATTTTAGAAATTAAAAATAGTGGTATAATATATAGGAGAGCAATAATAAAATCAGGAGGCATAAAATATGGATGACAGAGAAATAATGAAGACTTATATGAGATTTTTAAGAGTGGAATCTAATGCAAGAGTGAGCCTTATACCGGGAAATGATATGGAAATGCCGTTCTATATATACGACGGGGCTCATGGCGCAGCGAGAAGAGACGCATTTAAAGAACTCAAACTTGAAGACGAGAAATATCTTGAGCTTTTCGACAGAATATACGCTTATTTCACAGAGAAGCTTAAAGAGACAGATCACTTCGCAGATTCAGATGAACTGACAGAAGAAGCTATAGACGAAGGCAAATTTGATCTGTAAATATAGAGTATATGACGGAAAAGAAGTTGATTCTTTCCGTCTTTTTTATT
>JAEZUY010000016.1 GCA_023420895.1 Bacillota bacterium | reverse complement strand
TCATTTCTATAGGACTCAACTGCGCATTCGGCGCAAAAGAGCTCATCCCTTTCATTAAAGACATGTCGTCAAAAACTCCTTACTATCTTTCAGTATATCCTAATGCAGGACTGCCGAACAGATTTGGTGAATATGATGAAGAGCCTGAAACTACTGCCGAAAATCTGAGAGAGCTTGTAGACGGCGGATATCTCAATATAGTTGGCGGATGCTGCGGAACCACTTATGAACATATCAATAAGATTGCTGAACTGTGCAGAGGAAAATCTCCGAGAAAATGTCCGGAAATAGACTGTGTCACAAAGTTCGCAGGGCTTGAAACTGTAACTGTGTCAAAAGAAAACAACTTCTTGAGCATAGGAGAAAGAACTAATGTCGCAGGATCAAGAAAATTTGCACGTCTAATAAGAGAAAAAAATTATGAAGAAGCTCTTTCTATAGCTAGAGACCAGGTCGATAACGGAGGTCAGGCCATAGATATAAACTTTGACGACGGTATGCTCGATTCTGAACATGAGATGGATGTATTCCTGAAACTGATAGCTTCAGAACCTGAAATCTCAAAAGTTCCTATAGTTCTCGACTCTTCTAAATTTTCTGTTATAGAGGCAGGACTTAAGGCGATACAGGGTAAGCCTCTCGTTAACTCTATCTCACTCAAGAATGGCGAAGAAGAATTCCTTCATCATGCTGAAATTATTAATAGATTCAATGCCGCGACAGTCGTTATGGCATTCGATGAAACAGGACAGGCGGATACCTTTGAAAGAAAAATAGAAGTGTGCGAAAGAGCCTATAATCTGCTGGTCAACAAAGTCGGATTTCCTAGAGAAAACATAGTTTTCGACCCTAATATTCTTGCAATTGCAACGGGTATGGAGGAGCATGACAATTATGCAGTCGATTTTATAAGAGCAACTAAATGGATAAAAGAAAATCTTCCCGGCGCTAAAATATCCGGTGGACTTTCAAACCTCTCATTCTCTTTCAGAGGAAATAATATTATAAGAGAGGCTATGCACTCAGTATTCCTTTATCATGCAATAGACGCAGGTATGGATATGGCAATACTGAACCCCGGAATGATTCAGATATATGACGAGATAGAACCTGAACTGCTTGAAAAAGTCGAAGCTGTAGTTCTGAACAAGCATAAAGGCGCGGCTGAAGAGCTAATAGAGTTTGCAGAACAGTATCAGGGAGTTACTAAAAAAGATGAATCTAATGCTCTCGAATGGAGAGAGCAGGATGTAAATGAAAGACTTAAGCATTCAATGGTAAAAGGTCTTTCTGCATTCATAGAAGAAGATGTACTGGAAGCCAGAGAAAATTATCCTAAGGCCCTCGATGTAATAGAAGGTCCTCTTATGGACGGAATGAATACTGTAGGAGAACTTTTCGGAGAAGGAAAGATGTTCCTTCCTCAGGTTGTAAAATCGGCAAGGGTTATGAAAAAAGCTGTTTCAGTTCTTCTCCCTTTCATAGAAGAAGAAAAGGAGAGCGGTTCTACAAGTGCAGGAAAAGTGCTTATTGCAACTGTCAAAGGCGATGTTCACGATATTGGAAAGAATATTGTCGGTGTTGTTCTTGCATGCAACAATTTCGATATAATAGACCTCGGAATCATGGTTCCTCCTGAGGAAATAGTAGAAACTGCTAAAAAAGAGAATGTCGATATAATAGGTCTGAGCGGTCTTATAACTCCTTCTCTTGAGGAAATGGTGAACGTAGCTTCTATGCTTGAAAAAGAAGATATGGATATTCCCGTAATGATAGGGGGAGCTACTACTTCTAAAGTTCACACTGCAGTCAAAATTGCGCCTTCCTATTCAGGAGCTGTTATACATTCTACAGACGCTTCAGATGCTGTAGATGTATGTAAAAATCTTCTGAGTCCTGATAAAAAGAAAGAATATGTGGATTCAGTTTACAGCGAATACGATACATTGTCATCTGCATATGCTGACAAAGAAATGATTCTTGTAAGCTATGATGAAGCGAAAAAAAATAAGTTCAAATCTGACTTCTCAAAACTGAGTGATGAAGAGCCTGATTTTTATGGAACTGAAAGAATAGACTATTCTATTGAAACATTAAGAGACTATATAGACTGGACTTACTTCTTCATTCAGTGGGGATTCAAAAACACTTATCCTGAAATTCTTGATGATGAAAAGTATGGAGAGGAAGCTGAAAAACTTTATAAAGATGCGAATGACCTTCTAGATCAGCTTGAAAAAGATGAAAAAATGATGCCGCATGCAGTCTTCGGAATATACAGAGCCAATTCTTCGGGTGAAGATATAAATTTATATGATGAAAACGGCGAAGTGTTTGAAACACTGAACTGTATGAGACAGCAGAAGAAAAATGATGACAATATATATATATCAGCAGCAGACTTTGTGCGTCCAGAAAGTGAAGGAATAGACTTCATAGGAGGATTTATGACTACTGCCGGCGGAAGAATAGAAGAGCTCCATGATATTTACAAATCTGAAAATGATGAATACAGTGCAATCTTAGTAAAAATTCTAGGAGACAGAATTGCTGAAGCGGCAGCTGAAAAGCTTAATTCAGACCTTTCTGAAAAATACTGGAAATTCAGAGACACTGAAGGAATCAGACCTGCTTACGGCTATCCTACACTTCCGGACCATTCAGAAAAAGAAAAACTTTTCAGAATACTGAACACTGAAGAACTAACTGAAGTGAGACTTACAGAAAGCTTCATGATGGTTCCCGCATCTTCTACATGCGGAATATATATAGTCAATAAAGACGCTGATAATTTTGATTTAGGAAGAATAGACGAAGATCAGATTGAAAATTACTGTATGAGAAAAAATATGGACAAAACTCACCTCAAAAATATGATTCCTGGCCATATAAAGCTCAAAAATTAGTCATTGAATCTAATCATCAACTTAAAAAGTGTTAATTCTGTCCTTACTCGGGTATCAGATTAATATAGGAGATGATTTTTATTATGGATTTTAAAGAATGGCTAAAAAAATATGAAGGTGATGACAACGGAATATCAGAACTTGCAAAACTGATTGAACCCGATAAAAACTTTCCTTCAGGAAAAGACAAGGATGAAATAAACGAATATATTAAGAACGAAGATCCAGAAGTTATAGCGGCAGTTGACCGTGCATGGGTTCTTTTTGAAACTTCTGATAAATAGTTCGAAATTAAAATATAAAAATATAAGCCTCGGGCCAAACCCGAGGCTTTATTTTTTATTCAAACCACATAGTAATATCTTCACAATTTTCACTTTTCTTCTTCACGCAGTTCTTTCCTGCAAATCCGATTATTATACCTGTAACTAAAGAATCATCTATTCCAAGATATTTTCCTATCTCTTTTTCATATTTTGCAAAATCTCCGAGAACCATTGATCCAAGATTGAAATTCTCTGCTGAAAGCACTAGATTCTGGAGTGCCGAACCTATAGATATGAGATCCATTTCTTCAGTTATTTCATTATAATTCTCTTCTCTTTTTTTATATTTATTGAATATCAGTATGATTGCCGCTGCGTCTTCCATGTTCTTTATTTTCACATCGAAATCTATATCATGGCTATTTATAAACTTTACAAACTCCTCAAGCTTATCTCCTCTTATAATTGCAAACTTCCAAGGTCTTCTGTTCTTAGCCGATGGAGCTTTGGCAGCCATTTCTATGATATTCTCAAGAATAACTTTTGGCAGTGAATAATCTTCAAATTCCATAGTCACCATACGCTCATTAATGGCGGTAAAGGTATCCATTTCTAAATTCCTCCATAATTGTATATATATTTATAACTCTATTATACCATTAATATATTTTTATATTTAATTTTTTTGTTTATAATTGGGTATATAAGAAATAATATATTTTTTAAGGTGGTGACTCTCTTGATATATCGTCTTCTTTTGATTTTTATCGTACTTATATCATTTGCTTTTTTCAGCAATATTTTCTTAAAAGGTCCCGGAAGAAAGCTTTTTAAAACACTGGAAAAGACTCTTTTGGGAATGGCCATAAGCATCGTGCTGTTTCTTGTACTGGGTTTTCTTCTAGAAGGTCCGCTTACTTCGTCAAAATATATAATCACAACAGCAGACGGAATCCTCATCGGATGGATTGTCTCTCTATTCAAACACCTTTCTGAAGCAGAATGAAACCTCTATATTTCTATAGAGGTCTTTTTTATGTCTTTTTTTATTCTAGCCTGGATAATAGCAGAGTCTGGTCAGATTCATTAAATAAGCAGTTCCTGATATAGATGTTCCGTAAAATATAACAGGTTTTCCTATATCTATGAAATTCACTATGCTCCCGTTCAGAACTGTGCTTCCTGTGCATAGAACTGCATCAGCCCAGTCTAGAACCACTTCTTCATATTTTTCTATTCCGTCTTCAATCATAATTCCATATTTTTCTGTATTTACATTGTCTTCATTTAAATCGAGAACTCTTAAATCTACAACTTCTTTTATATTTTCAAGCATCGCAGGCTGAAATCCCACAAGCGCCACTTTCTTTCCTCTGAAATTCTCTTCCATATATTCTCGCATCAATTTTGCGCACATTTCCGGCTCTTCATTCTTGCAGTGGATATTTCCGCTTATAAGTCCCAAATGGAGAAGAACTGCATTCATTGAAGAAATGAATATAGACTTATTATAATCATCTGAAAGATCCAGCTCAGAAATTTCCTTGAGACTCCCGCTGTAATTGCACGGCGAAGATGTGAACGCCTGTCCTCTGCTTCCTTTATACTCCGCTTCTATCATTATTTCTTTTCCGTTCAGAATTGGAAAATCTTTTCTTTCAGTTTTTCCTATAGCCTCTTCAGGAGTTAAAGACTTAGTTATTACGCTGACCTCGTCATTAAGCAAATTTTCTTTTTCCAGTATTTTTCTGAACTTTTCTTTAAGTTCTGAATAAAATTCCATAATAATCCTCCTAATCTCTAGTTCTTCTGTCTATTATATTATACAGAATCATGACTGCACTTGCTATAAGTATGAGAACTGCCGAAAG
>JAEZUY010000019.1 GCA_023420895.1 Bacillota bacterium | reverse complement strand
ATAGTTAACCATAAAAATAAAATAGGTTGACAATAGATTTTTCATATGCTAATATCTGATTTTAGGGAGGTATTTATATGAAAAATGAAAATAAAACTTTAGTATTAGATGAATGCGATTATAATTTCAAAGAAGAAAAATCAGAAAAAACTAAGAGTATGATACTGACAGCGATGTTTGTGGCGCTCATAACTGCAGGAGCTTTTATAAAGATTCCTGTTCCAGTGGTTCCATTTACTCTTCAGTTTCTTTTCACTATGCTTTCAGGTCTTCTTTTAGGAGGAAAGAGAGGATTCGCGGCCGTATCTGTTTATATAGTTTTAGGACTGGCAGGACTGCCTGTATTTGCTCAGGGCGGAGGAATAAATTACATATTCAATCCTAGTTTCGGCTATATAATAGGTTTTGCAATAGCTGCATTTGTTACAGGAAAAATTGCCAACAAAGATAAGGATCCGAGCTATAAGCGTCTTCTTTCAGCGAATTTCATAGGGCTTGGAATAGTTTATTTATTCGGAATGGGATATTATTCGCTCATAAGCAGTCTATATCTTGGAGATCCGATAGGTCTGTGGCCGCTGTTTCTTTACTGTTTTTTATTGGCAGTTCCAGGGGACATTCTCCTGTGTATTCTTGCGGCATATTTAGGAAAGAGACTGATTCCTTTGAGAAGAAAAAATATTATATAGTTTGGAGATGAGTTTTAAAATGGGAAAGAGCTTATTTGTTGTAGGGACAGGAACTGATATCGGAAAGACTTATGTTACAGGTCTGATTATAAAAAAACTGAGAGAGAATGGAAAATCTTCTGCTTATTTTAAAGCGGCTATGAGCGGAAATGAAAGAGATAAAAATGGTGAACTTATTCCTGGAGATTCAGTTGAAGTTAAAAATATTTCAGGTATCAGTCAGCCTATAGAAGAGATGAGTCCTTATATATATGAAAAAGCAGTTTCACCTCATCTAGCGGCAAAGCTTGAGGGAAATCCTTTAAATCTTGAAAATGTGTATAAGAAATTTAGGAGAGTTTACGATAAGTATGACTATATCACGATTGAGGGAGCAGGAGGAATACTCTGTCCAATGAGATTTGATGATGAAGAAATATGGCTTTCAGATATTATAAGATTATGTAAATCAGGATGTATTATGGTTGCTGATGCAGGGCTCGGAACTATTAACAGTGCGGGACTTACTGCATTTTATATGAAAGAGAAAGGAATTCCCTTAAAAGGGATTATACTCAACCGTTTTGAGCCGGGAAATACTATGCATGAAGACAATCTTAAAATGTGTGAATATATAACAGGAGCAAAAGTTATTGCCTGTGTGAAAGAAGGAGATTCTGATTTGGATATTTCATTTGAAAATCTCGAATCAGTTTACTATTAAAACTTACGGTAAAAAGGAGGAATATTATGATTTGGTATCCTTATGAACAGATGAAGACTATGAAAAAGCCTTATAAAATTATAGATGCAGAAGGCGTATATTTATTTACTGAAGATAAGAAGCTTATAGACTCTGTTTCTTCATGGTGGAGCACTATTCATGGTTATAAGCACCCTGAAATAGACGAGGCCATTATTTTTCAGGTAAAAAATTTTTCTCACGTAATGCTTGGAGGGCTTACTCATGATCCGGTGGAAAAGCTTTCAGAAAAACTTAAAGAATGGCTTCCAGGAGATTTAGATTATTCATTCTTTTCAGATTCAGGGAGTGTGGCAGTTGAAGTAGCGTTAAAAATGGCTCTTCAGTTCTATATGAATCAGGGAAGAAAAGAAAGAACGAAAGTTCTGGCACTGAAACACGCATACCATGGTGATACTTTTAAAGCAATGGAAGTAGGCGATGATGAAGATTATCATTTTGTTCTGGAAGCTTATGGAGACAAAAAAGATGTAATTCATATTCCGACTGAAATAGAAGCGCTCGAAAAAGCTTTTGAAGAATATCACAGCGAACTTAGCTGTCTTATAGTTGAACCGCTTCTTCAGGGAGCCGGCGGAATGCTTATGTATGATATATCTTTTCTTGAAAGAGCAAGAGAACTCTGTGATGAATATGATGTCCTTCTTATATTCGATGAAGTTGCAACTGGATTTGGACGTACAGGAAACAGATTTGCCGCAGACATAGTTCTTCCAGATATCTTAGTTCTGGGAAAAGCTCTGACAGGAGGATATATTGGCCATGCCGCAACTGTAGCGAATAAAAAAGTGTTTAATGCTTTTTATGATGAAAATCCTGAACATGCTTTAATGCACGGACCTACATTTATGGGAAATCCTCTTGCATGTGCTGCAGCTCTTAAATCTATAGAACTTTTTGAAGAAGAAAATTATATGGATAAAATAAAAAATATAGAGAATATAGTTAAACGTGAAATGAAAGATTTCTCTCATCCTCTTATAGAAGAAGTGAGAATAATGGGCGGATGCTTATGTATAGAGGCAAAGAATTCCGAAATCATAAGAGGATATCAGGAGTTTGCATATGAAAGAGGTGTTTTCAGCAGACCTTTTCTAAAATATATTTATGCAATGTTTCCATATATAATCAAAGAAGAAGAAATAGTAAAAATTACAGATACTATGAAATCATGGTTCGATAAATTTTAAACTGAGAGGATAATTTTAACAGATTTATAGTATTCAGAAGAATAAAACAGATATCTGCACTGGTTCAAGAAGATGAAAATAGGGTATCTATATATATGCTATTCAGAACATAAAATGAGGCGTTTATAGGAGGATTAACTATGAAAAAGATATATACACTGTCTATAATTGCTTTGCTTTCAGCAGGAATGCTTGCAGGATGCGGTTCTGGAGATGAAATCCAGGATTCAGATGCGTCCGGAAATGCGAAAGAAACTGTGGCAGTTAATAAAAGTGCAGAAAACAGCAGCAGTTCTGAACCTGAGAAAGCTGAAGCGGAAGGAACAGATAAAAATGAAGAAAAGCCTAAAACAGAACAGGAAAATGTAAATCAGCAGAATTCAGGAAGCAGTCAGGCTGAAAGTGCAGAAGCTCAGGACATACCTGAAGTCTCTTCTAAAGACCTTGCAGGGGTAACTCTGTCGGCAGATGATGCATACAGAATATATTCAGAGAAATATCCTAATTCAGCACTTGAAAAAATATCACTGGATACAGAAGATGGAACGTATATTTATAAGGTAGAAGGAAAGGCCAACAATGAAAAAAATGAAATGAAAATAAACGGTGAAACTGGCGAAATAGTTTATGAAGAGAAGAAAAAGAAAGATACTGATATGAGCGAAGTATTCAGTCTTTCAGATGTTCCAAATGTGAACTCTCTCTTGAATGCCGCTCTTGCTGATGCAGGACCGAATTACAGTCTTTCCGAATGGAAGCTGAACATAGACAATAATACATTAGTCATGGAAGTAAAGGTGATTGATCAGTCAGGTTCTGAATTAGAGTATAAGATTGATGCTATGTCCGGAACTATAATAGAAAAAGACAGTTAAAATTTATTTAACTTATTGACAAGATTTAATTTAGATGTTAAGATATACGGCGTAGTGAATTTTCCTGGGTAGCTCAACGGTGGAGCACCCGGCTGTTAACCGGTAGGCTGTGGGTTCGAATCCCACCCCAGGAGCCATATATGGCGGCGTAGCTCAGGTGGCTAGAGCATGCGGTTCATACCCGCAGTGTCAGCGGTTCAAATCCGTTCGCCGCTACCATTTGCGGCCTGGTAGTTCAGTTGGTTAGAATGCCAGCCTGTCACGCTGGAGGTCGAGGGTTCGAGTCCCTTCCAGGTCGCCATTGTTTTAAAATATAAAAAATAAGCTGGTGTGGCTCAATTGGCAGAGCAACTGACTTGTAATCAGTAGGTTGGGGGTTCAAGTCCTCTCACCAGCTCCATTTATTCTGGATGGGTTCCCGAGTTGGCCAAAGGGGACGGACTGTAAATCCGTTAGCTAAGCTTTCACTGGTTCGAATCCAGTCCCATCCACCATATGCGGGTGTAGCTCAGTGGTAGAGCCCTGGCCTTCCAAGCCAGTTGCGAGGGTTCGATTCCCTTCACCCGCTCCAATAAATTCTGGGGTATCGCCAAGCGGTAAGGCATCAGACTTTGACTCTGACATGCGTTGGTTCGAATCCAGCTACCCCAGCCATTAATTTTATGCGCCCATAGCTCAACTGGATAGAGTGTTTGACTACGAATCAAAAGGTTTGGGGTTCAAGTCCTCATGGGCGCGCCATACATATTTTAAACCGGATTTCTTTTAAAGAAGTCCGGTTTTTTTTATTAGTTTTTTAAATATTCTAGAAAAAGCGGTTAAAATATTATAAAATTGAACTAGACTGATAATCGGTATCATATTTAGAGAATAGAGGTGTTAGAATGAAAGACTATGTAAAAGAATCACAGAGTCATTTTGACAAGCAGGCCGAAACATACGACAGCAATACTTCATTAAATTATTCGGGAGCCGGAAAAGTGAGCTGTGCAGATGCAGAGGAGTTTTTGAGTGATTTTAATTATAATAATCTTCTAGATGTAGGCTGCGGGACAGGTTTTCTTATAGACAATCTCGCTGCAAAGAAAGATGCAGAATATCATGGACTAGATCTCTCAGAAAAAATGATTGAGGTAGCTGAATCTAAAAATATTAAAAATGCGCATTTCAAACAGGGTCTGGCAGACTGTCTGCCTTATGAAGATAACAGTTTTGATGTTGTGACGTGCATTCAGAGTTTCCACCACTATCCTGATTCTGACAAAGCTATGAAGGAAGCATACCGAGTGCTTAAGCCTGGAGGCTTATATTTGTTATCCGATACCGGAGTAAGCGGGATTGCAGGATGGGTAGAAAATAATATAATATTTAAACTTTTAAAAAGCGGAGACTGTCATATAGAAAACAGACATGATATTGCAGACAGAATGAGAAGAAACGGATTTACAGATATCTGCGACAAACAGATTAAAGGATTTATATATACTGTTGTAGGCTATAAGCCGGATGCGGAATAGATAAAAATTTATTATTCTGAGACACAGATATTAAAGAATATATAATTGAAATTCTTGATAGATTAGTTAGAAATCAATAGACACTATTAAATATATATTTTCATAGATAATCCTGAGAAGACTGAAGATTTGAATCTTCAGTCCTTTTTATAGTATATTAATTTAATTTTAAATGAAAAATTTAAAGCATTGTAAAGCCGTTCTGTTACTTTTGACATGTAGACGAAAATATGAATATATATTAGAATGAGGATAACGTTTACTTAATTAAGGAGGACAAAGATATGAAATTCAGAGCCAAGTCGATAGCACTTTTAACAGCTCTTGCTATAACTTCTGTATCGCTCTACGGATGCGGTGAAAAAGAGCAGGCACCAGAAGAAACACCTGTAAAACAGGAACAGACTGCTGAAGAAAAAGACACAGAGGAAAAGTCGAATACTGCAGAAACTGTTGAAATAACGGACCATGCGGGAAGAACAGTAGAAATACCTGCACCTGAAAAACTTGAGAAAGTATATTTCACTTCACCGGCAGGTATGATTTTTGCGTATACTATGAATCCTGAAAAAATGGCCGGATCATCTATAGAACTTACAGAAGATGAGGCTAAATATCTTCCGGATCTTGCAGCACTTCCAAGTCTAGGAGGAATTCAGATAGGAAGCGAGCTGAACAAAGAAGAAATTATAAGTTCAGGCGCACAAATCATATTGCAGGTAGGAACTTCAAAAATAAAGGATTCTGACATAAGCGATGCAGATGAGCTTCAGGATCAGCTTGATATACCTGTAGTAGTAGTTACAGGTCTTTTTGAAGAAATGGACATGACATATGAACTTTTAGGTGAAATCTATGGAGAAGAGGAAAGAGCAGCAGAACTTGCTTCATATGCTAAAGAAATAATTTCAGATGTTGAAGAAAAACTTAGTGACTTATCTGAGGATGAGAAAGTAAGAGTTTATTATGCACAGGGACCTGAAGGGCTTGAAACTGAACCGGCATCTTCGGAACGTTCTACAATACTTAAATATGCTCAGGCAAATAATGTAGCTGAAGTTGATGCTAAAGAGGTGAAAGGAAGATCACCTGTTTCGATGGAACAAGTTCTTGAATGGAATCCAGAGCTTATAATTTCATCATCTGATTCAAGAAGCGGAACATATTCTCATATAAAAGAAGATCCTGTATGGCAGGAAATAAAAGCTGTTCAGGACGGAGAAGTTTACCAGACACCAGAACTTCCGTTCTCATGGATGGACAGACCGCCTTCAGTTAACAGAGTTTTAGGACTTCAGTGGCTTGCAAATCTTCTATATCCTGAAAAATATGATATAGACATAGCTGAAAATACGAAAGAATTCTGCAGTAAGTTTTATAATGTAGAACTGACTGACGAGGATGTTTCGTATATTCTTGAAGGAGCGGTAAGAGGAGACAGTTCAGATTCACCGTCAAAAACAGAATCTCAAGAGCAGTAATAAAAAATAGACATATTGAAGAGACAGTCTTGATTTTTGAAAGGCTGTCTCTTTTTTGCATATTTTGTTAAAGTTTGTGATATATCATTTTGACTCTTTTGCGTATAATGGTATTATAGAGATGTTCAAAATGCCGGCAGTTCAATAGAGAATAATTGATCTTTCCGGTATAAAATGTGAAATTACAGCTTTGACAGGTTGTATAGATAAAATAAGTTTTATGAAGGAAAGAAGGGAAAAAATGAGTAAAGAAAACTATAGAGAGGCCGTTGCAAATTACGAGCCCTTCAGTGAAGAGGAAATAGCAGAAAAAGGACTTGCGGAATTATACGTAGATAAATTCAGTGACATAGTATACAGAAACAACAGACTGGTTCACCTGACTACTTCAGCATTTATAGTGAATCCTGAGAGAGATAAAGTTCTTATGGTTTATCACAATATTTATGACAGCTGGTCTTGGGTTGGAGGACATTGTGACGGAGAAGATATACCGCTTGATAATGCGATTAAAGAAATGAAAGAAGAAACAGGTGTTGAGAATTTTAAAATAGTTTCAGAAAAGCCTATATCACTAAATCTTCTTACAGTAAAATCGCATTACAGCGGAAATAAATATATAGTTCCTCATATTCACCTGGATCTCACTTATTTATTCGAGGTGTCTGAAGATGAAAATATAAGGATTAAAGAAGATGAAAATTCGGATATTGGCTGGATTAAATTCAGTGAAGTGAGTGAAAAAAGCAGTGAACCTCATATGATACCCATATATGAAAAGATAATAGACAGAGTAGAAAAAGAATTCAAATAATAAAGAAAACCAGACATAAATATGTCTGGTTTTTTATTATAAATATATTATTTTCAATGATTAAGCGTTAAATTTTTCTATAAATGATTCTGATGGAGAAGCTATAGCAGCTGATGCCAGTATTTTTCCATTTATATTCATTTCTTCTAGTTCAGATTCAGCAGCGCTTAAAGCGGCTCTTACTGAAGCAATATCTCCTGTGAAAGTAACTACAGATTTTCCGCCGAGCCCCATTGTAAGAGATACTCTCAGAAGTTCAACCTGAGCAGTTCTTTTCACAGTGTTTGCACATATTATTCCTGTACTTAAATTTTGAGTTTCTATAACACCTATAGCAGATATATTGGTTCTGTCTATTCTGGCATTTATTTTTTCAACGACTCCGTCCATAACACGTGCAATGACCCCGGCAACTATAAGACTTGATCCTGCTTCTTCTTTAACTCTGTCTATTGCTGCCTGTACATCCGCAACTTCTCCAGAAATAGTAACTAGAAATTTCCCTATACATAGAGTTCTGTTGTCTATTATATCGATTGAAGATGTTTTAGTCATTTTATCAAGCATATCGAGTCCGACTGCTATACTTTTAAATTCTGCAACTCCTATTGCGACGTTCATTTGAAACATTCCTTTCCTCAGTTATTGTTACTTATATTATAACAGCAAAAGAAGAAGTTTGGGAGAAAAGAATAAAGTTGAGTTTATGAAAATGGCTTATTTAACACAAAATAACAGAACTTTAATATTGAAATTAGAAAAAAATATAAAAAAAAATAAAAATACCCGTTGACACAATTTAAAATATGAGTTAGAATGAAAAAGCTGTCGAAAAAGGACGGCGGAAATAAATTCACAGCTATTTAACAGTATTTTAAAAGAAAATAAAAAAACTTAAAAAAACTTTAAAAAAACTGTTGACGAAATTAAAAATAGCTGGTATGGTAGATAAAGTAGTCGCGAGACAAGCGCTACAGAGAAACTGAATTTTGAAAAATGAACAGCAGATAACCATAAGTTAATTCCAACAGCGAAATTAACGATAATTCCATTCAGCAAAGAGCTGAAAATAAACAGTCAGTGAGAACTGGCCAA
>JAEZUY010000024.1 GCA_023420895.1 Bacillota bacterium | reverse complement strand
CACTGGATAAAAGCCTTTGAATACCGAAGCAATTGACAATTTTAATTTTATTATGTATAATAATTATGTAACATAAGTATTTTGAATTAAGGAGATAAACAGATGTCAAAAGATATGCTGCAGAATATATTGAACGCTTTGCATCTTGCAAAAGATACAGCACAGCTTTATCCGGATTTTCCGCCCGGTATGAAAACGAGCCATTTTCATATTCTCTATTCTTTATATAATTTAGGAAAAGATGTAAAAATCTCAGATATATCAAACGATATGCTGATTACACTTCCCAATATTACAGTTCTAGTAAAAGAACTCGAAAAGATGGGACTTCTAATAAAGAAACCTTCTCCTGATGACAGAAGAGTTACTCTTGTTGAGCTTACAGACGAAGGTTTGAAAATTCTGACTAATCACTATTTGAATTACAGAAAAAGACTTGAAGAAAAACTGAATCCGGCTAACTTTTCAAAATACGAAACAATGATTGAGGGTATAGAAGAACTGAAAAAAATGTTTCAGTCAGCAGCAGATGAAATCAATCTTAAAAATCAGAAGTAATTTTCACTGCTAGAAAGGGGATTGTATTAAAATGAAAAAAGTACTTATTATATCGAGCACTCCTAGAAAGAACGGAAACTCTCAAATTCTGTGTGAAAGATTTCTTGAGGGTGCAGAAGAAAGCGGAAATAAGGTAAAACTGATAAGACTGCCAGAAAAACAGATTAACTACTGTCAGGCTTGCGATGCATGTATGAAAAACGGAGGAACCTGCATTCAGGACGATGATATGAAAGAACTGCTTAAACTGTATCAAGAAGCAGATGTGCTGGTTCTTGCAACTCCAGTTTATTTTTACGGGATTACAGCTCAGATGAAAACATTTATAGACAGAACTTATCCAATATGGCAGAATCTCGGAAAGAAAGAAGTATACTATATTGTTTCTGCGGGACTCGACAGAAAAATTGTAGAGCGTTCATTAGGTGATTTAGACGGATTTGTCGAGCATATAGAAGAATATGATATAAAAGGAAGACTGTATGCTACAGAAGTCATGGATGCAGGTTTAGTCGAAGGAACTCCTATTACGGATGAGGCTTTTAAAATGGGACTGAATGTATAGACCATAATTGCTTACTTAAAATAAATTAAAAAGGCAGCCGGACGGCTGCCTTTTCTTATATTATAAATCTCTTTTCTGTCATTAAGAATTCTTAAAAATGCTCTTTATCTTCTGCCATAGAGAATCCGGTTCAGTCTGCTTCTGAATTTTCGCCTCTGTTTCAGTTTTCACTTCAGATTTTGAATCAGATTCGGCTTTCATTTTCGATTCTGACGCCGGATTATGAACTTCTCTTCCCTCTTTGTTTACAGATTCTGATAAAGTTTCAGCTTCTTTCTCTCTTCTCTCAATACTTTCTGCCTCTCTTTTTTCAGCTGCTTCAATGAAATAATCCTGAGAAGAAAGAGGTTTATCTCCTTGAGGAATTGTTTCATATTCTCCTTTTTCATTTACACGGCGTCCCTTTATATTGTCTCCGAAGACAATCTCGCAGTACCTCATAAGCTGTTCCTGAAGCTCCTTGTCGTAGATAGGTGAAGCGAGTTCAACTCTTCTCTCCATATTTCTCGTCATGAGATCCGCAGATGAAATATACATCAGACGGTCTTCTCCCTTTCCGAATACATAGAGACGAGTATGTTCAAGGAATCTTCCGACTATAGAGTGAACTTCGATATTCTCAGTATAGTCTTTAAGTCCTGGAAGGATACAGCAGATTCCTCTGATTACAAGACGGACTTTAACTCCCTTTTCACTTGCTTCTTTGAATTTATTTATGAAATCCTTGTCCGTAAGAGAATTGAATTTAGCAAATATATATCCGTCTTTTCCCTTTTCAATTTCTCTGTCTAAAAGAGTCATGAAGCGCTGTTTAAGTCCTGTAGGCGCCTGAAGAATATGCCCGTATTTTCCGTTCAGATTTCCTATAGCCATATTCTTGAAGAAATCCACACCGTCAAGACCAAAAGCTTTGTCAGCTTTGATGAATGAGAAATCAGTATACTGTTTTGCAGTCGATTCATTGTAATTTCCTGTAGCTAACTGTGTAATATAGTGATTATTCATATTCTTATCTCTGAAAGTTAAAAGACATATCTTAGAGTGAGTTTTATACTCAGAGAAACCGTATATGATATTGCATCCAGATTCATAAAGTCTGTTTGAATACTGAATATTTCTCTCCTCGTCAAATCTTGCTTTCAGCTCCATAAATACAGTAACTTCTTTTCCCGCTTCTGCCGCACGACAAAGATATTTTGCCACCTGTGACGATTTTGCAAGTATGTATATAGTTATTTTTATCGATGTGCATTCAGGTCTTCTGAAGCCTCTTTTAAAAGCTGAAGAAAAGCATCCACATGGTCAAAAGGATAAAGCAGGAGACGGTCCTTTTCTCTAACCTTTTCAATCATTGATTCATTTCCGTCATTTTCCAGATGGTAGGCATTGAAATCCTTATACAGAAGTTCTTCCGCAATCGATGTAGGGATATCATCAATAAGTCCGAATACATACGACATATTTATCGGGCTTTCCAGCGGGAAGTAATGACTTTTATGCATATCCAGTTTTTCTAAAAGGAATTTCAGAATATGATGCGGCAGCTTCCCTCTAGACTGAAGACGGACAGGATCCTGACGAGTTCTCTTCTTCAGAGCCGCCTTCATATATTCCTTGAAGTCGTCAAATTCGTCCTTGCTCTCAATACTTTCAGAAAGATCAAAGTTTCTTGTTACTGAAATGACATGCTTGCTTAAAATCTTGAATCCTGGAAAAGCTTCGTCTACATAGTGAAGCAGTATATCTTCCATGCTCATATACATGAATCTGCCTCCAGGCAGAATTATGTAGTCAGGATATGATTTTCTGATTGGAACGAGACCGAAAGTCTTGCCGTTATCTCTTTCCAGTTCTAAAAAGATAAATCTCTTATTGTTTTCTAAAAATGGAAAAGGATGGTTCCAGTCAATTATTTGAGGTGAAACCAGTTCATCAATTTTATTGTAATAAAAATCTTCAATATAATTTTCCTGTTCTTCAGTAAGACAGCCGAAGTTCATTCTTAAAATTCCATGCTCTTCTAAATCCTCTGTAACTTCCTTATATAGACGGTCTTTCTTCTCCATCATAGGAGGAAGCATCTCCATAATCTTTTCTATCTGTCCCTTAGGAGTAAGACCGCTCTTATTATCAATAACCTTCTTTTTTAAAGTCTCTAAGGCATGGAGACTTCCCACACGAATCATGAAAAATTCGTCCAGATTCGAAGTGAAAATACTTATAAATTTCAGTTTCTCAAGCAGAGGGACGTTTTCCATAGCCGCTTCTTCCAGTACACGCTCATTAAAGCGGAGCCATGAAACCTCCCTATTCTGCATATAGTCATAATCTTTCATTATAATTCCCCCAATCTTTTAATTAGATATCCTTCCCGAATACTGTTATCGCAAACTTTCACTTCTTTTACTTTAAAGTGGCGGCAGAGTTCTAAAAGAATAATCAATCCTGGAGTAAAGGTGTGAATTCTGTCCGGACTGACTTTCAGAAGCATCGAAATCGTTTCACGATTCTTTTCTTCAATTCTGTCTAATAAGTCTTTTGCCATATTGACACTGAATGGTTCTCCTTTTTTTGTGCCGTAAATCTCCATAATCACATTTCTCGCTGCACGGACAGAACCTCCGATTCCTACAAGGGTGTTAAATTTAGGTGTGGAATCGTATTTACTCAATTTATCTCGAATGAAACTTTTCATCTTATGGATTTCCTTTTTAGATGGAAGAATTTTATCCACAAATCTGCGGTATAAAGATAAACTTCCCTGATCAAGCTTTAAAATTTTCTCCTCCAGACCTCTGTCAAATAAAACAATTTCTGTAGAACCTCCCCCTATATCGCAGGATACTCCTTTCTCTACAGATGTAGCATGCTGAATTCCCAGAAAACCTAGAATCGCTTCTTCTTCCTGGCTTATCAGTTCAATTTCAATTCCTGTCTCTTCCTTGACTTCCATCAGTACCTCTTCAGAGTTATTTATTCCTCTCAGAGATGCTGTGGCAAATACATAAAGTTTCTCAAGGTCTACCTGGTCCGTCATAAGACGGATTCCCTTAAGAATTCTCAGCAGCTTTGAAATTCCTTTTTTAGAAAGACTTCCGCTTTCCACATATGCTGCCAGTCCAGCTGTATATTTCTTGCTGAATAAAAGTTCAAACTCCTTGTTTTCCAATATATGATAAACGTTACAACGAATAGTGTTGGAACCGATATCTACTAATCCGTAATTCATATTTTCCCCTCCGTCCATAGGAATATATATTTACAGTATATATTTTCTATATAAAAACTGTATTATGTGATTATTAAGACAGTGTTAACTGTCTGTTTGCCGCCCGCTATTTTAAGCGATATTCATATTCATTTATATACCCCTTTTAAAATTTATTTAAATAAAAATTGCATTAAATATTTATTTAAATAAATTATAGAAGCTTGTTTCAAGATTTATACAAAAAACCTTTTCAAAAATCCTTTTCTATGCCATAAAGTAAAACAGCACATTCTTTCCTAAAACAACAAAAACTGTCGATATAAATATAATCATCATGATAACAGTGAGCACTATTAGCATTACTGTCATGGGTTTCGAATGACCCTCATATCTGTGAACATAAGCTTCTCCCGGTCTTCTGGGATTGTAGTGCACATCGACTTCACTTCCAACTGGAAAGAGCTCCATAAGAGGAGATTTCCTGATACTCATAAAACTGTTCCCTCTTGATTTTACTGTCAGCTTATCAGGCAGATTCTCTCTGTCAGAAATATTAGTCTCAAATTCAGTTTCAGGATTTCCGAATGTTGAACTTATCGATACAGCGGCTCCAGATTTAAACTTCGGTCCAGCCACTTTATATCTCTTATTTCCGACATAGTACTCAACTAATGGGATTGGAATATCTCCGTATCTTATATTCGACGGTCTTATAACTTTTCCTCTAGTCTTCGCAGTGCATCTCTTCTCTTTTCCTATAGGTCTTATTCCGAATATATAAGTCAGAATAAGCATAGCGGCCGCCCAGAAGAAAGTAAAGAAAATGAAAAATGCATCCATAAAACTCAAGATTATTCCTGACTCAAAATTTTCCATTCACATTAGAAATCACTCCCAAAAAACTCCTTTTTAAAATTTTACCTGAATTTCACTGTCCAAATGTAAAGTTTGTGTAAAATGCTGTTTTATTTTTTAAGCTCAATGCAAATTAAGCAGCAGATAATATATTATCAAACTATTATAATGAAGAAGACTTTAATTACTCCTTATATGAATAGATTTATCAAGATTATATTCAAAAATTCAGGGAAACTATAATATATAATATAAATTATAATTTAATTTTGAAAATACGGGAGGTTTAAACCAGTATGTTTCTTATCTTTGCAATATTGATGACCCTAGTTCTAATTTTAGGACTTTACTGGATGTTCGGAAAATGGATGTCATTATACGGAATAGATACTGATACCCGAAAAATAAAGCTGCTGCGTATCGGTTTAGGAATATTCACCCTTTTTCTTTCGTCATTCTGGAATATAGTTGGGCTCATAGCAGTCCATCTCATAGTCTTCTTCCTTCTTACTGAGCTCATAGCATTCTTCATCAGAAGACACAGAAGAAAAAATCCTGAGAAAATGCTGCTTCAGCCTACAAGAATATTTTACAGAAGCGGTCTGATTCCGGTATTTCTTACTGCAGTTTTCATGATATACGGCTACTGGAATATGGGACATATAGTAAAAACTGAATACACAGTAGAGTCTGACAAGCTGAATTCCGGCTACAGTCTGCTTCTGCTTTCCGATATACATGCCGGAACGATTCAGAAGCCTGAAATATTAGAAAATAAAATAGCTGAAATGAATTCTCTGAAACCTGACTTTGTAGTTCTTGCAGGAGATATCGTGGAAGAAGGAACTTCTAAAAAATCTATGGAGGATATTTTTAAAACACTCGGAAAACTGAAAAGCAGATACGGAACTTATTACGTATTTGGAAATCATGACAGACAGAATTATATTAAAAATAAAGCCTATAGTGAAAAGGAACTCGAGAACACTATTCTTTCAAACGGAATCCATATATTAAAAGACAGCTGGACTAAAATCGGCAATGATATAGTCCTTGCAGGAAGAGAAGACCTCACTCCTGATTTTACACGTCTGACTGCCGAAGAGCTTCTTAATGGCGCTGATAGAAATCTGTTTACAATTGTAGCAGATCACCGTCCTGTAAATGCAGAAGAGAATGCCGGAGCAGGCGCTGACCTAATGATTTCCGGTCATACTCACGGCGGACAGATATTCCCTGTCGGAGTTATAAATGAAATTACAGGGCTGAATTACGGAATGTACAAGAAGAACGGATTCACTGCAGTAGTGTCTTCAGGAACTGCCGGATGGGGATTTCCGATAAGAACTGAAGGAAAATGCGAATACGTTTTAATTAGTCTCAAATCAGAGTGATATTTTAAATTTTGATATTCGTTTCAAAAAATATAAAAATATTCGATTAGTTCTTACCGCGAATGGGTATCATTGTAATAATATGGAAAAATTCATATTTACAATCCATACAGTACTATTGAACTGAGGATTTTGAGGTATGAAATATTTTTACGGGATTTATTAACCTCAGATCATGTAGCTTGTAAATCACTGAAACACAAATTTCTAAGGAGGAGATTTAAGTGAAGAAAGATGATGTAAAAGCAAGAAAAGAACATGAAGCGGTTAGAAACAGTGTAGGATATTACGACTTTACACACGAATTGCTCGAAGTGACAGGACCGGATGCCGGAAAGTTTTTAGACAAGGTATTCGTAGGAGCAGTCGGAAGCTCTAAAGTCGGAGATGCAAAATATACCACTATGGTTGATGAAGACGGAATCATCCAGGATGATGTCATAATATTCAGACTCTCAGAAGACAAATTCTGGATATCGACTCTTTTTATCAAAGAACTTATCGCATGGCTCGACAAGTACAAAGAAGGATACGACGTATCGTATGAAGACAGAACGGCAAAAACTACTATGTACGCTGTTCAGGGTCCTAAAACTAGAGAAGTTCTTGATGACTTCCTGAAAAACAAAGTGGACGATATGAAGTTCTTCAGTATAGAAGATAATGCGATAGGAGATACTCCTGTCAAAATCGCAAGAAGCGGATATACTGGAGAAATAGGCTATGAGCTTTACTGCAGTCCTGAAGACAAAGATTTAGTTGAAAAGAATCTTGAAGAAAGCGGTAAAGATTACGGTATAATGAATATAACTACAGACGTTATCGTGACAAGCCTTCCTCGTGAAAAAGGATATACTCTTCTAAGCGACCTTAAAGGAACAAACCCTATAGAAGGCGGTTTTGAATGGACTATAGACTGGAGTAAAGACTTCGTAGGAAAAGAAGCCCTTGAAAAAGTAAAAGAAAAAGGACCTGAGAAATCACTTCTAGGATTTAAGCTCGATGAGGATCATGCAGAAGTTGAACCCGGGGCAGCCGTTAAAAAAGACGGAGAAGAAATCGGAAAAGTTACAGTTTATACTTACGGATTCACACTTGAAAAGAATATAGGCTTTGCACTTGTAGACAATGCTAAAGCTGAAACCGGAGACAAAGTTACAGTTTGCGGAGATAAAGAATACGAAACTGAACTTGAAAGCAGATTCTTCTACGACCCGGACGATACAAGACTCAGATAATATTTTTATAAATACAGAAAAGACCCGGGAAGCCGGGTCTTTTTACATACAGTATTTGGAGGTAAATATATGAATTTAGAAACTGTGCTTTCACTTCCCGAAGTGAAATCTGTAAAGAAAAATGCTTTAAAGTGGACTGACTGGCTGGAAAACAGAGTAAATTTCTATATGAAAGACAGCAGGCTCCATACAGTTGAACACTGCATAAGAGTTCTCATCTACAGCCTTATTCTAGCTGAAAAACTGAATCTTTCAGAAGATGAAACAGAAATTCTGGCTCTCTGTGCAGTATTTCACGACACTAGAAGATTCAGCGACAAATATGACACCGGACATGGAAAGAGAGCTGCAGAATACTATAAAGAATATTGTGAAGAAAACGGACTGAATTTCAGACCTGAAGTATATGCAATCATGAAATACCACGACAGAAATGATGAACTCGGAGTAGAAAAAATAAAAGAAAATCCAAGTCTTAATGAAAGGACTGTTCTTCTCTATAAAGCGTTTAAAGATGCCGACGCTCTGGACAGATTCAGACTCGGAAAAAACGGACTCGATGCGAAGAGACTGCGAAACAAGGAAGCTCTCGGCATGTATGATTTAGCTGAAGAGATTTGGGAGAAATACAGCAATAATTAGAAAGCTCATTGAAGATGCTGAAAAATATGCCGCTTATATCAATATTCTTTCTGACAATTAAGAATTAATAATTCATTCTTAATGTTTTAACCTTTCTTTACAGGGTATATTATGATATAGTAGAACTAATTAGTTCTAATTACAGGAGGAAACAAATAGACTTAAAACTTTTTATAGCTCTGAACAGAACTATGCTGCATATTGAGAGAAAGAGCGTTGAACTTTTCAGAAGACACAATCTCACTAAAGGACAGTTCGCTGTTCTGGAAATTCTCTATCATAAAGGAGATCTGACTTCTAAAGTGATTAAAGAGAAGATTCTGATGAGTCCCGGAAATCTTCCGGTTATAATAAAAAATCTGGAAAAGCACGGATTCATAGAAAAACACGAGAATCCTTCTGACAGAAGATTTCAGATACTCTCTCTTACAGATTTAGGCAGAGAAAAAATTGAAGAAGTCTTCCCTGAAAATGAAAAGATGATAAATTCGCTCTTTTCAGTATGGAATGAAGATGAAAAAGAAGAGCTGATATATATGCTGAAAAAATACAGAAAGGAATGGTTGAAAGATGAATAGAAAAATAGAAAAGACTTTTAAAGGAATGGACACTCAGGACGGCGCAGGAGTTCGTCTTACAAGAGTTTTAGATAAATCTACAGCTGTGACTATGAATCCTTTCGTTATGCTGGACTCATTCGACAGCAAAAATTTTGACGACTACAGAGCGGGATTCCCTACTCATCCGCATAGAGGCATAGAGACTGTCTCATATATACACAAAGGCGGAATCACTCACGAGGACTCCCTTGGAAACAAACACAGAATAACTGACAGACAGGTTCAGTGGATGAATGCGGGCTCAGGAATAATGCACTCTGAAACTTTCCAGGAAGAAGAACATCTCTTAGGACTTCAGATATGGATAAATCTTCCGTCTGACAAGAAAATGTCTCATCCGAGCTATCTTGAGAGAAAAGGAAAAGTTTCAGAAGAAGATTTTGGAATAAGAAGCGTCTATTCTTCTAAAGATGATTCAGGCTCTGAAAATGTTCCTGTAATATTCGAAGTGCTTGAAATAAAAGCCGGTGAAGCTGCAGAGGTTAAAATGGATGAGAACGACAGATCCTATCTCTTCACTTTAGTCGGAGGAATATCTGTTGAAGACGAAGAAATAGGTGAAAAAACTGCGGCTCTTCTTTCAGACGGAGACAGTGTTAAAATAAGCGCTCTGGATGAGGATACTGTAACTGTAGTTCTTGCGGCTCCTAAGCTTACAGAGCAGATTGCCTGGGGTGGACCTATAGTTATGAACACTAAGGAAGAACTCATGGAAGCTTTTAAGGAACTTCAAAATGATACATTCATAAAAGAAGAAACTGAAGATATAAGTAAATAAAATTTACAATTCTAATATAAATTCAGCAGGGATACTTCTGTATCCCTGTTTTTTTGCGGTTTCAGACGAATCTTGAAAAATTTGAAAATAATTTTCTATTAGCGATAAAGATTGTCCATTTTTGATATAATGAGATGATAGAATATAAATTAAGAGAAAATATCTAATTTAATATAAATATAAAAAGCGAGGTGAAACGTCAATTTCTCCTCATTTTTTTGAAATGAGGTATCTTTGACGAAATATTATGAAAATAATTATAGTCGGAGGCGGAAAAGTTGGTGAATATCTCTGCAGTGATCTTTCTGATGAAAACGACGTTGTCCTGATAGAAAGCAATCCTGATATTCTCGACTATGTAATGAGCAATAACGATATAATGGGAGTCGTAGGAAACGGAGCAAGCTACCCTATACTCGTCGAAGCAGGAGTTTCGGAAGCCGATGTGTTCATTTCAGTTACCCAGAAAGACGAACTCAATATAATTTCATCTATGATTGCGAAAAGAATGGGAGCAAAATATACTATCGCAAGAGTTAGAAACCCAGAATATTTCGGTCATATGGAATTTGTTAGAAGAAGTCTCGGAATAGATCTGATGCTCAATCCTGAATATGAAGCCGCTATGAGAATAGCAAGAAACCTTAAATATCCATCTGCAATAGACGTGAGATCTTTCTCTGCAAATAAAGCTATTATGGTTCAGCTTTTAGTCAAAGAAAACAGCTATCTTAACGGTCTTAAGCTTATGGATTTTCCTAAAAGAGCTCCTAAGAGAGTCCTTATCTGTTTCGTGGAGAGAGATGATGAAATACACATACCGGATGGAAATTTCGTATTGAGAGCCGGAGACCGTATTCATGTAACTGGCAATACTTCCTCTCTAGTCAAGTTCTACCGTTCTGTCGGTGAGCCGAATCAGAGAATCAGAAGTGTTTTCATAATAGGCGGCGGAAGACTTACTTATTATATTCTTCAGATTCTCACAAAGCAGAATCTCGATATAAAGGTGGTAGAAATAGACCGTGACAAAGCTAGACGTCTAAGTGAAGACTTCCCTGAAGTAATATTTATAAATGATGACGGAACTAACAGAGAAACTCTCGACGAAGAAAATTTTACGAGTTATGATGCCTGTATTTCTCTTACCGGAATAGATGAAGAGAATCTGATTGTGGCAATGTATGCAAAGAAAACAGGAATCAAAAAGATGATTGCAAAAGTGAACAGAACAGAACTTCTGGATATAGTCGATCCTGAAAGAATTCAGACTATAGTGACTCCTAAAAAAGTGGTTGCAGATATCATTGCCCGTGTTGTGCGTTCACGTATAAACTCACAGCACTCGAACGTTATAACACTGTACCGTCTGGCAGAAAACAGAGTCGAAGCTGCTGAGTTTGCAGTGAAATTCTCCAGCAATGTGATAGATATACCCCTTAAAGATCTGAATACGAAAAAAGGAATCCTTATTGCCTATATTATCAGAGGAGAAGAACTTATCATTCCAAAAGGCGATGATATGATAAAATCCGGCGACCGTGTAATTATAATATCTGAAGCAATGTATATCGAAGATATAGACGATATACTGAATGATGAGGAATAATAGATGAATACTAAAATAGTCCGTTCCATACTGAGCAAAATGCTGCTCGTTGAATCGACTTTTTTCATAATTCCTCTGCTTCTCAGTTTCTATTATTCTGAAAGATGGGAGATAAAGAAATCTTATCTGATTACTATAGGACTTCTTCTTGCAACTTCGTTCATACTCAGTATACGAACTGAAACTAAGAGGAAATTTTATACTAAAGAAGGAATGATAATAGTCTCTCTGTCCTGGATTCTGATGTCGTTCTTCGGCGCTCTTCCTTTCTATTTAAGCGGAGAGATTCCCTATATGGTCGACGCCTTCTTTGAAGCTACAAGCGGACTTACTACTAAAGGCGCGAGCATTCTGATGGATATAGAATCTATGGCAAAATCGATGCTCTTCTGGCGTTCGTTCTCTCATCTGGTCGGAGGAATGGGAGTTCTCGTCTTTGCACTGGCAGTGCTGCCGAAATCGACTAATCAGACTGTTCATCTGATGAGAGCTGAAGTTCCGGGACCTACTTTCGGTAAACTCGTTTCAAAAGCAACTTCAAATGCCAGAATACTCTATAAAATGTATCTGCTTATGACGGGAATACTGATTATAATCCTTCTTGCAGAAGGAATGCCTCTTTTCGATGCATGTGTAAATGCATTTTCCACTGCAGGAACTGGAGGTTTCGCTGTAAAAAACAATTCTATTGCGGCCTACAGCAGTCCTCTTATTGAAATGACTCTTGCGATAAGTATGGTAATTTTTGGAATGAACTTCAATTTCTACTATATAGGACTCAGAGGAAAATTCAGAGATATATTTAAAAGTGAAGAGGCAAAATGGTATGTCGGAATAATAATTGCGGCTACAGTTCTCATATTTTTAAATACTGATCCGGCAGATAATCCTCTTAATAAAATGAAAGATGCCTTCTTCAGTGTCACATCCGTTATAACTACGACCGGATTTTCTACTGTCGACTACGGCATATGGCCTCTGTTTTCTCAATGTATAATTCTGTTTCTGATGTTCACCGGGGGCTGCTCAGGTTCTACCGCGGGAGGATTTAAAATATCCCGTTTCGCGATTCTTTTTAAATCGGGTATAAGAGAAATCAGAAGATCTGTGAATCCTAAAAGAGTTCTGTCTATAAGCTTCGAAGGAAAAAGTCTGGACAGAGATGTCATAACTTCAGTAAAAGACTACCTTATAGTGCACTTTGCGTGCGTAGCTCTGCTGATGTTTATAGTTTCTCTGAATGCGCCTGACTTTCTTTCAGCATTCACAGCTTCGCTTGCATCTTTCAACAATATTGGACCGGGGCTGGGTGAAATAGGACCTTCCTCGAGCTTCGTAGGTGTATCTCCTTTCAACAAGGTGCTGCTTTCCTTTGCGATGCTTGCAGGACGTCTTGAGATATTTCCTGTAATAATTCTCCTTGCGCCTAACACTTGGAGAAAATAAATATGATTTTCAGAACCTTTCTAAAAATGAGAGGTTCCTACATAAAATACAACAGTGGGAGGAATAAATTTAATGAATACTAAAATAGTCCGTTCCATACTCAGCAAGATGCTGATGGTGGAATCTACATTCTTTATAATTCCTCTACTTCTGAGTTTCTACTACTCGGAAGCATGGATAATAAAAAAGTCCTATATCATAACTATGGGAATTCTCTTGATTGTTTCCCTGGTGCTTAAAATAAACTCTGAAACAACGAAAAAATTCTATACTAAAGAAGGGATGATTACGGTTGCTCTTTCATGGATTCTGATGTCGTTTTTCGGCGCTCTTCCATTCTATTTAAGCGGTGAAATTCCTTCTCTCATAGACGCGTTTTTTGAAACATCAAGCGGATTCACGACTACAGGAGCCAGTATACTTACTGATGTTGAAGCTATGGCAAAATCGATGCTTTTCTGGCGTTCGTTCACCCATCTGGTCGGCGGAATGGGAATTCTGATATTCGCACTTGCAATACTTCCGAAATCTACAAAACAGACTGCACTTCTAATGAAAGCGGAAGTTCCCGGACCGACTTTCGGAAAGTTTGTTTCAAAAGCGAGCACTAATGCCAGAATTCTCTATATGATATATTTTGCTATGACAGCAGTTCTGATTGTAATCTTAAAACTTGAAGGAATGCCTTTTTTCGATGCATGTGTAAATGCATTCGGAACAGCGGGAACGGGAGGATTCGCTATAAAAAACAATTCTATTGCATTCTACAACAGTCCTGCAATAGAAATAACTCTTGCAATAGGAATGCTGATATTCGGACTGAATTTCAACCTCTATTATATGGCTCTCACTGGAAGGCTGAAAGACGCTTTAAAAAGCGAAGAGGCAAAATGGTATCTTGGAATCGTCTTTATAGCGACATTAGTTATATTTTTAAATCTTGATCCCTTTGACAGTCCTGCCGATAAGCTCAGAGATTCTTTTTTCAGCGTATCGTCAATTATAACAACTACAGGATTTTCAACAGCTGACTTCGGAATATGGCCGATGTTTTCTCAGGGTATAATACTGTTTCTGATGTTCACCGGAGGATGTGCAGGCTCTACAGCAGGAGGATTTAAAATATCCCGTTTTGCTATAATGGTTAAATCAGCAATTAGAGAAATCAGACAGTCGATACATCCTAACAGAGTTTTTTCTCTGAGATTTGAAGGAAAAGGTCTGAACAGCAAAGTCCTGAATGCAGTTAAAGACTATCTCATAGTATATACTCTCTGCATAGTGATTCTGCTTTTTATAGTTCTTATAGACGCTCCAGATTTTCTTTCTGCTCTGAGTGCTGTATTTACTACATTCAATAATATCGGACCGGGACTGGGAGCTGTCGGACCGACTTCAAGCTTTGCAGACTTGTCGTATTTCAATAAAGTCGTTCTTTCTTTTGCAATGCTTGCAGGACGTCTTGAAATATTTCCTATAATAATTCTCCTGGCGCCTAACACTTGGAAAAAATAGATAATAAGATAAAGTCTCAAATAATTTTAAACTGTCCAAAGCCTTTTCTGATTCAGAAGAGGCTTTTTTGATATATAATTAAAATAAATATAAGGAGGAATGAAGATGGTAAAAACTGTTATTCTGAAAATTCCGTCAGAAGAATACGATAAATCTGTAGAACTTAGAGACAGAGTTTTCATGAAAGAATCTGAAAAGAGCATGAAAGATATAGACTTGTCAGAAGAAGGAGATTCAGAACTTGTAATAGGAGCTTTTATAGATGATGAGCTCAGAGGTGTTGCAGTATGCTCTCAAGAAGAATATGATGGAAAGAACGCCCTTAAAACTGATTTCTTCACTGTAGATGAGGGATTTGAAGATAAAGGTGTAAGAGAAGGGCTCGTTATAAGAACTGAATATATAGCAAGAGAGCTTCTTTTATCTGATATTACAGTCATAGCCGCTGATGAGGAGTCTTCTGAATATTTCGAAAAACACGGATACAGAAAAGACGGCGACTCATATACTGATGAAATCACAGGCTATAAAGTCTTCAATATGATTAAGCCTGTTTTTAAAGTAAAAATGTAAAGGATTTCTCTATCTTTTCTCACTTTATAATAGCTATATTCTAATGAATAAAGGAATTTTTACAGTATTATTCAGTCTCATACCTGTCATCTAAGGGTATATATTTATAATAGAGATATAAATACTTTAAATAACTGGAGGTAATTTAATGAATTACGAAGACAAATTAAAAGAAATTCAGAAAAACGGAAAGGCTTTTAGAGAAGTTCTTTCTGCAGAAATGAAAGGATTCGGAGAAATGCACGATGCCGCACTTGAAGACAAAGCTCTTGATCCGAAAACTAAAGAGTTTATAGCACTTGGAATATCAGTTGCTATAAGATGCGAACCTTGTATAATAGCTCACACTTCAGCTCTTATAAAAATGGGAGCTACTAGAGAAGAAATAGCTGAAACTCTTGGCGTTGTATTCTTCATGGCAGGCGGACCTGGTTCTGCATACGGCGCTACGGCTCTAGCATGCTATGATGAGCTAGTAGAAAAACTTAAATAATTTCTATAGATTTTAACTTTTATATAATTATATTCTAAAGAAAATTCAGCTTTAAGGCCAGTTAATTTTATTAATCGGTGTAAAGCTTCCTTACTTAGGGTATATAAATATAATAGATATAATCTTTTTAAATAACTGGAGGTAATTTAATGAGTTACGAAGACAAATTAAAAGAATTACAGGGAAACGGAAAAGCTTTCGGACAGGCGCTTTCTGCAGAAATGAAAGGATTCGGAGAAATGCACGATGCCGCACTTGAAGATAAAGCTCTCGATCCGAAAACTAAAGAGCTTATAGCACTTGGAATATCAGTTGCTGTCAGATGCGAACCTTGTATAGTTGCTCACACTTCAGCCCTTATAAAAATGGGAGTTAAAAGAGAAGAAATAGCTGAAACTCTTGGTGTTGCTCTATTCATGGGCGGAGGACCTTCAACTATGTACGGCGGAAAAGCTCTAGCATGCTATGATGAGTTAGTAGAAAAACTTAAATAATTTCTAAAATTATATAATCCTGAAAAACAGAGCCGAATTTACGGCTCTGTTTTTTAATGTTTTTTTACTTGATTACATACAGATATTATTAAGTTTTTAATACTTGATGTTCCGCTGTCACTGTAAATCTTTTTTCAAATATTTAATAATTTTTTTATCTTCTATTTTCACTTTTTCTAAATTATAGAGGTAAAATTAAATAAAACTTCTAAATTATGAAAGGGGGTATTCTATATGAAAACGCTTAATATAAAAAATATGAAATCTGCTTTTCTCTATTCCGTTTTAATAACGGCAGGCGGTCTTCTTGCATTATTTTTAAGTGAAAAAATAATGAAAAGTCCAGATCCTTTAAATCCTGAATCTGTATTAGTGTACATACTTCCAATAGCTTTTGCTGTTGCCGCTCTTTTCTTGTCAGGTATGAATCTTAAAGTGAGCAGAAAAAGTTTCAGTCTAAAAGAAACTTTTTCAAAAGGATGGTATATAATCCTTTCAAGTGCTTTGGTATTTGGAATATCATTCTTTACGATGTCGGATAAACAGCCGTTTTCCTTTAAGAAATTCGGCATTCTAGTCATAGTGTCTTTTTTAACAGCAGTATTTGAAGAGATTCTTATGAGAGGAACCGTTCAGAATATAATGATTGAAGGATTTAAAAAAAGCGGAAAATCTGCATGGAAAGGAATTCTCGCGGCATCGCTTGTATTTTCGCTGATACACTTTGCAAATCTCTACGATAAGCCTTATTTAGTCGTTGGAACCTTTTCTCAGGTCATTTACACTTTCGCCTTAGGAGTAATGCTTGGAACAGTCTATTACTATTCTGACAATATTTTTTCTCCTATAGTGCTCCATGCGCTTTTCAATATTCTCGGTTCAGCATCTGAACTCTGGATGAAATCAGGATCTGCGCCTGAAACTGATATAACTCTTTTCGCGGCGGCTGTTCAGATAATAATAGTTCTGCCGGGAATAGCTGTTGCAAGAAGTATATATAAGAGAAATAAAAAGCAGAAAACAGATATAGAAGATTTTCTGATATGAAAAAAGAGAATCCAGCTTAAACCTGGATTCTCTCTTTTTATATATTAAAAAATTTAATCTACTGACACCGCCATATATGCAAGCTGTTCCCATACTTCACTGAATCTCTTTTTTGAAACTTTATAGTTCTTAGTTCCTGTATAAGGGTCGTTCAGATAATAGTTATTTTCGTCAAATCCTACTAAAGTCATGGCGTGTATTTCGAAAGTCGCCGGTATTTCTTCTCCGTCTTCCGTATACCATGTTAACCATCTCTCGATTTCACCAAAATCTTCTATAACCCATACAACTACCGGACGTCCTGCTCTTATATATCTTTCAAGTGTAGCAGTGTCCGTCCTTGAAAGATTTTTAGGCTTGTCGAAATACTGTTTCAGATATTCTGTAACAGCTGCAGGATAAATACTGTATCCTATTCTGTTTCCGCCTTCATAATATCCTACAAAACCTTTATGAGGATTGCCCCAAATATAAATTCTTCCATTTCTGTATACAGGTTCTTTCATATCCCTGGGCATTTCCGCAATCAGCTCATGTTTGCTCTTATTTATTCCAAGTCCTTCCATCATCATCTTCACTGCGACTGCTTCGCATCCGTTTTGATATTCAGGAAGCTGGCTTGTAGCCGGTATATCTATCATGACTGACGAGTCGTACATCTTGTATTCTATTCCTTCCGGCGGAAGATACCCTTCAGTTCCATCTGAAATTCTGACATGTCTCCATTCTCCGTCATAACCGAGAAACTCTTTTTCCTGCGGTAAAAGACCGTACAGTATTTCACTTGAATATGAAGGCTCTTTAAATAACGGTTCTAATGCTATATCTTCGTGAATTTCTGAATTTTCAGTATGCTCTTTTTCTTCTTCATTAGTCCTGTTCCTTCTGAGCATAACTCTCTCCATATCCGTTTCCATATTCACTTCTTCTGTTTCTCCGCCCCTGACTATAAGTCTTTCAGCTCTTACATTGTCCATCGTTATTCTTCTGTCTCCAAGTCCGTCAGCTAAAATAATATCTCCTGAAACTTCAAGATCTTTTATAAGTTCTACGTCTCCTCCAACTAGAACGTTTCCGTCTTTTATATTTTCAAAATCGGCTTCTGTTCTTATAATATTTGGAAACATTCTGTGAAGAACTGCCGCAAATTCTGCCCTCGTTATCGGGTCCTGAGGTTTTAATCTTCCTTCATACCCTTTGAAAATTCCCCTTTCAATGAGTGCTGAAAAAGCTGGACGGGCATAGTCCCATACTTCATTTCCGTCTTTATAGCTGTCGAGCACAGAAGTATCGCTCTCTTTAAGCGATATGAGTCTGTAAAGAACTGCGGCTGTATCCTGTCTCGTAATCTCGGAATCCGGCTCCATCTTTCCTCCCGGCTTTCCTTCAAGAATTCCCATTCCCACTGCTTTTGCTATGTCTTCATAGTACCAGAAACTTTCTTCAACATCTGTAAATCTTTCTATGTTTTCTCTCTCTTCATTTTCAAACATTCTGTTTATCATCGCGGCAATCTCAGCTCTAGTCAGATTTCCGTCAGCATCTAGTCTTCCGCCTTTTCCTCTGAGAATATCGTGCTGAATCAAATGGATAAGAGAATCTTCAGCCCAGTGTTCGCCTTCTGAAATATCGTTAAAACCTTCAAGAGGCGAAGCATTCGAGACAGATGATATAAGCATAATTGCCGATAGCAGAGCTGCCGGTATAATTTTCTTATTCTTCAATCTGCACCCTCCTCTGAATTTCCAGTCTTTTAATCGACTGATACTGCCATATTTCCAATCTGCGTCCATATATCGCAAAATACGTCTTTAGCAACCTGATAATCTTTAGTTTCTGTAAATGGATCGTTGAGATAGTAATTTTCGCTGTCAAATCCCACCAGAGTCATAGCATGAACACTGAAAGTTCCCGTTATTTCTCTTCCCTCATCAGTAAGCCATGTAACGCCTTCCTCTGCATCCTGAAAATCTACTGTCGCCCATATGACTACAGGATGTCCTGCTCTTATGTATCTTTCCAGAACTTCAGGACTTGCCCCTGTGAGATTTACAGGTTTTTCAAAGTATTTTTTCAGATACTCCACAACTGCTGTCGGATAGATGCTGAATCCTATCTTTTCCTTTCCCTCTATGCTTCCTACAAAACCTTTATCGGGATCTCCCCAAACCATTATATTTCCGTCTTCATCAAATTCGGCGTCTTCTCTGTCTTTTGGAATTTCAGCTGCGATTTCATCTTTCGATTTGTATATTCCAAACGGCTCCATCATCATTTTAATGGCCAGAGCTTCACACCCGTTCTTATATTCCGGAAACTGTCCTGTGACAGGTATATCTATAATCTGAGCATCAGCAGATTCATTGTAATTTACACCTTCAGGAGGCAGATATCCTTTCTGTCCGTTAATTTCAACATATCTCCATCCACTTACAACTTTTTCAACATTCACTTTCTGCGGTTCAATTTCCATTAAAATATTACTTGAATATGAAGGCGCATCAAACAGCGGCTCTCTTCCTACACTGCTCATCTGGAGCCCGCTTCTTGATTCTTCCTGATACTGTTCTGCTTCATGAGCGCATGATGTGCATAAAAAAATTAAGAATATAGATAAAACTGCCTTAGAAACTTTTCTGAATTTTCTCATATCTCTGCTCCTAGACTTATTTCTTTTATCTATATTCTACACTTAATCTGGATTTTATCAAGTTAATTTATCTATTAATGATAATGATTGTATTAATTTTATATTAAGCTTTCTTTTCTGAAAGTATTTCAAGTATTTCTCTCTTCATATCCATATAATCCTGAAGCTCTTCATTGAATTTTATCTCAACACTTCTGGAATGCTTCACTTTATAGTCTGTAATTTTTCCAAGAAGAGGATGTATGAATCTGTCTAGTATTTCATCTCTGGCCCATCCTTTTTCTTCCAGTTTTTTAAACAGCTGAAAGTCCTGAATTCCGTATCTCAGATTTTCCCATCTGAGGCTTCTTCTCGGTTTCATATTCTTTCCAGGATGTACGAAAAACATATCTCCAGTTTTCCAGTAAGGATATTTATATCTTGCGTTTTTCCACGGATCCGCAGTCCAAAGAGCATAATCCCATCTTAAAAACCCGTCCAGTCCGAACAGATAAGTGAACCATCCTATCAGTCTGTTGTCTATCAGAGGCGTCTCTATGAAATTATTAGGTCTCTCCGGAAACCAGCATACATACCATGTGGCATGGCCGCCCTCTTTATTTATATATTTCTTTATATCCGCCATGCTTTCTCCAAGCTGCAGAAGTGCGGCAGAACATACTGAAATTTCATTAAGTTTATCGTAATGAGAACTTATTATATCTTTAAGGTATATAGCTGATTTATATTTCAGCTTTCTCGGAGCCGCCATTTTTTCGAGATAGGCCTTTTTCTCTTCAAAAACTTTATCTTCATTAGGATGATCCGACATTATATGAACCATATCGTACCAGCCTTTTTCATCAAAATGCTCCATTAAAGATTTCACATATATTTGTAAATCGTCTTCACTATTTATATACTTGAGTGTACCGGTTTTTTCATCATAATAATTTATTTTCAAAGGTTCAGGGCAGTCTTCAAAAGGCGACCCCATTCCCGCTTCCCATACTCCTGAAAGACCGAATATATCTATTTCTCTGTCCATTCCGGCGTCAATAGCCGTCTCTATATACCTGTCCATATGCGAGTAGTCAAATATGAAGTTTCCTTCTCTGTCTTTCACAGTCTCAATCATATTGTACTCAAAAAGATTTGAAGGATTCACATCTACACTATTGCAGTGCTGTCCCGACCACGGAAAATCAGAAACTGAAACAGTTATAATCTTGTCTCCAAGTGATGCCAGCTCTTTAAGCATATTCTCTATTATTATAAAGTGGTCATCCGACCAGAGTTCAACTTCGTAATATCTTCCCCATGAAGACGGATGCTGCCATAAATCAAGATTGAAATATCCTTCTTTAGGATTTTCAAATGTGAAATCGAATATATTAAGTTTAAAAACTAGACTCGTATGAAGAATTTCTTCTTCGAATCCTTCCTGAACGTATATATTTACTTTAATTTCAGCATAGTTTTTAGAATAAGATTCAGGAATTTTTCCTTCCAGAATCACTGCCTGAGTTATGCCGTCTTCAGATTCCATAGAATCCATTTCTCCTATAGGCTCTGCAACTTTGACTCCTAAATCATTTTCAATGTACTGCATGAAATTCAGCTTGAAGCATTTCTCAAGCTCCCTGTCCTCTGCTTCTATATCGAGTCTTACTCTGTGAACAAGACCCTTCCATGAAATCATGTTCTTTCTCTTAACTGTATAAAGAGTGTCTCCATTAAGCGCATTCAGAATTATCTGCTGAGAGAAACGCTCTTCTTTTCCTATATATAAAGCCTTTTCTTTAACACTCCAGTCTTCATCAGTGAAATGTCTGTATTTCACATGTCTGTAGTCCGAGTCTTTAATTGCGGCTTTCAATCTGTAATCTCTCTTAAATCTCATATTAAAATCTCCTTTATATATATTCTATATTTCCGGATTTAAAATGTGTATAGTAATAATTTATTCTTTATTTATTATTGATAGATTTTCTCTATATTATTTTCTTCAATCTATTTTATTTCCTCTTCATATAATGAAATCTCAATTGCTTATTTCTAATGGTATACTTATATATAAGCTATTTTATAGGAGGCAGAAAATATGAGGTTAAAAAGCAATTGCAGACTCTGTGCATGCGGCTGCGGTACAGAGATTGAATTAAAAAATGGAAAAATTGCATCTGTAAGAGGAGATGCTGACTCTTTCAGCGGAGGATTTATATGCAGAAGAGCAGAATCTTTAAATACTGAGAGAGAATTCTCTCAGCCGCTCATCAAAAATTCTGACGGAAGCTTCAGAAAAGTTTCGTGGGAAGAAGCTTTCGACTATACAGCTGAAAAACTGAAAAAAACAGTTTCTGAAAATCCTGAAGCTCTGGCTGTCCATACCGGTGAAAGCTATTATAATAATGATTTCTCAGACACGGCAAAGAATTTTCTGAATGCTTTAGGAAGTCCTAATTTTTCTGACGGAGGCTCTTACTGCAATCTTGCAAGAGAATCAGCTTCTCTTCTTCTGCATGGAAATCCTGCACCCAGACCTGATTTTAAGAATGCGGATACTGTAGTGCTCTGGGGCAGCAATCCTAAAGCATCTGCACCGAGGTATGCAGAAGACATGAGACAGAATCTTGATTCAGGAGCAAAGCTGGTGGTAATCGATCCATCTGAAAACCGTCTTGCCGAAGAAGCGGATTTATATCTTCAGATAAGACCGGGAACCGACGGAGCTCTTGCTCTCGGAATTCTCAATATACTCTTTGAAAGAGGAGCAGTAGATGAAGATTACTGGATGAAAAACTCCAAAGGTTTTTCAGAATTCAGAGAATATGTAAAACAGTTCGATGTAATAAACACTCAGATTATCACCTGGATAGACGGTGAAAAAATTGAAGCCCTTGCTGATATATATGAAAATTCTGAATCACTAGCATCATCGATAGGTGCGGCTCTGGAGCATCAGACTAATGCGGTTCAGTCTATAAGAGCTGTCATGACTCTCGATATTTTAAGCGGATTTTTAGGAAAAAAAGGCGGAAGTCTTGTACTCCCTGATTCCGGTTTTAAAAGAATTCCTCTTAAAACTGATAAAGACGCCGTTGGACAAAAAGAATTCCCTATTTTGAGAAAATATTTCGGAATAGCTCAGGCTGTCAGATATCAGAAAGCAGTTCTTGAAGGAATTCCTTATAAGCTGAAAGCTATGATAGTTCATGAAAGCAATCCTGCACTGACTTTTCCTAATTCAAATGAGACTGTCAAAGCACTCAAGAATCTCGATTTCTTAGCTGTCTTTGAAAACAGGATAACTGAAACTGCAGAGCTTGCCGATATAGTGTTTCCGAGAACTTGTATGTACGAGAGAGACTCAGCATTAGCGGCATCTGCTTCTGGAAAGCAGCATATAATGTTCACTGAAAAAATATCAGAACCCGAAATTATGACTGAATTCGATGTATTTGCTGAAATTGCGAAGAGACTCGGCATATATGAAAATATGGAATTTAAAACTTATGAAGATATTCTGAAATACAGAGTTTCTGATACTGAACTCGATTTTGAGAATAAATCTTTTTCATATTCTGAGGAAATAGAGGAAGACTTTGAATTCCTCACTGATTCCGGAAAGCTTGAAATATATTCTGAAGAACTTAAGTCTCTCGGTTTAGAACCACTTGTAAAGTTTGAGGAGCCTGCTGAAAGCATGCTCACTAATACTCCTAATGCGGAATATATCTTCACTGCAACTACAGGAGCAAGAGCCTCAAATTCTAAAATCAGCAGAGAGGATGACGGTATAAGAACGGTAAGAGCTGACAAAGCTGTTCTCAAAAAGTTTCATAAGGAAGACGGAGACAGAGTGATTATTTCATCTCCTAGAGGCAGCATGGAGGCTGTAATTGAACTTACAGACAGACTGTGTCCAAACACTCTCAGCATTCCTCAGTCAGACAGAAATCACAATCCGAATTCTTTAGTCGACAGCGAAGTGCTTGATCCTGCAGTTGGATATGCGGGCTCGAGATCTTTTTTAATAAAACTTGACCATAGTCACTAAAATTTAATTTAATGACATATGTTTTAGGGTATCTAAGATAGTAGAGGTGATTTTATGGCTATTTATAAAATTTATATACACAATCTAGATAAATTTATTGAAGGAAAAAGCGGCCGTCTTTTAAAAGACATCATTATTGAAAACGGTCTTCCCCTTGAAATGCCCTGCGGCGGAAACGGAATCTGCGGAGGATGCGCTTTAAATATAAGACCGCTTGGCAATAAATACGGGTTTAAAACTATATTTCCATGCTCTCATCTGCTGGAAAAAGATATCGAAATAGAATATCTTAAAGTCCCTGATGAAGAGCTGAAATCAGTCGATAAAGATGTAGATGGCGATTCAGACTCTTCTGATGAAATATCGGTAGCAGTAGACATCGGGACTACAGGAGTAACAATTGATTTTCTGGATCTTGAAATTGAAGATCCTTTAGCTGTCAGATCTTTTCTGAACCCTCAAGTTCAGTATGGAAACGATCTTATAAGCAGAATAGATTATATAGGCGGCTCGCAGGAGAAACTTGATAAGGTTAAAAATGTTCTTCTCGACAAGCTTACTGAAGTAATAGATGATTTAGGAAAAGGCAAAGTGAAAGAAGCCGTCTTTGCGGCCAATACGACTATGCTCCATATAATTGCCGGTGAAAATCCTTATGGAATAGCAGTCTATCCTTACCAGCCGGTTTTCCTGGAATCAAGAAAATACAAGCCGGGAGAGTTTCATGGATGGGATTTTGATGTTACTCTGCTTCCGAGCGCCTCTGCCTATATAGGAAGCGATATAATTTCCGGAATCTTTGCGACTGAATTCTATAAAAGAAAAGATTCTTCTCTATTCATAGATATAGGGACTAATGGCGAGATAGTTATGAATATAAACGGAGAAATGAAAGCCGTATCGGCATCGGCAGGTCCTGCATTCGAAGGTATGAATATAGAATGCGGCTCAAGAGCCGTTACAGGAGCAGTAGAGAGCTTTAAAATCAAAGACAATGGAGAATTCAAAGTATCCACTATAGGCGACACAGAGCCTAAAACAATATGCGGAAGCGGTCTCATCGATATAGCTTCTGAACTGCTAAAGGCCGGAATCGTTGAAGAATCGGGAAGATTTACTAAAGACTCTGATAATCCTCTCTTTGATAAAATGAAGGATAAAAAATTCTATATTACAGATAAAGTCTACCTTTCTCAGAAAGACATAAGACAGATTCAGCTGGCGAAAGCGGCGATATCTGCAGGAATAAAAATTCTTCTTGAAGCGTTCAAAAAAGATATAAACGATTTAGATGAAGTAATCGTTGCCGGCTCTTTCGGCTACCATCTGAATAAAGAAAGCGTGCTTGTAACAGGAATCATACCTAAGGAATTCAAAGGAAAAATCAGCTCTGTAGGAAACTCTTCACTTCTGGGAGCTGTAAAGACTTGCTATGAACCGGAATATGTAGATATTATGGATGAAATTGCTAAAGATATAGATGTAATTGAACTGTCCCTGAGAGACGACTTTCAGGATGTTTTTGTAAAAGAAATGAAATTTTAAAATTTTAACAGAAAATTAAATTTAAAGAAAGTTTTTATTATTATGAAATGAGGTTTTATTATGGAGGTTAAACTGTATAAATGCACAGCTGCAAAAGAACCGACAATCAAAGGCGGTCTTCTGAAAGCGGGTGCTTCATTCCCTAATGTATTTATGGATGCTGAAAGACTTGTGAATAAAACTGTAGAAGCTTATCCTGACACCTCGGATGAAATAATAGCTCTTCCGCTATGCAATACGCTTCTAGCTGAGGCTTTCGGAGCAGAAGTCAATCTCGGTTCTGACAGCATGGATCCATTCGTTGAAAGCTATAAATACGATGATATGTCTGAATTTCCGATGGATATAGATGAGATAACTACTGAACGTATTGAAATTATAGTTGAAGCCGCTAAAACTCTTGCAGATAAAGGATACAGAGTTTCTTTCAATCTTGACGGACCTATAACTATAATCGGATCTGTAGTCGATCCTATGGTTCTTTTCAAATCATTCAGAAAAGACCCTGATACATTGAAAAAGACAATAGACTATGTTTCAGATTTAGTAATAAAATTTGGCAGAAGAATTGCAGAAACAGGAATAAGCATTCTTTCTTACAGTGATTCATCAGGAACAGCAGACTTAATAGGTCCTAAACTTTTCGACAAGTTCTGCACTGAACCCAATCTCAGAATACTCAAAGCCTTTAGAGATGCAGCTGAAGGAAAGAAAATGATAGTCCATATTTGCGGAAAATCGACATTCGGGCTTTATAATGCCGGAAAAATTGAGATGATTCCTCATGACACTGATTTTCCAACTTATAAAGACGCTATTTTAGATATAATAGACAATCAGACATTTAAAATA
>JAEZUY010000008.1 GCA_023420895.1 Bacillota bacterium | reverse complement strand
TCTATAAGCTTCTGCTGTATAAATGCAGCAAGCTTGCTTCCTTCTGTCGATCCAGGGAAGTGGAATGTTTCTATTCCTGTAGCGCTAGTTGCTTCTGCAGCATTAAAGTGAATGCTGACAAATATATTAGCTCCGGCATTATCAGCCATATTGGCTCTTTCTGATAAGCCAACGTAGTAATCATCCGTTCTAGTCATGAAAACATCGTATCCTCTGCTTCTCAGTATCTGCTCAAGCTTTCTTGCCACATTCATATTTATAGATTCTTCATCGTATGGGTAGCTTCCGCCATATTTCGCTGAATATGAAAGTGCTCCCGGATCTGAACCTCCGTGGCCCGGGTCTATCGCCACTTTTATTCCGTTAGGTGCCGCTGGCTGAGCTATCGCCACATTTTCAATCGGTTCAGGTGTTACCTCAGGTGCAGGCGCCGGTTCAGGCTCTGGCTGAGGTTCTGCAGGCTGTTCTGGCTCTGGAGCCGGTTCCGGTTCCGGTGCCGGACCTGCTGTATTTACATTAGCAGTAAAGCTGCTGTCGTTCCATTCGATTCCGCATCCCAGTATTTCTCCAAGGAATCTGAGAGGAACCATAGTTTTGTTTCCTATCAGTTTAGGAGGAGCGCCATATTCCATTGTTTTAGTTTCTCCATTAAACTGATACTCTGTGCTGTCAAGTGTCATGACAACAGTGTTATCGTCTTTTTTAACTGTTATAATTCCGCTGTCGTCCCACTCGATTTCTGCATTCAGACTTTCTCCTATCGCTCTTATAGGAAGAAGTGTTCTTCCTTCATAAATAACTGCGGGAAAGTCAAGATTCATTGCGTTTCCGTCTAAAGTCGTATTGACTTTCTGAAGAGCTGTCTGCTCTCCGTCAACTGTAGTGTTCACATACCCAGTGTAAAGATGTACTGAATAGCTTGGTTCGTCCCAAACTACTTTGCAGTCAAGCTCTTCTGCTATAAATCTCACTGGTATCATCGTTCTCACACCTACCAGCTTAGCCGGCATATTGTATGAAATTGTCTTTTGTTCTCCATTTACATTTGCAACATTGCTGTCTATCTGCATAGAGATGTTTTTTCCGTTAAGCGACAGTGTTGCAGTCATTGTTGAAGCATCCCAGCCTACTTCGGCTCCTAGTGCTTCTCCTATTGCTCTAAGCGGCGCTAGTGTTCTTCCTTGATAAGTAAAGGCCGGTGTATCTGTAGCGACTTGATTTGTATCGATAAAGATATCGGCTGCGCCTACACTTTGCGTTGAACCGTCTATCGTCACAGATGCATAGTTCACTGCTTCAGCAGTATTAGGTGCTATGTTGAACAGGCACGCCATCACTATCGCAAGTGACGAAAAGATACTTAATATCTTCTGCATTCTCCGCCTCCTCTTCATAATTATTATATTTGTTTTTAACCACTATTATAGTTATATCCTAAACGTCGTTTTTTGTCAATTTACTTTTTTGAAGTATTCCGCTATTTTAAGCCTTTTAGATATTTAACAATATTTAAATTTCTTTCTAAGTTCTAATAAGTTTATTTTTCTCTGTTTTTCTCCTCTATACTACTTTATAGATTTCGTCACTGTCGGGAGATTCTATCTCTTTTTCAGCTCCGTCAGATAACAGGACTGCTTTTCCGCTTTCAGTTATATCTCCTATAACATGAGCATCTATTCCTGCTTTTTCAAGCTCTTCTATAATCTTCTCAGAATCTTCTTCTGAAGATATTACCATCATAGAACCGCTCGATATCAGCTTCATATAATCGACGTTCATGAATTCCGATATCTCTTTAGTCGATTTTCTTACAGGAATTTTTTCTTCATAAATAACCATTCCGCAGTTATTTGCTTCTGCAGCTTCCCAGGCAGCTCCAAGAAGGCCTCCTTCAGTTATATCGTGCATATATTTCGCACCGTTGTCTGCAGATATTCTTCCATCTTTAACTACAGATATCTCTTTAGTCATGTCTTTCGCTTCTTCTATGAGTTCTTCATCTATATTTCCTTTGAGCTTGTCTTCAAGATCATGAGCCATTATTGAAGTCCCTTCTATTCCCACAGCTTTAGTTATCAGAACCTTGTCTCCAGGAACAACTTTTTCGCCGAGACCCATTATCTTATCTTTTTCCTGCGATCCTATTACAGTCGTTACTAAAACCATTTTATTTACAACATCAGTTATTTCAGTATGGCCTCCTATTATCTCTACATTGAGTCTTTTAGCTTCAGCTCCTGCATCTTTCATTACTTCCTCTATCTGCTCAAGTTCGATATGAGGAGGTATCAGCATAGTTATAACTACTCCTACAGGATCTCCTCCGCTGGCAGCTATGTCGTTGCATGATATATTCACTGCGAGCTTTCCTATATTCTTAGTTGCGCCTGTTATAGGGTCTGAAGAAACTATGCATCCCTTCTCTCCAAAATCTATGACTGCACAGTCCTCACCTATGCCCGCGTGTATGAGCACTTCATCTCTTTTATGAGTTATGCTGTCTAAAACTATTTTCTGTAAAACCTCATTAGGTAATTTTCCAATTTCCATTTCTTACGCTCCTATTCGTAATTTAATATTTCTTTAAGTCTGTCCTCGCTTAAAAGCTCTACTCCCAGTTTCGTTGCCTTATCAAGTTTCGAACCCGGATTGTTTCCTACTATTACATAATCAGTATTTCCGCTTACGCTTCCTGAAACTTTTCCGCCTTTATTTTCTATTATACTCTTAAGTTCATTTCTTGTAAGTCCTGATATAGTTCCAGTTAATACTACTGTTTTATCAGTAAAGAAACTGTCCTCTGTCTCTTTTTCTTCATAGTGAACTTTTATTCCTTCAGAGAGCAGCTTGTCTATGCTCTTTCTTATAGTCTCATCATTTAAAAATTCTATTATATCAGAAGCCACTATATCCCCTATATCTTCTATTTCAACGAGTTCCTCATGCTTGGCATTTAGAAAATTTTCAAAACTTTTGTATCTGTCGGCAAGATCTTTTGCAGTCTTTGCTCCCACATTCGGAATTCCCAGACTGTAAATAAATGCATCTAATTCTACATCCTTGCTTTTTTCTATTGCATTAAGAAGATTCTGTGTTTTCTTAGGTCCGAATCTCTCTAAATCTATAATATCATCGTATTCAAGTTCATATATTTCCGCTATGTCTTTCAGATTAAGCTTGTCAAAGAAAAGCTCTGCCGTTTTTTCACTGAAACCTTCTATATCCATGGCATCTCTGCTTGCAAAGTGCACCATTCTCGCTACAAGCTGCGGCTTGCACGAAAGTGAATTAGGGCAGAAAATATGGACTCCGTTCTGTATAAGTTCACTGTGGCATGCCGGACAGTATTCAGGCTTTTCTATTTCCTCATGAACTTCTCCGTCTTCTACAGTTCCGAGTATCTCCGGAATAACTTCATTCGACTTTCTTATCCAGACTCTGGAATTCATCTTCACATTTTTTCTCTGAATATCATTCCAGTTGTTAAGAGTTGCACGTTTTACAGTAGTTCCTGCAATCTCTACAGGTTCTAAAAGCGCTGTAGGAGTAACCTTTCCTGTTCTCCCTACATTCCACTCTATTCCTATAAGCTTTGTAGTCTTTTCTACTGCCTCGAATTTATAAGCTATAGCCCATCTCGGAAATTTCTGAGTCGATCCGAGTATATGTCTGACATCTAAATCATTCACTTTTATAACTAATCCGTCAGTGAGTATATCGAGCTCTTTCAGCTTGTCCTTTTCTTCCTCTATCTCAGAAACTACATCTTCTATTGATGTGAACACCTTCTCATAGTCACTTACCGGAAGATTGTTTTCTTTAAGGAACTCCAGCATTTCAACTTGTGTATCGTACTGTCTTTCCTCTATATAGTTCACATTGTAGAAATAAGCTTTCAGATGTCTTCTTGCAGTTTCTTTCGGATCGAGATTTCTAAGCGCCCCTGCAGCGGCATTTCTAGCATTTTTAAGAGGCACTAGAGCCGTCTCATTGTATTTAGCGAGAGATGAAAGCGGCATCACACCTTCTCCCTGTATTTCAAGCGTTCCTGTATACATTATAGAAAGAGGAACAGTATTTATAGTCTTGACTTGAGCAAGTATCGCCTCACCTACTTCCCCATTTCCTCTAGATGCCGCTTGAACGAGCGCTCCGTCTCTGTAAGTTAAATTTATTGTAAGTCCGTCAAATTTATATTCCATTACATATTCCGGATATGGAATATTTTCTCCGTTTTCAGCATTATAATTATCTATTATTCTTCTTATCCTGTTTTCCCAGTCTCTGAGCTCCTGATAATTCTGTGCTTTATCAAGACTCAGAAGTCTGCTTATATGACGGTGTTTTTCAAATCCCTGAAGCACTTCTCCTCCGACTCTCTGAGTAGGAGAATCGTAAAGAACTATTCCTGTTTCAGTTTCAAGCTCTCTCAGTTCATCATATAAATCATCATATTCTCTGTCCGTAATAGTCGGATTGTCTAAAGTATAGTAATTATAATTATGTCTGTTTATTTCGTCTACAAGGTACCTCATTCTTTCCATTAAATCACCTGCTTATTATATTTTCTTAAGCGGAGCATACGCTATAAGAAGATTTTTAACTCCTTTGCCTTCAAAAGCGACTGTAACTTGAGTCTTGTCTCCGCTTCCGCTAGTATTTATAACGGTTCCTGTACCAAGTGTATCATGCTTGACTTTATCGCCTGCCGAAAATGTCTCTGCTGAACCTGATGTTTTCACTTTCTCAGGTTTTTTAATATCGAATCCTCCTGTAAAAAGCCCTCTTCCCGTTCTTCCTCTGCTTCCTGATTTTCCGGTTTCATAACTTGCAGCCCATTCATTGCTCAGTCCCGAACCTTCTTTTTCAATATATTTATCAGGAATTTCAGACAGAAATTCAGATTCACTATTCCAGCTCTGTTTCCCGAAAAGCGTTCTTTTAGCCGCGTTCGTTATATAGAGCTTCTTTTCAGCTCTAGTTATTGCGACATAGCACAGTCTTCTTTCTTCTTCAAGATTGTCCTCCATAATAGATCTGTATGAAGGAAATATAGATTCTTCCATTCCCACAATGAACACGTAAGGATATTCAAGGCCTTTAGCGCTGTGCATCGTCATCATAGTCACAGTATCAGCTTCACTTTCATCAGTCTTGTCTAAATCTGAAAGAAGCGACATCTCAGCTAGAAAATCTTCAAGAGTCATATCAGGATTATCTGCAGTTCTCTCTTTTATAACTGAAAGAAACTCCTGAATATTCTCTATTCTAGATCTTGCTTCAACACTTCCGTCCTGTTCTAATTCATCTATATATTTTATACTGTCTATGAGTTTAATTACAAAATCTTCCAGGCTGAATATCTCCTTCATAGCTATGAGAGTTCCAATCAGGGTGTTGAATTTTTCAATATTTTTAACAGCTCTTGTAGAAACTCCTGCTTCTTCGGCCTCATAAAGCCCGTTGTAAAAACTTATTCCCTTTGAAAGGCTGTAATCTTCTATCTTGTCGAGTGTAGTTTTTCCTATTCCTCTTTTGGGAACATTCACTATTCTCTTTATCGATATATCGTCTTCGGGATTCTGAATTACTCTGAGATATGCAATTATATCCTTTATCTCTTTTCTTTCATAGAATTTCAGTCCTCCGACAATGGTATATTTTATATTTCTCGACATAAATTCTTCCTCAATCACACGTGACTGAGCGTTCATACGATAGAGAACTGCAAAATCTTTATAGTCTCTCATATCTGTCATCATATTTTCTTTTATCTTTTCAGCTACATATCTCGCTTCATCTTTCTCATCCTGAGCTCTGTAAACAGTTATCTTTTCGCCCTCCGGATTGTCTGTCCATAAGTTCTTGTCTTTTCTCTCTTCATTATTCTTTATAACAGCGTTTGCAGCGTTGAGTATTGTCTTTGTCGATCTGTAATTCTGTTCTAGAAGAATAACCTCAGCTTCGGGATAGTCCTTTTCAAAATCGAGTATATTTCTTATATCGGCTCCTCTCCAGCCGTAGATACTCTGGTCTGCATCTCCAACAACACATATATTCCTGTGATATGAAGAAAGATGATTTATCAGTCTATACTGGGATCTGCTCGTATCCTGATACTCGTCTACCAGAACATACTGAAACTTTTCAGCATAGTAATCTCTTATCTCAGGATTTTCTTCAAAAAGCTCAATAGTCTTAACTATTAAATCGTCAAAATCGAGCGCATTGTTCTGTTTAAGCTTCTTCTGATAAAGACTGTATATTTTAGCCTGAGAATGCGCATAGTAGTCTTCTTTTGAAGTCATGTTCATATTTTCCTCAGGAGTTATCATCTGATCTTTTAGTCTGCTCATATAAGAAAGCTGACTGAATATATTATAGTTCTTTTCATTAAGCATCAGTTCCTTAATGCAGTCCTTAACTAAAGTCTTCTGATCTGTAGTATCATATATTACAAAATTGCTTTTATATCCTATTTTTTCTATATCCCGTCTAAGTATTCTTACACATATTGAGTGGAACGTTCCTGCCCACATATAGCGTGATTCTGTCTCTACAAGAGATTCTATCCTGTCTTTTATCTCTCCTGCCGCTTTATTTGTAAATGTAAGCGCAAGTATATTTGTAGGCTCTATTCCAAGCTCTTTTATCAGATAAGCTATCTTATGAGTCAAGACTCTAGTCTTTCCGCTTCCAGCGCCTGCCAGAATTAGCAGTGCTCCGTCTGTCTTGAGTATAGCTTCCCTCTGTTTTTCATTCATATTCTCAATCAAAGCCATTTAATCATCCTTTCCTGTCTGCTTTAAATTAAGTCAGTTAATATAATTATAACATATGTATAGTTCTATCTATTAAGAGTAAAACAGATTCTGAAAATAAGAAAAAAATAAAAGGAGCCTAAGCTCCTATTTTACTCCAAGTTTTTTTAAATTTCTGAGTGCTATTACGTATCCGTCTTCGCCATAATTAAGTACTCTGCTTATTCTGCTTATAGTTGCAGTGCTAGCTCCTGTTTCTTCTTCTATTTCAGTGTATTTTTTACCCTCGTCTAAAAGTCTTGCAACATGAAGTCTCTGAGACATAGCTTTTATTTCTTTTATAGTACAGACGTCTTCGAAAAATCTATAGCACTCCTCAATACTTTCTAAAGACAGAATAGCAGAAAATAAAATATCTATATCCTTGCTTTCTATCTTAGATTTATATTTAGGCAAAGTCCTCACTCCAATTTTCAGTGATTTTCATAATCGGTTTAATACTTTAATACGAAAAACTGTCTGCTTGTAAAAAAGGGACTCTGAAAGAGTCCCTATATATTAACAGAATTTTATTTACTAAAATTACTAGAATAGTCCAACTATTTCTCCTGATGGAAGAACGTCCATTCTTGTAGCTGCTGGAACTTTTGGAAGTCCTGGCATTCTCATTATATCTCCTGTAAGTGCTACTATGAATCCTGCTCCTGCTGCAA
>JAEZUY010000006.1 GCA_023420895.1 Bacillota bacterium | reverse complement strand
GTCGAAGAATCTGTAGTAATGTCTACAATAGATTCTATACCTTCATTTGAAGGAAAGAAAGTATTTATGTTCGGCTCTTACGGCTGGGGAGGCGGAGAGTTCATGGAAACATGGAAAGAAAGTATGGAATCTAAAGGTGCAGAACTTGCTGCAGAGCCTGTAACTTGTCTTGAAGGACCGGATGATGCTGTTAAAGACGAGCTTAAATCAGCTGTAGACAGCTTATAGTTTAAATTTGAATCAATCCAATTCACTTAATTTAATAAAATCTAAAAGAACTCTTCATTTTATATGTGAAGAGTTCTTTTGTATATCTTAATTTTATTTTTTAATTTAAGCAGTTTTTTGAATTCTTCGTGCTTTTCGTTCTTTCAATAAAAGATAAGTTGAAAAAATTGCAACTATAAATTCAGTTATTACGAAAGCAAGCCATACACCGCTCATATCCCAAACTCTGCTCATGAGGATAACTAGAGGAACTATTATCAGACATCCTCTGCTTATGGAAATTATGAAGGCATCTCTAGCTCTTTCAGTAGCGCTGAGATACATTGATATGACTATATTGAATCCTGCGAAAAGAAATCCAAGAAAGTAGATTTCTATTCCTGTTTTTGTAAGATCCGCTATTTCTCTGCTATTCTCACTATTGAATATGCTTATTATAGTATCTGATTTAAAGAACATTCCTGCATATATCAGGACTGAAAGAATAAGCGCGGTTATTATAGAATACTTTTTTATTTTTCTCAAATCTCTGATGTTTTTTTTGCCATGGCTTCTGCTTACTAAAGGCTGTATTCCCTGAGCAACTCCTGTAAATACTGCGACTCCTATTAGAGCCATATTTGCAACTATTCCATAAGAAGCTACACCGAGATTTCCGTTTATCTGAAGTATTATCAGATTGAAAGTTATAAGTGCTATAGCTGAAGATATTTCGGTTACAAATGCGGACATTCCAAGTTTTATTATATCTGCAAGCACTCTCAGTTTAACTTTACATTTTATAAGTCTGAAGCTGTTTTTCTTTTTTATAAAGTGTATTGAAAGAACCCCCATACTTATAATAGGTGCAAGTCCTGTAGCAAATGCAGCTCCAAACATACCCATTCTTAAAGGAAACATAAAAATATAGTCTAGTATTACATTCAGAACACTTCCTGTAATCATTGCTATCATGGCAAGATTCGGATTATTATCATTCCTTACGAATGCAAGAAGTGTATTGTTCATAAGATAGAATGGAGCAAAACACAGAGTTACTGTGAGATAAGTTCTTGTCATTCCAAGTGTGTCGCTGTCTGCACCGAGAAGAAGAGCGAGTCTTTCTGCTCCAAAAATTCCTATAATAATGTATACAAAACTGACTGCCAGTGCGAGTTTCACTGAACTGTGAACATTTTGTCAGCCTCATAATCCATAGATCTCGATTTGAGCATACTGTATTTTGCAGCCCCTCCTATACCTATCATGAGGCCGGATGCATGAACTAAACTGTAAATTGATATTGAAAAGTTAAGTGCTGCAAGTCCAGTAGCTCCTAAAGCCTGAGCGACAAAAAAGGTATCTCCCAGAACATAAAATGAAAGTCCAAGCATACCCATAACATTGAAGCTCACGTATTTTACAAAATTGCTAAAAATATTTTTGCTCATATATACTCCCTTTCTTAAGATGTATTTACAAAAAAAGGTGCTCTAAAAACATCCCTTCTGCGACCTAACGGGAAGTTTCAGAACACCTCAGTTCTTTCTACCCGGTGGCAGAAAGCGGTTATATTTTTAATTATATATTTTTAAATTCGTTTTTTGATTTGTCTTAAATTCAAGAGCGTTATAATGACCGCTCTTCAGCCTGAATTATAGCAAATACGTACTTTAAAGTCAAACCGGACGCTCTTAATTAAAGATAATAGATATTTAGATATCGGATTTTAAATAAAACTTTATAATAAATATTTTAATGATATTTTTGTATTATTTTATTGTATCGAATTTATCGGGGACTTTTATATAATATCCATGATTAAGCAGGCCAGATTCTTCTCCAAGGTGAAGATTTGCTAGAAGAGCGCCGATATATTTTTTAGCTCTCTTGTGTACCTGATTAACAGAGGGGTATTCAAGGAGATATTGATATGTAAATCTGAGATACAATAAGCTAAAACAGCTTTGTATATATTAATGAGTCAATATTTGCTCTGTGTATAATAAAAAAAACTGTGCAGAATGCACAGCAGGTAAATACACAGGAATTATAGTGTGAATATTTCCCTACGTTGGCATTATCCAAATCAGGTTTATGGGTCAAAGTCCTCCAGACTTACTCTCAGCCCGCTCTCGGCGAGCTCCCCTTGAATACGTATACAATTATATACTTAACTAAAGCATTTTTCAAGTTTTTCATATTCAATCTGTTATAATATATATAAGAAGTATTCAATCGGAAAAGTAAAATCAATAGGTTTATAGAGTCAAGAAATTCTGAATTCATGAGATGAAAGGATGTGAAGGCTTTTAAGGCCAGTTTTATGAATATGAAAGGAATAATATTTGATGTTGACGGGACAATAATAGATTCAATGCCCTTATGGTACAATTCAGGTGCCAGATATTTAAAGTCGATAGGTGTTGAGCCTGAAAAGAATTTAGGAGATATACTTTTTAAGATGACCTTAGATTTAGGAGTAGACTATATTATTGAAAATTATGATATAGACAAGACTAAAGAGGAAGTTTCTAAAGGAATAAGAGATGTAATTGAAGATTTTTATATCAATCATTCTGAACTGAAAGACGGAGCTAGAGAAATCCTTGAGTATTTTAAAGAAAGAGAAATAGAAATGGTAGTAGCGACTTCTACTGAAAGAGAATATGTGGAAGCGGCTTTTAAAAGACTTGGAATAGAAGATTATTTTAGTAGAATATACACATGTTCCGAGGTCGGAAAATGCAAATCGGAACCGGATATTTTCATGGAGGCAGTTTCATTTCTCGGAACACCAATAAAAGAAACATGGGTTTTTGAAGACGGACTTTATTCTATAAAGACTGCAAAAAAAGAGGGATTTAAAATAGTTGGTGTATACGATGAAGTCAGCAGTCATGAGCAGGATGAGATAAAAGAATATTCAGATATATATCTGAAAAGTTTTAAAGACTTTTTTGAAATAGTTGAATAATCGAACTGAAGGACGGGAAAACCGTCCTTTATTTTTAAGAAAACACAAATTGAACATATCGTCTATGATTGTAATCATATTTTAAAATTTCTGTAAAGTTTATACAAATCTCTATGAATTTATAAATAAAATATTCACAAAAGAGGAAAATAGTATATAATTAAAGTAATAAAGATTATCATTATATTTTGATTTTCTATGTACTTAAGTTATACGTTTAAAATAATATAAAAATATTATAGTGATTATAAGTTGAAAAAGGAAGTGTTTAAGATGGATATGAAAAAATATATATCAGATGTTGACGATGAAAAACTGAAAATGATACTTGAGATATCAAATGAATATAATGAAGGAAAACTCGGACTTAGAGAAGCCAGACAGAAGCTTAAAAATAAAGTGGGAACTATAAAAGCTCATGAAATAGCTTTAGTGGAGCAGGAGCTCAAGGAAATTGAAGACGATGAGTGTCAAAAGGAAGAAATCCAGAAAATGCTTGAACTTTTTGAGGAGATAATGGATAAGAACAGACCGGAACTTCCTGAAGACCATCCGATTATGTGCTATTACAGAGAGAATGATGCACTTAGAGATATTCTTCTTGAAATAGAAGACTTAGTTCAGTATCCTGTTATAAAAAATCAGTGGCTTGATATCTATGACAGATTAGCTGATTTCCGTATACACTTATCGAGAAAACAGAATCAGCTTTACTCAGTGCTTGAGCAGAAAGGATTCGACAGACCGACTACAACTATGTGGACTCTTGACAATTTCATAAGAGATGAGATAAGCGAAGCAAGAGAACTCATAGAAAACGGTAAAGATGATGAGTTCATAGAAATGCAGGAAACAATAGTTGCAGATTTAAGAGACCTTATGGTTAAAGAAGAGTCTGTTCTATATCCTACTTCTCTATCTATGATAAATGACAAAGAGTTTGAAGATATGAAAGAAGGAGATAAAGAAATAGGATTTGCATGGATTGAGGTTTCTTCTGATGAAAAAGAGACTGAAGAAGAGAAGAAAACAGACAGCAAATCAGAAGAAACGCTTATAGCAGATCTTGCAGAAGTATTCAAAAAGCATGGATACGATGTTGATCCTGGAAAAGAGCTTGATGTTGCGACAGGAAAACTTACTCTTGAGCAGATAAATTTAATTTACAAACATATGCCTGTGGATCTTTCTTTTGTCGATGAAAATGAAAAAGTCAGATTCTATTCGGATACAGACCACAGAATATTCCCTAGAAGCAAGAATGTTATAGGAAGAAACGTTGCTAACTGCCACCCAAGAGCGAGTGTTCATATAGTTGAAGAAATAGTGGAGAAATTTAAATCAGGAGAAGAAGATCACGCTGAATTCTGGATAAATAAACCTGATTTATTTATCTATATATACTACACAGCAGTAAGAGATGAAGAAGGAAACTTCAAAGGAGTTCTTGAAATGATGCAGGAATGCAGCAGAATAAGAAGCCTTGAAGGATCACAGACTCTTCTTACTTGGGGAAGTGAAGAAGGAATATCAGATGAAAAAGAACCTGAGACAGAAAAAACAGAAATTCAGGAAGAAGCTGAAGGAACTGGAGAAGATATAGAAATAACTCCTGAAACTAAACTTGCAGACATACTGAAAGCTTATCCTTGGCTTAAAGATGAAATGGAAGATATCAGTCCTAAGTTTAAAATGCTGAAAACTCCTCTTGCGAGAGTTATGATTCCTAAAGCGACAGTTACAATTATGAGTGAAAGAGGAGATATCTCAGTAGAAAAACTAATTGAAGGAATTAAAGAAAAAATTAAAAATAGAAAATAAATTATAATCCTCTTAACATTAAATTTAATATATCTAAATTAAAGCCTTTTCTCTATGAATATATGGGGAAAGGACTTTTTTTCTGAAATGAGTATCTAATGCAAATTTAATAAAATAAATATATGGTATAATTTATATGATTTTATTTGTATTGTATTGATAGAAAAATAGGAGGTAAAAATAAATATGAGAAAGAGAATATTATCGATAGCTCTTATGAGTGTTATTGCAGTAAGTTCTTCAGCAATTAGCTTTGCAGATAACTTAGGAACTGGATTTATAAGCGGATATTCTGACGGAACTTTTAAGCCTGAAAACAATATGACTAGAGCTGAAGTCGCTAAAATAGTTTCTAAAGCTTATGGTAAAAAAAGTAAAAAAGCAGAATTCAAAGATGTACCAGGCGGTCACTGGGCAAGTGAATATATAGGAGCGCTTCAGGACGAAAATATAATTCAGGGTTATCCTGACGGAACTTTCAGACCGGAAAATAATATAACTAGAGCAGAGTATTCTAAGATAATAAGACTGCTTTCAGATAAGAATTTTGTTGAAAGTGCAGATTTTGAAGATACTGGCAGCCACTGGGCGAAAAAATATATAGGAGAGCTGGGTCATGCCGGAATAGTTAACGGATACGGAAATGGATATTTCTATCCAGATAATCCTATAAACCGTGCGGAAGCTGTAGTTATGATGAACAGATCTCTGAATAATGATGAGAAGAAAGATACAGATAAGATAGAAAATCCTTTCAGCGATATTGATAATAAGCACTGGGCTTATGATGAGATAATACTGTCTTTAGAAGATAATAGTTCAGAAGATAAAGAAGAAGAGGAAACAACTCAAGATAATCAAGAGACTAAGAAAAATGAAGCTGATGATAAGAAAACAGAAGAAAATCATGAGAAAGAAAACAATTCAAAAGTGGATTCAATATCTTATTTAAGAACTGAAGATGATGGAAAGAGAGTACTGTTTGAAGTAACAGGAGAAAAACTAAGAGAATTAAAGTATGAAAACATAGAAGTAAAAATTAATAGTAAAAAAGAATATGATTATAACTTTACTGCTGAAATGAATGGAAAATATGGAATACTGACTGTCAATGTTCCTGTATTTGAAGGAGAAAAAATGACAGTAAAAATAAAAGATAAAGAAACAATTCATGAAGGAAAGACTAAAAAAGTTGTAATAGAAAATGTAGAACTTAAAGAATATGATCAAATAAAGATTACAGGGAAAAATTTGAATTTAATAGAGATGTATACAATTCTATATGATATGGAAATTAATGATTCAAATACCGAGATAAAAGGAAACCTAGTCATTCCAGTTTTCAAAGATGAGTTTAGAGAAATAGAGGCCAGTGTTCAAGGAGAAATATTTAAGACAATAGTCAGAGGAGTAAAAGAAAAGCCAGTTGCTGATAAAGTTGAAATAATAGACGATAATTCTATAAAAGT
>JAEZUY010000001.1 GCA_023420895.1 Bacillota bacterium | reverse complement strand
AGCAGGGGGTCATAGGTTCGAGCCCTATTGCGACCACCATATAATGGCCTGGTAGTTCAGTTGGTTAGAATGCCAGCCTGTCACGCTGGAGGTCGAGGGTTCGAGTCCCTTCCAGGTCGCCATTATTATTTTAAAAGAAAATAAAAAACATGCTGGTGTGGCTCAATTGGCAGAGCAACTGACTTGTAATCAGTAGGTTGGGGGTTCAAGTCCTCTCACCAGCTCCATAAAACTCAGAACATTGTTCTGAGTTTTTTTAGATTAGGAAATGAAAACAACAATCAAGAGGTGATGTTCGTGAGCAAAATAAGAATAGGTATAGTTGGATACGGAAATCTTGGAAAAGGCGTAGAAAAAGCCATAGCAAAAACAGATGATATGGAAGCCGTAGCAGTTTTCACAAGAAGAGATCCTTCTACACTTGGAAGCAAAACAGAAGCAGTATCTTTAGACGATATCGCAGATTACAAAGACAAAATCGATGTAATGATGCTTTGCGGAGGTTCTGCAACAGATTTAGGAGAGCAGGGACCTGCAATAGCTAAGATGTTCAATACTGTTGACAGCTTCGATACTCATGCGAAAATACCTGAGTATTTTGAGAAAATGGATAAAATAGCAAAAGAAAATGGAAATCTCAGTCTTATATCTACAGGATGGGATCCGGGACTGTTCTCGCTGAACAGACTTTTAGGTCAGTCTATACTGCTTGAGGGAACAGACTATACATTCTGGGGAAAAGGTGTAAGTCAGGGACACTCAGATGCTATAAGAAGAATAGAAGGCGTTAAAAGAGGAGTTCAGTATACAGTTCCTAATGAAGAAGCGCTTGACAGAATAAGAAACGGTGAAGTTCTTGAACTTTCCACTGCAGACAAACACGTGAGAGAATGTTTCATAGTTGCAGAAGAAGGAGCAGATAAAGAGGCTATAGAATCTGAAATAGTGAATATGCCGAATTACTTTGCAGACTATAATACTACAGTGAACTTCATAACTGATGAGGAGTTCGACAAGAATCACCTTGGAATGCCTCACGGAGGATCAGTTTTCCGTACAGGAACTACAGGAGACGGCACTAGACAGGTTATAGAATTCAAACTTACACTTGACAGCAATCCGGAGTTTACATCTTCAGTTGCAGTTGCATTCTGCAGAGCAGTTTACAGAATGGCTGAAGAAGGAAAAACAGGAGCAGTGACAGTGTTCGATATTCCATTCGGACTTCTTTCACCAAAGACTCCAGAACAGCTTAGAGCGGAAATACTTTAAAATATCTGAAAGACTTGGAACCGCGGTTTGAAAAAGCCGCACAGTCCAAGTCTTTCTTTTTAGAAATATGGTGATAATGATGAGAAAGTATAAGATTCAGCTTGCCGCGGCTATGATTATTTTCGGAACTATAGGACTTGTCAGAAGATACATTCCGTACACTTCAGGTCTAGTCGCATTTGCAAGAGGTTTCTTAGGAGCATTGTTTCTTCTGATTTTACATATAGTAAAGAATGAAAAATTTCCAAGGAAAAAACTTAGGGAAAATGCAGTTCTTCTGACTGCTTCCGGAGCGGCTTTGGGAATTAACTGGATCTTTCTGTTTGAAGCATATCAATACACTACAGTTTCTGCTGCAACTATGAGCTATTATATGGCTCCCGTATTTGTGATACTGGCATCTCCATTTATGCTGGATGAAAAAATAAGCTTAAAAAAAGGAGCGGCCTCTCTTACGGCAGTTATAGGAATGGTCTTAGTGTCCGGAGTTGCTGATACAGGTATTCAAGGGGGAAAAGGAATTATTTTTGGTCTTGCCGCGGCAGTTTTTTATGCCGGGTTAATAATTCTGAATAAGAAAATAGAGAATCTCTCTTCTAAAGACAGAACAATATTTCAGCTTGGAATAGCCGCCGCAGTAATATTGCCGTATGTAATAATAACAGAAGATTTTTCAAGTATCGAGATTGAAGCTTTCCCTTTATTCATGCTTCTTATTGCAGGCATCTTGCATACAGGAATAGCTTATGCTCTTTACTTCGGCAGTATGAGAAAAGTGCCTGCACAGACTGTTGCGCTGTTCAGCTATATTGATCCTGTGACTGCAGTTATTCTTTCGTCTTTAGTTTTAAAAGAGGAGATGACAGCAGCGGCTGCGGCCGGAGTCGTCATGATAATAGGTTCTGCTTTAATAAGCGAGATAGATTTTTCTAATATAATAGGAAAGAAAAAAAGAGCATGATTTATCATGCTCTTTTTTAATCTCTTTTTCTCTGCGCTTCCCATCTCAAATCTTTTCCAAAAAAATAAAGAGGTTCATAATAATTTGATATTCTGGAAAATATACGGTCGGTATAGTTCTCCGAAAGTTTTTTTGGTGTGAGATTAGTAGATATTATAGTTCGTTTTTCGGAAATTATTCTCGTGTTTATTATATTGAAGAGTTCAGAAATAGTGAATGAGTTTGCATTTTCCGCACCCAGATCATCGATTATCAGAAGGTCGCATTCGAAAATAGCATTGTACTTTTCCCTAACTGTTTCTGAAGGCTCTTTAAAGTTGGTGAATCTTCTGTCGCTTATTATATCGAACAGCTGAAAAGCCGTGAGATATACTACAGAAAATCCTCTGTCCAGATAAAATTTTGCAATACAGTTGCTGAGATAAGTCTTTCCCAGTCCTGTAGAACCGAAGAGAATCAAATTGTCTCCTTTCTGCTTTTTATGATTGTAGCAGAATGCGTCGGCTGCAGAAAGATTTATATGCATATTTTCCTTAGGGCTCATTCCGTATTCCTCGTTTACTTCGTCTGAAAATATATCAATATCAAAATTTTTAAAATTTTCCTCTTCAAGTATGGGACCTATATTTGAATTTGAATACAGGTTCTTTATAATTGCTTTTTTTAGACAGCTGCATCTAGTGCCGTCAGGCTTATATCCCGTATCTTTGCATTCGGGACATTCGTACTTTATATTGAAGTCTTCAAGAGAATATCCTCTGGATTCCAGAAGAGATTTTTTTCTGCTGTTGAGACTGTCCAGCTTGTTTCTCAGATTTTCAAGGTCTACAGATTCAGAATCAAGAACGGCTTTTGCTATATTTATTCCGCACTGATTTATATCCCTGTCTATTTCCTTTACTTCAGGAAGGACATTGTAAATCTCTTCTTTCATTCTTCTGGCATCTTCAAGGGCTCTCGTCTGTTTCAGCTTATATTCTCTAAAGATATCGTCAAGTTCATGATTCAATTTCAAATCACTTCTTTCTAATTCTATTTTTCATCCATATATCGAAAAGCTCTTCTTCAGAATATTTAGAACTTGCCTGTTCAAAGTTATGAAGTTTGGTTACGACCTTGTCCGTTCTTTTTCCCGGTCCATAATTTCTTTTTCCCTGTGAGGGCTGCGGTTTTCTGTTTTTAGACTCTTCAAACTCTTTATCGCTCTTCTCCTGGTAGCTGACTGCTGAATCTAAGCTGTTGACATCATTCTGATACCATTTAGTGATTATGGAATCCAGATATCTTACGCTGGGATTGAGAGTTGCATCCGTTTTTTCGCATGCCTTCAGAATCATATCTAAATCAAAATTGTATATATCGAGCCATTTATCTATCGTATTCTTCTCTGCAAGACTGGCGAATCCGTTAGGAGAACCCAGAGCGTATTTGATTTTAGCATATATATATCTTCTGTCCGAATTGTTTTTCAGGTGATTCATAAGATCTTCGGATGTTCTGATTCCGTCATCAAACCAGTTTCTCAGAATTCCCATTACATAGTTCGGACAGCATTTTCCTTTTTTTTCAGCAGATTCCTGAAAAGCATAAGTGGCAACTTCAGGATCCATTGAAAGATTTTCAAGCGTTTCAAGAATATTTATTTTTTCATTTGGAGCCAAGGCTCTCTTAATACAGTTTTCAATATCTTTGAACATCTTGCTGAGTACAGGATTCTGGCTTGCAAAAACGAGCTGATCAGCTGTGATTCTTCTGTAATCTGAAGAATCCTCCTGCATTTTCTGAGTCTGCACTTTGGCTGTGTGCACACTGTTTATATAAAGTTCTGTAAGATTATTGAAAATTACATCGAAGTGGACATTTCCCGGATCTTCGGGAACGCCTTCATAATAAACTCTTTCGACTACGCTCAGTTTCTCCCAGTATTCCCATGCTTCGAGAACATCGGATAGTGGAAGACTCAGTCTTTTTGCTATATATGAATGTGTGAATTTCGAATTGTCTATTTTATTCTTTGCATATTTGTAAGCAAGCAGATAGACTTTTACAAATCTCCCGTCAGCTCCGGGAAGAAATTCATCTATAAAAACGTTCTCTATGGAAGTGTGGCCGAGTTCCATTTCTGTTTCCTTTAATGTAAATCTCATCAAAACACCCCCGTTCTGTTATTGCATAGAGCAAATCTATATACATTATTGTAACATACGAAAAAGATAAATGTTATAATATTATTTGTAATATCGGTTAAGGGGTGAAAAATTGACAGCAGAGATATTCAGAAAACTCATAAATGATAAAGAATATTTCAGAAAGCTCATATTCATCGCATTTCCGATTGTAATTCAGAATCTTATAACATCATCACTCAATATACTTGACACTATAATGGTTGGCAAACTGAGTGAAGTGTCTATCGCTTCTGTTGGAATCGGGAATCAGGTATTTCTGTTTTTCAATATACTGTCGATGGGAGTATCAAGCGGATGCGGAGTATTCATATCGCAGTACTGGGGACAGAAAGACATAAAGAATATAAGAAGAGTTCTAGGCATAGCCATGATGGGAGCTGCGGCAATAGCCGCTCTGTTCACTTTAGTGCTTTTCACATCACCGGAATTCATAGTCGGACTTTTTAACAAAGAGCCGGGAGTTCTGAAAGAGGGAAGCGCATATCTGAAAATAGTGAGCCTGAGCTATATTTTTACGGCTCTGACATTTGCAATATCGACTGGTTCGAGATGTCTTGAGAGAACCAGACCTCCAATGATAGTGAGCATAATGGCGCTTATAATAAACGGAACGCTCAATTACACTTTCATATTCGGAAAATTCGGTTTCGAAGCTATGGGAGTTGCAGGAGCTGCTCTGGGGACTCTTATTGCGAGAGTTTTCGAATTTACAGTCCTTTTTATATATCTCTTCAGGACTAATAAATATCTTTTCGGAAGTCTAAGAGATATGCTTGACCTTTCGTGGGATTTCACGAAAAGAGTTCTGACACTCGTAAGAGATGTAGTTTTAAATGAACTGTTCTGGGGACTCGCAGCAGTAATATATTCTATAATTTACGGACATATAGGAAGCGGAGCGCTTGCAGCCACTCAGATATACAATATGGTTCAGAGTTTCCTTCTGATTCTAGTATTCGGTCTTGCGACATCTTCATCAGTAATGGTCGGAAAAGAACTCGGAATGGGACATTATAGGAAAACTCAGGACTACGGATACTATTCTCTGATACTTGGAACTCTTATAGGAGTGACTATGGCTATAGTTCTGTTCACAATAGCTCCCCATATAGTGAATATATTCAATATATCGGAAGCTGTTAAGGTGGATGCTAAATACATTCTCTATATAGCAGGACTCATATTTACACTCAGATCTGTGAATGTCGTGCTTATAGTCGGGACTCTAAGAGGAGGAGGAGATGCTAAGTACGGACTGAGAACAGAGGCGATTACAATGTGGCTCATAGGGCTTCCTCTGGCCTTTACAGGGGCATTCGTACTGAAACTTCCTGTATACGGAGTCGTAGCGCTTACGTTTTTTGAGGAAGTAGTTAAATGTATTATATGTGTTAAAAGACTTTTTTCTGAAAGATGGATGAACAAAGTCACGGAATAAAAGACAGATTAAAAAGATAGAAAGGCGGTGAATCTGCTGCTCAAAGACAGAAAATTCTGATATTGAGTAACAGAGACTTATTTGAAAAATATTAAATTCTGCTCTCTGGTAAGCGGCAGCAGCGGGAACTGTCAGTTTATCGAAACAGGAAATACCAAGCTGCTAGTTGATGCGGGAATCAGCGGAAAGAGAACTGAAAAACTGCTGAAAGAAATAGATGTATTCGCTGAAGATATAGACGGGATACTGATAACGCATGAACACAGCGATCATATAAAAGGAGCCGGAATTCTTTCTAGAAGATACGATATACCAATCTATGCAAACGAAGGAACATGGGAAGGAATGGAAAAATCTTTAGGAAAGATGAAGGCGGAAAATATTAAAATAGTGGACGATTCAGAATTTGAAGTGGGAGATTTCGGAATCAGAACTTTTGATCTCTATCACGATTGCAACCAGCCTGTAGGATATACACTCCACAGCGGAGATAAAAAAGTGGGAATATTGATGGATACAGGAAGAACCGATCCGGGAATAATTAAAAGTATAAAGAACTGCGATATTCTGATGGTTGAATCGAATCATGACAGAAATCTTCTGAAGATGGGAAGATATCCTATACATCTGAAGAAGAGAATAATGGGAAACTGGGGACATCTGTCTAATGAAGATGCCGCAGAAGTCATAAAGAAATCTGCAGGGAAAGAGAACGGCATAATAGTTCTCGGTCATATGAGCAGAGAAAACAATTTTCCTGAACTCGCTTATACAACAGTCAGCAATATACTGAAAGAGGCGGATCTGGACAGTCTAAGATTAGAAATTGCCAGAAGAGAAAGCAGAACAGATATAATAGAGATATAAGAAGGTGATATAAAATGAACGGGGATAACAGAAAATACGGATACAGCGAAAATCAGCAGGGAATGCCTGAAAAACAGAAACAGAGATCATATCCGTCGTATGTGCTTATAAGTCTTGCTTCGGGTCTTGTCGGAGCACTGATATTTGCAGTCATTTTCGGGGGAAAAGGAGTAAGAACCGGTTTTGAAGAGAAAATCATAAAGCCGCAAACGAAGAGTGTGACTATAGAGACTTCAGATGAATCTAATATACCGGAAGCAGTCGCTGAAAAGACTATGGGTTCAGTCGTAGGAATAACTTCAAAGCAGATTAGAGAGAGAAATGACTTTTTCTTCGGACCTATGCAGCAGCTTATAGAAGGAGTAGGTTCAGGAATAATAGTCAGTTCAGACGGATATATAGTTACAAATTCTCACGTCATTGCGAACGGCAAAGCTGAAGAGCTCAACGTTCTGTTCATAGACGGAAGTGAAAAAGAGGCAAGTGTAGTATGGTACGATGATACGCTTGATCTTGCAGTGATAAAAGTGGATGCTGAAAATCTGGCTCCTGCAGAACTTGGAGATTCGGATAAAATAAAAATCGGAGAGACAGCCGTTGCAATCGGAAATCCGCTCGGACTTGAGTTTGAGAGAACTGTTACAGCAGGAATAGTGAGCGGACTGAACAGAACACTTCAGGTTTCAGCAGAAAGCAATATGGAAGGCCTTATTCAGACTGATGCCTCTATAAACTCAGGGAACAGCGGAGGTCCTCTGTTAAATAAAGAGGGAAAAGTCATAGGAATAAATACACTTAAAATACAGTCTGTTGAAGGAATGGGATTCGCACAGCCTATAAATCTGGTAAAACCTGTTATAGATCAGATAACTGCAACAGGAACTTTTGATGATGCTTATATCGGAATTATAGGAGAAGACGCTATGAGATATCAGAAAGCTAAAGGAGCAGATCTCGGAATAGAATACGGCACTCTTATAACTGCAGTTCAGAAAGATTCACCTGCAGATAAAGCGGAACTCAAGCCGGGAGATGTAATAACGAGCATCAATGGAGACAAGGTTGAATCATTCCAGGGGCTCAGAAAACTTCTCTATAAATACAAGCCGGGAGAGTCTGTAGTTCTTGGAATAGTGAGAGATAAACAGTCAACAGATATAAATGTAACTCTTGCCGGATTAGCGGAATTCAGATAGGAGCCTTTTTAGGCTCCTTTAATAAAGAAAGGAAGTATGGATATGTATGTAGTATGTCTTGAGCATGTTGAAGTTGCAATAGAAGAATTCGTCGACGTATATGAACAGTCGCCTGATATATATGAACTTGAAAAGGTGAGCTTCACAGACTGGGCAAGTCCCAAGAGATGTGATTTCTGTGAAAAGAAACCTGTATATCTGGTTCTTTAGGAGAAAGAGCTATGAAGATAAAAATAATAGCTGCAGGTAAAATAAAAGAAGAATATTTCAGAAACTTGCTCGATGAATACTCTAAAAAGCTAAATAAAAAGGCTGATTTTGAAATAATAGAAGTTCAGGATGAAAAAACACCGGATAATGCCAGTGAAAAGGAAGAAGAAAAGATAAAAGCAGCTGAAGGAGAGAGAATACTGTCTCAAATTCCCGAAGACAGTGTTTTAGTTTCTCTCGATATATGCGGCAGAAAAACAGATTCAAAGAAAATAGAAGAAATTATAAAAATGAATAAAGAAAGAAACAGTGTAGTATTTATAATAGGGGGCTCATTAGGACTCGACCAGAAAGTTCTGAAAAAATCAGACTTCAGGATTTCGTTCTCTGACATGACGTTTCCACATCAGATGATAAGAGTTCTTCTTTCTGAGCAGATATGCAATGCAGTTTAGACTGCAAATTTCAATATGAATATATGTATAAATATTTGAGAATCATCACTCAGAATATTGACAAATCATCTGATTTTGGTATACTATTTCTTGTAATGAAACTGACCTAAAAGGTCTAAACTGACAGATAGGAGATAAAAACGTGGATAGTAAAACGACACAGACGCCCACGGGGATATTCGATGAGCCTATAGGCATGGGAAAAACCCTCATAATGGCTCTTCAGCACGTACTTACAATGTGTCCCGGATCTCTTGCTCTTATAATAATTCTGGGAACGGCGATAGGCCTGACTACTGAAGAAATAGCGTTCATGGTTTCAGCAAACCTGTTTACAAACGGACTGGCAATACTTGTGCAGGTTTATGGAGTCGGAAGCAAGATAGGTTCGAGACTTCCTATAATAATGGGATCTTCATATGCGCCGTTAGGAGCAATAATAGCTCTGGGCAATCAGTACGATTTAAGAGTTCTTTTTGGAGCGATAATAGGATCGGCTGTTATACTTTTAATAATGTCTATATTCTTAGACAAAATACTTATGCTTTTTCCGCCAGTAGTTGTAGGATCATTCGTAACACTGATAGGAATAAGCCTTGCGCATGTTTCTCTTGAAAATATAGCAGGGGGACATGGAGCTGAAGACTACGGTTCTTCAAAATTTCTGATACTTGGAGTTGCAGTTGCGGCAATAGTTCTTTTAGTAGAGAGATTCGGAGGAAAGAAATTCAAAACTCTGTCTCTTTTAATAGGAATGGTAATAGGAACAGTTGCGGCATGGTTCATGGGAATAGTGGATGTATCGCCTATAATAGAAGCGAACTGGTTCCAGCTTGTTACACCTTTCCATTTCGGAATGCCTGTGTTTAAGCCAGGACCAATACTGATAATGACGCTGTTCTGTCTTGTAAACCTGATTCAGTGTATAGGAGTATTTTCAGTTCTTGATGAAGTTGCAGGAACTAATACAAGCCAGGATTTGAAAATCAAGGGACTTAGAGGACAGGCTTTCAGTCAGCTTATAGGAGGAATATTCAATTCAGTTCCGGGTTCTATGTTTTCTGAAAACGTTGGACTTATGAATCTGACAGGAGTTAAGAGCAGAAAAGTAATAAAAGCGGCAGGTTTTATGCTGATAGTATTCGGAATGGTTCCGAAGTTCTCAGCGGCAGTTACGGTTATACCGAAACCTGTACTTGGAGGAGCGACTCTGATTCTATTCGGAATTATAACTTCTTCAGGACTTTCAATACTTTCAGGACTGAACCTTTCAGAAAATCACAATTTCACAATAATAGGAACGAGTATGATTCTGGGAGTTGCGGCTATGTTTGTAAATGATATATTCATATCGCTTCCGCCTACGATAAGCATGCTTGTAGGAGAACCGCTTTTTGTAGTAAGCGCTTCGGCAATAATACTGAATTTAGTACTTAATGTGGGAGCTGAAAATAAAGCTTTCACTGAAAGTGAAACGGAATAGAAATTAAGGGAGGAGAGAAATCTCCTCCCTTTTATTTATGAGAGAGACAATATGTGTTAAAATATAATAATGGTACAAACTAAAAGTTTGAAGGTGAGGGAGTTTTAATGAAATTGGGATTTGATCCTCATAAATATATAGAGGAGCAGTCAAAATATATACTTGAAAGAGTGAACAACTTCGACAAGCTTTATCTTGAGTTCGGCGGAAAGCTTATAGGAGATTTTCACGCTAAAAGAGTTCTTCCAGGTTTCGATGAAGATGCTAAAATCAAACTTCTTGCAAAACTGAAAGAAAAAGTGGAGATACTCATCTGCGTATATGCGGGAGATATCGAGAGAAACAAGATGAGAGGCGATTTCGGAATCACTTATGACCTTGATGTTCTAAGACTGATAGACGATCTCAGAGAATATGATCTTGAAGTCAACAGTGTGGTTATAACGAGATATGATGATCAGCCTTCAGTCAGAGTCTTTATAAACAGACTTGAGAGAAGAGGCATAAGAGTCTATAAGCACGGATATACGAAAGGATATCCTATGGATGTAGATACAATAGTAAGCGATGAAGGTTACGGAGCGAACCCTTATATAGAGACTAAGAAACCTATAGTAGTCGTTACAGGTCCGGGACCGGGAAGCGGAAAGCTCGGAACATGTCTTTCTCAGATGTACCATGAGTATAAAATGGGAAAAGAGACGGGATATTCGAAATTCGAGACATTCCCTGTCTGGAATATACCGCTTAAGCATCCTCTGAACATGGCTTATGAAGCGGCCACTGCAGACCTTAAAGATGTCAATATGATTGACTCGTTCCATCTGGATGCCTATAATGTTCAGGCAGTAAATTACAATAGAGATATTGAATCATTTCCGCTTCTAAAGAGAATAATAGAGAAGATAACTGGAACGGAATCCATATATAAATCTCCTACAGATATGGGAGTTAACAGAGTCGGATTCGGAATAACAGACGATGATGTGGTAAGAGAAGCCTCAGAACAGGAAATAATCAGAAGATATTTCAAGACTATGTGTGAATATAAAAAAGGATATTCTGACAGAGAGACTTCAGAGAGAGTGAAGCTTCTGATGGAAGAACTGAACCTCAAAGAAACAGACAGAAAAGTTGTAGAGCCTGCCAGAGAATATTCAAAAAGACTCAGAGAACTTTCAGTGAACAGAGAAATATGTCCTGTAGTAAGCATTGAGCTTGATGACGGAACAATACTTACTGGAAGAAGTTCAGATATAATGGATGCTACAGCTGCGGCGCTATTGAATGCAGTTAAACATCTTGCGGATATATCTGACAATATACACTTGATTTCTCCAGTGGTTCTAGAGCCTATAAAAGCTCTTAAAAAAGATGTTCTCGGAATAAACAGCACGGCGCTGAACTGCGAAGAAGTGCTTATAGCTCTCACTATAAGCGCGGCTACCAATCCGACAGCTCAGGCGGCTATAGATAAACTGAAGGAACTGAGCAGATGCCAGGCGCATTCAACTACAATACTGTCAAGAAGCGATGAGCAGACTTACAGAAGACTCGGAATAGAAGTGACATCCGATCCGGAATATGCGACTTCAAATTTATTTTATACGTAATAGGTGAATGAATTGATCGAAAAGTTGAAGACAAAAATAGCGGAGAATAAACTGATTGCAGTGAAATGGATATCTGCAGTTATACCGCTTATATTTCTTATAATAATATTTAATAGAATTCCAGAACAAATACCGGTACAATTTAATGAAGCCGGAGAAGTGATTAAAGAGTCGAGCAAATACAGTTTCGACATGATACTTCAGGCTTCACTTGGACTTCTTGCGGCAATAATAATGAGCGCAGTCATGAAAGTCATAATTGGACTTAACTTCAGTCCGTCACAGAATCATTATGAAAAAGCTCTGAAAGTAATGGAGTTTGTGAATGTTGTGATAACTGTGATGTTTTCGGTATTTTCAATTATGATTCTGATAAAATACGTTTAAAACAGAGGTCTGTCCTATATGGCAGACCTTATTTTATGACTGAAATAAAGTAACGATACAATATACATGTAAAAATAATACAAAAATATATTGTATCTTTAAACTACCTGTACTATAATAGAGTATGTAATTATAAAGAAATTATTTACTTACAGGGGGTACAAATCATGGATAAAACATTACAAATGAGTTCGCAGAGAAACAGAACAAAAGAACTCGTTTTTACGGGACTGTCTATAGCGCTGATATATGTAGCTACACTTATACAGTTTGAAATCCCGACTCCTAACGGCGGAGGTCTTGTTCACCTTGGAACTGGAATGTCGTTTATAGTGACTCTTCTTTTTGGAAGAAAGACAGGAGCAATAGCCGGAGCATCGGCAATGGGGCTTTTCGATATAGCGTCAAAATATGGTATATGGGCGCCTACTACATTCATAACTAGACTTATAATGGGTCTTATCGTCGGAACTATAGCAACTAAGAACGGCAGAACAGGAGAAAGTTTTGGAAGAAATCTTCTAGGCATAGTTCTTGGAGGAGCATGGATGATAGCAGGATATTATATAGGTGAAGCACTTACTTTCGGAAACTGGATAACGCCTGCAGTTTCAATCGGAGGAAACTTCCTTCAGATTGCAGTTGGAGGAGCGGCGGCTCTTGCACTTGTTCCAGCGATTAAAAAAGCAGGACTAAGATAATAATAATTAGAAAGAGGTTATAATATGAAACCGCTAATGATGACGGCAGGACCGAGTTATGTCAGAGAAGATGTCAGAAGAGAACTTTCAAAAGACATAACAAATCCTGATTTAGATCTTGAATTTTTCGAGTTTTATAAAGAGACATGTGAAAAACTCGGAGAGCTTATGCATACAGAAAACAGAATTCTGATAATGGCAGGAGAAGGAATTTTAGGACTCGAAGCGGCTTGCGCTTCCCTTATAGAAAAAGGAGACAGAGTCTTATGTATAGATAACGGAATTTTCGGAAAAGGATTCGGAGATTTCGCAGAGATGTACGGAGCGGAAGTTGAATACTTCAGATCAGACTACAGAAGAGGTCTGGATGCTGAAGAGCTTAAGAAATTTCTTGAAAAAGACAGCGACTTCAAACTGGCTACAGTTGTAGGTTGTGAAACACCTTCAGGAATTGCAAATCCGCTTGATGAAATAGGACCTCTTCTTGACTCATACGGAATAATGACGGTGGCAGATATAGTATCTTCTATCGGCGGAGACAAGATGGAAGTCGACAAATGCAAAATAGATATAGGAATAACAGGTTCGCAGAAATGCATTTCAGCGCCTCCAGGACTTACAGTAGTTTCTATAAGCGACAGGGCTTGGGATGCAATTATGAACAGAAAGACTCCAGTTGCAGGATTTTACTGCAATTTAGCTATATGGGACAAATGGTATGAAAACAAATGGTTCCCTTATACTCAGTCAGTATCAGATATATACGCTTTAAGAAAAGCAGTTGACAATATCCTTGAAGAAGGAGACTATCTGGAAAGACATGCAGAACTTGGAGAAAGAGTGAGAAATGCTGTTACTGAAGCAGGTCTTGAGCTTTATCCTCAGGACAGTTTTTCAAACGGAGTTACTGCAGTAGCAGTTCCGGAAGGAATGAAGTACAGTGATATATATAATACTATGCTGAAAAACGGAGTTATGATATCAGGCGCATTCGATGTGCTCGAAGGAAAAGTCTTCAGAATTGGAAACATGGGAGAAAATGCAAGAGAAGACAGACTTTACATCACACTTAAGGCACTTGATAAAACTATGAGAGAACTGGGCTTTGAACTTAAAGCTGAAATTCATAAATTATTCGCGTAAAATCATTTGGGCGCATCTTCAGATATAAAGGAGGATGCGCCTGTTTTTTTATTTTTTATGCGCTAGGTTCTATCATGCTCTCTATTGCTAGTATATACTTTCCTATACTGTGAAAATATAAGGTTGCCATATAGACTGTTTTGTCTTAGAATATAACAAGACTCAAAGACAGGGGGATTTAAAATTGAAAAAGAAGATTAAAAAGATAAAGATATTAGTACTCATTGGAGTAATTGCATTAGGAGGATTTAAAGCATATACAGCAGTTAACGGAGCAGTGAATCAGGGAAAAGCGGCTGCTCAGCAGTCAGGCTCAAAACTTATGGCGCTTTTCGGAGCTAACAAAGAAAAAGCTAAAGGAGCGCTGGATACGGCTAAAGACAAAGTGAAGGAAACTGGAAGCAGTGTAGGAGACAATGTAGGAAGCATAAAAGAAAAGGCGTCAGAAAAGACAGAAAATATAAAAGAAACTGTAGGAGAAAAAACGGAAAATGCAAAAGAAAGCGTTAAGTCGGCAGTTCCGGGGGGAGAATCTGAAGAAAATTATGGAGAAGATGATTCCTCAGTACTTTCTTCATCAGATGAAGGAGAATCTTCAGAAGTTTCTGAAAACTAAATTGGACACGGTGCAGACCGTGTCCTTTTCTTTCAGCAGTTTTGATTAAGGCTGATAGTGGTAAAAATATATTAAATAGCTAATTGAAAGGTTGATATAAATGAAGAGAGAAATAGTTATAGTTGGAGGTGTTGCAGCCGGGATGAGCTGTGCATCGAAACTTGACAGAGAAGCAGATGATGTCAATATAACTGTATATGAAAAAGGCGGAGTCATATCGTACGGAGCATGCGGACTGCCGTACTATATAGCTGATTATTTTGAAGATTCAGATAAGATGATAGCGAGAACTCCGGAAGATTATAAAGACACTTCTGTAGATGTCAGACTGTATCATGAAGTCGTAGAAGTCAATCCTGAGGATAAGACAGTAAGAGTTAAAAATTTAAAAGACGGCGGGGAATTCAGTAAAAAATATGATGAACTCGTAATAGCTTCTGGAGCGGCGCCTGTTCTTCCGCCATTTGCGGACAGTGAAATAGAAAATCTTTTTAAATTAAGAACTGTCGAAGATGCTGAAAAGATAAAAGAAGCCGCTCAGAATCCTGATGTAGAGAAAGTGGTAATAGTCGGAGGAGGATATATAGGTATAGAACTCGTTGAATCTTTCAAAAGACTGGGAAAGGAAATTTCAGTTATAAACAGAAGCGAGCGAATAATGGGATCTTTCGATGAAGAGATAAGAGAGCTTATAGTTGAAGAGCTGAAAGACAAGAATATAAATCTCCATCTCAATGATGATGTTGAAGAGATAATAGCAGATGAAGAAGGAAAAGTTTCAAAAGTTAAAACAGACAGAGATGAATACGATGCAGATCTTGCAGTAGTAGTTGTAGGAGTCGCACCGGCTACAGAATTTCTGAAAGGAACGGGAATAGAGACTCTTGATAATGGCGCAATTATAATCGATGAAAAGATGAAGACGAATATAGACAATATATATTCGGCAGGAGACTGCGCAGCACTTTATCACATAGTTCTAGACAAATATGTGCATATACCTCTTGCAACTTACTCAAACAGACAGGGAAGACTCTTAGGAAGCATTTTGGCAGGAAAAGATGTGAGCTTCCCAGGCGGAATCGGAACTTCTATGGTGAAGGTTTTAGATCTCGAGATAGCTCAGACAGGACTGAATGAGCATCAGGCTGAAGAAAGCGGCTTTGAGTACGAAACTAATATGATAAAAGCTGCGAGCCATACAGGATATTATCCGGGAAGAGAAGCCGTATATGTAAAACTGATTTTTGAAAAAGGTACTGAAAGACTTTTAGGAGCTCAGATTGCAGGGAAAGATAAAGCGGCATTGAGAATTAACCCTCTGGCTATAGCGATAGAGAGAAAAATGACGCTTCAGGAGATAGCGTACAGTGATTTTGGATATGCGCCTCCTTTCTCAGGAGTATGGGATCCTGTTCAGATTGCTTGCAATGCATCTAGTAAAAAAATTTAGACATAAAAAAAGAAGGGACGGCAAAATCCCTTCTTTTTTTGTTTAAATTAGAAGCTGCTTCCAGGCTGCTTCAGGAATTCTAATTCTTCTTCAGTAGATTCTCTGCCTAAATCTTCATTTCTGTGTGGATATCTTCCGAATCTATCGATTATATCTTTATGAAGATATTCATATTTAGTAGTTCCTTCGTCTCCTAAATCTTCAAAAATAGGAACTGCAATTTCATGTATTCCTTTAGACTCAGAATGCATGAAAGGCATGAGAGCAAATTTTCTATAGTCCTGAGGAAGGTCTTCAAAATCAGGCTGTCTTCTTATTTCCTGAGCAAGAACAAGAGCCATTCCATCCTGTTCAAATGCGCACGATTCACCTCTGCATAAGTTTCTTGAGAACTGATCCAGAACTATGATTTCTGCGAGTCTTCCTTCAGTAGTTTCTCTCCATTCGTATAACAGTCCTTCACATGCTTTAACCCATGTGTCATAGAATTTATCTCTCAGCTCAGCATCGAAGTTTTCGTTTTTTTCGAACCAGTAGGGCTGGTTTTCAGGATTGTACCAGAAAGCAAGCACATCTCTGTAATTTACAATACTCATAAAACTTCCTCCTCACATCTCTGTTTTATTGAATTATATCACAGGGAAATTAAATCAGCAATTGAGATGAGGTTGCACTTAATATGGAAAACTGCTAAAATTTTGAGAGATACATAAATTTTGAAAGGAGAAATTTAATGAAATACAGAGTTTCGGGAATGATAGCGGCCCTTATGCTCATGAGCAGTTCAGTAATGGCGTTCCATGATTCTGACGGGCACTGGGCAAAGAAATATATAGATTATTTATCAGAACAGGAAATAATAAACGGATATCTTGACGGCAGTTTCAGACCTGACAATCAGATAACGAGAGAAGAAGCCTCATCAATAATATCTTCTTATATAGAAAAGAAAAGTCTGCCTCTTTCAGAAAATTCTGAGAAAAGCGCGGTTAAATTCAGTGATATGGACAGTGAAAGATGGAGTTACAGCGCTATAGACCGTCTTGTTAAAACTGAAACGGCTGACGGATATCCTGACGGCAGTTTCAGACCGGAAGACTCTATAACTAGAGCGGAATTTTCTAAAATAGCATATTCTGTTTTAAATAAAGCGGGAATGCTTGAGGAGAAGAAAGCAGAATTTTCAGACATATCTGAACACTGGGGAAAAGAGTTCATAGAAATTCTTGCAGGAAACGGATATCTGAAAGGATATGAGGACGGAGACTTCAGACCGGATGAATTTATAACTAGAGCAGAGGCTTCAAAAATAATAGCGGCTGCTGCAAATCCGGAATTAGAATATGACGGTGAAACTTCAAGGAAAGAAGAAAAGCCGGAAGATAACAGCAGTTCAGAAGATGAAGAAAAAAATGCAGCTTCTATAAAAGCTGAAGCGGCTTATGCAAAGCAGGAGAGAAATTCCATAGCTATGATAGCTGCAGGTGTTTCAAAAGAAGACGGAACAGTTTTAAATTCTGAAAATACGCTGGCGTATATGGAATCTATAGAATCTGGACACAGACTTTATTTCACTGTTGCGAACAATGAAGCAGGAAATGAATATTATCTCTATTTCAATGAGAAATATCTGAATCCAGGAGAAACTTACAAAGTATATATAGAAGAGGACGGAAATTCAGCGCCAGTCACTTCAGAAAGCTTTTATCAGAACACTGTACTTGGAAAAGTTGCAGAAGTAGACGGACATATCTGCTATATTAGAGATATGACTCAGAATGAGAGTCTGACTATAAAGAACATGCTTAAAAAATCTATGGAGCCGTTAGGAAGAACGCTTTACGTATGGGGCGGAGGCTGGAATGAAGAAGATACGGCTGCAGGACCTGACGCTCTTACTGTAGGAGAAAGCCCCAGATGGGAAGAGTTTTTCAATATGTACGGTTCAGAATATAACTATAATAATACGAGATATCAGATAAGGGACGGACTCGACTGTTCAGGTTATATCGGATGGCTTATGTACAATGTGTTTAATACAGAAAACAATAAAGACGGATACGTAATGCATGCAGATAAAATGGCAAAAAACTATTCTGACAGAGGGTGGGGAATTTTCATACCCAAGAACAGTGTGAGCGATTATAAAGCTGGAGATATAATGAGCTCGCCTGACCATGTCTATATGGTGATAGGAACTGCAAGCGACGGAAGTGTAGTTTTAATTCATGCATCTCCTTCGGGAGTGAAACTGAGCGGAACGCCTTCTCCAGGCGGAACACAGTACAGCGAAGCGGCAAAACTTGCACAGTACTATATGGAAACTTACAGACCGGCTTTCTATAATAAGTACCCTAGTCCGACTGTAAACAGCTATTATTTAAGAGCTTTCGAACAGATGAGATGGGACACTTCTGAAAACGGAATTCTTTCAGATCCGGAAGGCATACAGAATATGAGTGCTGAAGAAGTGCTTAATATTATGTTTAATGAAGAATAATGATATATAAGGCTGGTATTGATTGAAATGCCGGCCTTTTTCTCAAAATGCAGCTGAGAATAAAAATCATAATTTCGCCGGTCCTTCTTTCAGTTTTGGTATAATTTCATTTTCTAATATCCAGAGCATATAAGGAGATGACTAAATGATTGTAAAAAAAACTTTTGGAAGTTTAATATGTGCAGAGATATCTGCAAACTATGGGAATGTTTTAGCTTATCTCAGTATTCCTTATGCTAAGGGTAAAAGGTTTGAAAAATCAGTTTTAATAGATGAATATTCAGAAGAAATCATAAATAGCGAGAAAAACTTCTGCTTTCCTCAGCGTTCACTGCATACCGGACTTAATTTCTTTTTAAAGCATCATATGATGAGAGATGAATGGTCTGTAAAGGGAGATATTCAGAGCGAGGATTCTTTTGTGGTGAATATCTGGACAAGACAAAATCCTGATAACGACCCTGTTCTTGTATTCATACACGGAAGCGGCGACTGCAATTCAGGAACAACACCGATTTACAATGGTGCTAATTTAGCATCAAAAGGAATTGTAGTAATTACAATAACTTACAGAATAGGAAATTTCGGATATCTTCCCGTATTTGACGGTCTGAAGCTCACTGCAAATCTTGCCTATTATGATCAGCAGCTGGCGCTTAAATGGATAAGAGAGCATGTATCTGAATTTGGAGGAAATGAGAGGAATATAACTCTGATGGGTCACTCAGGAGGAGCGCTTGCAGTGAACAGCCACTATCTTAATGAAGTATCATCTCAGTACTTTGATAAATGCATTATTTGCGGCGGTCCTGTTCCGAGAATAAAGGAAGATGAAAATCTGAGAAATGATTATGAGGAAATGCTCAGTGCAAATAAGTGCAGGAATTTAGAAGATTTAAAGTCTCTAGATTCAAAAAAGATAATTAAACTAAAAAGAGCAAAAATGAAAGAAGTGCTGGATGGAGATTTTTTTAGAGAGCCGTCTCAGGAAGCTTTAAATAAAAAAAGTTTTTTACCGAAACCTGTTCTTATAGGAAGCAATTCAGATGAGTTTTCTATGATTGAACTTCCGATGTATTATAAGTTCATGGGTATTGCCAGGAAAGCGAAAAATCTCGATAAAGCGCTTAGAGAACATTACGGTTCTTATGTAGAATATTTAAAAGAAGAATTCAAATCGGAATCTGCTGATATTATAGATTTGCAGATAAAGATTTTAGAAGCGCTTGTATTTCATAACAGTGTTTACAATCTTATGAATATTTACAGTGAAAAATCGCCTGTATACGGATACCGAATGGAATATGTTCCAAATCTTTACAAGGGACTCAGAGGCGCTTATCATGGAGTAGAAGTGGCGCTATTTTTCGATAATCTCGACAAGATGAAAATTGAGATAACAGAGGAAAATAGAAAGCAGACAGAAAGGCTTCAGAGAGACTGGCTGTCTTTTATAAAAACGGGAAAGATTCTTTCAGCAGATACCTACAACAGCAGCGGGAAAATAATTCTATACAGAGGAACAGAAGCAGAGATGACTGATTTTCCACATGCTGATTTCTTCAGAAGTATAAATAAGACAGATCTTCCTGAAAAAATGATGGAGAAGTTTTTAGCTGGGAGATAAAAATCGGTTGAAATAATAACCCCTGTATCCATTTGAGGATACAGGGGTTTTAATATTAATATCCGTTTTCTATATCTAAAAGAATACGAAGATTCGTTCTTTCATAATCATAAAACCATCCTTCAACCTGAGACCCGTCAGTGATATTAGGATTAGCCTGATACCAAGGTTTAGAGTTGAAATAGTTTATGAACTTCTGAGTTTTGAAAGTAAGTCCGTGTCTTGCGTATATTTCATTTACAGCTGTTCTTACAGTATCGGGACCGGCATTTCTAAGATAAGCTTCTTCATCCGCTGTTATATATCTGACATCTGATCCCGGTATTATATAATCTTCAGCATAGTTATTGAACTGTGACTGGCGCTGAGTCGGCGGAGTATCTATGATTCCCTTCTCAAAAGATACTAGATAGTCTACATTGGCCTGTTCATACTGATTAAGACTTATCTGAGACCCGTCAGTGATATTAGGATCTGCCTGATACCATGGCTGAGAATTGAAATAGTCTATATTTTCCTGATACTGGAAAGTAAGTCCGTGTCTAGCATATATCTCGTTTATTGCTCTTCTCAGCATAATAGGGTCGTTCCTCATCCAGTCGACATCGGCTTCAGTGATATAAGCTGTGCTGCTCTTAGGAATTATAAAATACTCAGGTCCGTAGTCTGCCGGATTTTTTCTCTTCGGCTGAGGCTTAGGAGCAGGTTTTGGAGCAGGCTGAGGTTCAGCTTCTTCTTCGGGCTCCTCTTTAGGTTCTTCCTTCTTCTCTTCTTTTTCAAGATTTCCGCCTTCTTTAGAAGTTTTCCCTGGCGTTTCCTGTGAAGCAACTTTATTATCATTTGAAAGTTTTCCAGCAATTTTTTTCACTCCGAAAACTGCTAAAGTAAGTACAACTATAGATATGAATCCAATCATGAGAACAGCAGCTATAATGGCTATAATTTTCCCCGTAGGTGATTTAGAACTCATAATTACACCCCCAATATATTTAGAGTACGAATAAATTTTAAATAAAAATTCTAATCAATTAAATTATATAATGAATATATATATAATATCAAGCAGAACAGAATCTCATTATTTATGGTAAGGCTCACCATTTATTATCCTGAAAGCTCTGTAAATCTGCTCTGTCAGAATCATCAAATCGAAGTCTTCACTGAAATCGAGATATGTAAGGCATATGTTTTCATCAAAGAACTCTGCTTTCTCTTCAGTGAAGAAGAAGTCTATAGTTGAAATTCCTTTAATTCCAAGGCCTGATATCAGCTGAGCGAATTCTTCAGATTTTAAAGATTTTTCGGTGTTTCTTATATTTATAGAAAACGGTGAACTTACAGCAAGCTCTTCTATACTGTCTTTTTTCTTCAGAATTTTTATTTTGATTTTACAGTATCTGGAAAGTCTTTTTACATACTCATCCACAGCTTTTTTTAAGTTTTTATCTTTTATTTTACTTTTAAGGTATATATTTATATTCAAATTTCAGACACTCCTCTAAATTAAATTTTAACAGTTCTATTATATATCAATTATGCTTTTAAAGAACTCAATTTGGAGAAAAAGGCCGGCTATTGAAGAAGCCGGCTCTATGGTATAATTATAAGTAAAATTAGAAAAAGATTAATTAGAAAGACGGACGAAGAAATGGATTACAAGAATCATCTAAAGACTGGCGCAATGACAGGAATACTTCTGATGAGCGCCGCTTACAGCGATATAAAGGTGGAGCCGGCAGAACTTGTTCTTTACAGTGCAGGGATAGTTGTAGGTTCAGCACTCCCTGATATAGATCATCCAAACAGCTATATTGCCAAGAAACTGAGTTTTTTAGGAGCAATTATAAGCAGAGTATTTTCTCATAGAGGATTTACTCATTCCGTATTTTTCTTAGCACTTCTTGAATTTATACGGAGATACGGACAGCAGTTTTTCGAGGGAGACAGCATAGGGCTGTTTTCGTATGGAATGATTGGGGTTATTGCAGCTTCAGCAACACATATATTTATGGACATGTTTATAGGGAATGGAGTAAAGCTGTTTTTCCCGGTAATAGATAAGAAAATATATATTTCGAAGATAAAATCGGGTTCAGGAGCTGAGAGCATATTTATCAAGGTCCTTGCAGCCGTATTCTGTGTCGCGCTCCTGTATTCTGAGGGACATATTTAGAAATATTACAAAATAGTTACAAAAAATGTCTAAATAGTGTATAATAGAGTCTGTGCAGGACGCATAAAATTTTACAATAGAGGTGATAGTATTGAAAAAGAGAGTAATTACATTTGCTCTTGCAGGGCTTATGATGATGTCTCCACTCACAGCTTTAGCTGATGGGAATGATGAAACAGTGAACACAGAAACAGCTGTCGAAGTTACAGAAGAATTAATAAATACAGATGAAACTGAAGCTGAATCAGCTGGAACTGAAGAGACAGCAGCAGATGGAGAAACAGAAGATGAAAATGCAAAAGAAGCTGATGATAAAGAAACTGTAACAGAAGGAGCAGAGCTGAGCAAAGCTTATATAAAAGGATATTATGAAAATGAATTCAAACCGGAATTCGAAGTTAAAAGATCTGAACTTTCAGCTATGATAGCTAGAAAGCTGGGCTATAAAGAGAAAGACGCTAAGTACAGCGATATAAAGGATAAAGAATCACACTGGGCGGCAGGTCTTATAGGAGCTCTTTCTGATAAAGAGATACTGACAGGCTATGCAGACGGAACATTCAGACCGGAAAACAGCATAACTAGAGGAGAGCTTGCTAAGGTTCTGGATACTGCCTACAGCACTGTGACTAACAAGAAAATAAAAGCGAAGACTACAGAGCTTTCTGACTTAGAAGGACACTGGGCTAAACAGAATATAATGAACATGGAGAAGATAGGAGTTCTTAAAGGTCATAATGACGGAATGTTCAAACCGGAAGATTTCCTTACAAGAGAAGAAGCTGTTACTGCAGTCAACAGATTCATAAGAGTTGTAGATAACAGAGGAAAAAGAGATTCTCAGTTTATGTATAAAGTTAAGAATAAATTTGACGATATGTCATTCGAAAGATGGTCGTATTCAGAAGTTCTAGATGCTTCTACTGATTACGAATATAAAAAGTCTGGAGAAAATGAAATCATACTGAAAACTTCAGACCCTAAAATGGGATATATGATAGATTTCAGAAATAATGATTTAAGCAACAGACAGATATTAATAGAAGTGCTTAATCTGAAAAGAGATACAAACGATATTCCTGAAGTAGTTCAGGACAGCAAACTTGACCAGCTTGCAAGAAGCGTTGCGAAAACAGATGCCGAAACTCTTCAGAAAGACGGTGTTACAAGCGAAGAACTTAAAAGCAGAATGGATACGCTTGGAATAACAGATAAAATGCCTCCTCAAAGAGGAAGTCTTCTGTTCAAGACTGAAGAAGTTACAGAAGCATTTGCAAGCGATATACTTGATGACACACTATATGCATCGCAATTCTTCAGAAGTTTTGAAAGAATAGGCATATCATCTTCAAAATCTGGAGATAAAGTATATACTTCACTAGTTATATATATGGGATTTGATCAAGACTCAACAGCACTTGACCACGTTTTAGATAAAGACGAAGCGGTAGATATATTTAAAGAATTAAAAGGAAATTAATTAATACCCCTCAGTGTATCATTGAGGGGTTTTTTTTATGTTATAATTAAAGATGTATGTTTACTAGAGAATCTGTATTTTAAGGGACAGATTTTGAATAGAAAGGTGGTGTCTCTGCGTCTTTGAAAGGTGCAGAGGAATATATTGAAGAAGCTTGTACTAGCGGAAAAACCTTCAGTCGGAAGAGATATAGCAAAAGCTCTCAAGGCTGATAAAAACAGGAAAGAATATATGGAGGGAAAAGACTATGTTGTAACATGGGCGCTTGGGCATCTGGTTACACTGGCTAATCCCGAAGCTTACGATAAAAAATACAGCAGCTGGGAAATGAACGATCTCCCGATGCTCCCTAAAAGGCTGAAAACTGTTGTAATAAAGAAGACTTCTAAGCAGTTCAATGCAGTCAAATCTCTTATGAACAGAAAATATATAGGCGAGATAATAATTGCAACTGATGCAGGAAGAGAAGGAGAACTCATTGCAAGATGGATAATCGACAAGGCGGGAGTGAAAAAGCCTGTAAAGAGATTATGGATATCTTCTGTTACAGAAAAAGCGATAAAAGACGGATTTAAAAATCTGAAAGACGGAAGAAAATACGAGAATCTTTACAGATCAGCAGAAGCGAGAGCAGAAGCTGACTGGTATATAGGAATAAACGGAACGAGAGCTCTCACATGCAAATACAATGCTCAGCTTTCATGCGGAAGAGTTCAGACTCCGACTCTTGCTATGGTTCATAAAAGAGAGAACGATATAAAGAATTTCAAACCGAAAGATTTCTATGGAATAAAGATTTCAGCAGACGGAATGGAGTTTGAATGGAGAGACAGAAACAATTCCAATAGAAGTTTTAATGAAGAGAAAATCGACGGAATAATCAAAAAGCTGAAGAGTGCAGAAATTGAAGATATAAAAGTGAATACTAAAAGAAAGAAACAGTATCCGCCGGCACTCTATGATTTAACTGAACTCCAGAAGGATGCAAATAGAATTTACGGTTTTTCAGGAAAAGAGACTCTGAATATAATGCAGAGACTTTATGAGAATTATAAAGTTCTTACTTATCCCAGAACCGATTCGAGATATCTCACTAGAGATATAGTTCCGACTTTCAAAGAAAGAGTCAGAGCTGCGGGTGTTGAAGATTTTAAAGAATTTTCAAATAAGATAATAAGAAGCGGAATAAAATACAATAAGAGTATTGTCAATGATTCGAAAGTCACAGATCACCATGCGATAATACCTACAGAAGAAAGACCGGACACAAGAATTTTCAGCGACAGAGAGTGGAAGATCTACGACCTTGCAGCTGGAAGATTTCTTGCGAATTTAATGCCTCCTTATGAATATGAAGAGAAGACGGTTGAGCTCATTGCGGGCGGAGAAAAATTTACAGCTAAAATCACTAATGATATAAATATGGGCTGGAAAGAGATTTATAAAGATGAAAACAGACAGAAATCTGATTTTAAACCGCTGAAAAAAGGACAGAAATTCAGAGTTATGAAGACTCAGGGACAGACTTCGCCTCCTTCAAGATATACTGAAGGAACGCTTCTCGGGGCAATGGAAAATCCTGCGGCGCATATGGATATAACAGGAAAAGCCGCAAAAACTCTGGGAAGAACTGGCGGAATAGGAACTGTCGCTACTAGAGCAGATATCCTCGACAAGCTTTTTAACTCATTTCTGATAGAAAAAAGAGATCAGGAGATATATACGACTTCTAAAGGAAGACAGCTCCTGGATCTTGTTCCTGAAGATTTAAAATCTCCAGTGCTTACAGCAGAGTGGGAGACTAAGCTTGAAAAGATTGCTGAGGGAAAGATGAATGTGAAATCATTCATAGATGAAACGAAAGATTATACGAAAGAAATCGTTTCTGATATAAAAAAAGATGATTCCAAATTCAGGCACGACAATATAACGGGAAGCAAATGTCCTGAATGCGGAAAGTACATGCTTGAAGTTAAGAGCAGAAAGGGCAGAATGCTCGTATGTCAGGACAGAGAGTGCGGACACAGAGAGATGATTTCTATACTGACTAATGCGAGATGTCCAGAATGCAAGAAGAAAATGGAGCTGAGAGGAAGAGGAGACGGAAAAATGTTTATCTGCAAATGCGGATACAGAGAAAAGCTCAGCACATTCAATAAAAGAAAAGAAAGTCAGAAGAAGAGCATATCGAAGAAAGAAGTTAACAGATATCTTAAAAATCAGAAAGATGAATCTATAAATTCATCTCTGGCAGATGCTCTTTCAAAACTCAAATTCTGATTTTTACTAAAGAAGAGGTGGTTGCTTGACATTTAACAAGCTGGGAATAAATAAGAAATTAACAGATAAACTGATAAAAAAAGGTATTAAAACACCTACAGAGATACAGGCAGAGGCTATTCCGGAGATAATAGCAGGAAAAGATGTAATAGGAAAGGCTAAAACGGGAACTGGAAAGACTTTTGCCTTCATCCTTCCTGTTATACAGGGAATAGATTTTTCAAAAGACAGCATACAGGCGCTTATAATTGCTCCTACGAGAGAACTTGCGACTCAGATTAGCGGGGAGATAAAATCACTTCTGGACAATAAATCTGACTGTCTCTTAGTTCTTGGAGGAAAAGATGTATTTGAACAGATAAGAAAACTGGGAAGAACTCCTAAGATTGTAGTAGGAACTCCTGGAAGAATCATGGACCATCTAGAAAGAGAAAGCATGAACCTCGGAAAACTTAAATATCTGATACTCGATGAAGCAGATCAGATGCTGGATATGGGATTCTTAAGAGATGTTGAAACTATAGTAAGAAGAACTCCTAAGAGAAGACAGACCATGCTTTTCTCTGCAACTATGCCTAATGAAGTGAAGAGAATAGCTAAAGCGTATATGAGAAATCCTAGAGAAATTGCTGTAGAAGACAGAGAAATAACGCTCGACAGCATAACTCAGATAGCTGTTGAAACGACAGACAGGAGAAAACTTCAGGATTTATGCAGAATTTTAGATGAGGAGAATCCGTTTCTCGCCATAATATTCTGCAGAACTAAAGCGAGAGTTTCTAAACTGAATTTTGATCTGGGCTCTAGAGGATATAACTGTGATGAGCTTCACGGAGATTTATCTCAGGCTAAAAGACAGAGAGTTATGAAAAACTTCAGAGACATGAAACTTCAATATCTGATAGCTACTGATATAGCGGCAAGAGGACTCGATGTTGAAGGAATAACTCATGTATTTAATTATGATATGCCTGAAGACACTACAACATATATCCACAGAATAGGAAGAACGGGGAGAGCAGGAGACACTGGAAAAGCGTATACTTTTGTGACTGATAAAAATCAGGAGCAGCTGAATATGCTTCAGGGGAAGATAAGAAAGAATCTTATAAAATACAAAAAATAGTTCAGTAGGAAGTGAAAGATTTGTTTAAAAAATATTTCTTAAAATTCCTGTTTAGACTTATAGTGGCTCTTATCACACTTTTTATATATATCGAATATCCTGAACAGCTTGATTTTCATCTGAATATATTCGATGACGGATTACGGTATATACACATTCTCTGGCTGATTCTTTTTATAGAGTCGGCATCTCATCTTCTGCCCAGAAAGAATATTCTGGTAGGCTGCGGAAAACAGTTTTCTATAAACTATAAAGGAACAGAAGAAAGAGTAGATGAACTGGAATTTTATAAAAATATAAGAGAAATGAATATTCAGGCTATGAGAGTATTCATTGTATGGACGCTTGCAAATCTTCTGATTATTTTAATATATGTGCTGGGATATATTGGAAACAGCGAAATGCTGATGCTCTGTATGTTCTATTATGTGGGAGATATGGTCTGCGTAGTTTTCTACTGTCCGTTTCAGAGCATACTCATGAAGAACAGATGCTGTTCAGTATGCAGAATATACAGCTGGGATTAGATATTTCTGTTTACACCGTTTCTGTTTATAAGAAGCTTTTTTTCCTGGTCTCTTGCAAGTATAGCAATTATAATTTTTATGAGATGGGAATATATGTTTTTGGTCTATCCTGAAAGATTCCAGGAGAGCACAAATGTGCTTCTGAGATGCAGAAACTGTCAGGATAGAATATGCAGAATCAGAAAACCGGTGCATCCGAAAAAACACAATGAACATAAATATATGAAAAGATTCAGATAGATTTGCATGTATTATGGTGAATGTAGTAATTTGTCGATTAATTTGTCTATAATTTTTGAACTTGATGCAATTTATGTTAAAATATATATGATGCGGGAGGCTGATATTTATCGATATTCAGAAAGCAAATGAAACGAAAAAGGGAATAGTCTTTATGCTGTTTTCAGCTCTGTTTTTCGGGCTGATGGCGGCAACAGTCAAAGGACTCGAAGGTTATCCGCTTACTGAGAAAGTATTCTTCAGAAACTTTTTAGGATTTATCTTCGCTTTCTTTATGGTTAAATCTAAAGGCGGTTCTTTAAAGGGGAACAACAAGAAAATGCTTCTTGTAAGAAGTATTTTTGGAATGCTGGGAATTCTCTGCTATTTCTATTCTCTGGAATATCTGAATTTAGCAAATGGAGTTATAATAAACAAGTTCTCGCCTTTCGTTGTAGTTATATTATCCTACTTTATTCTTAAGGAGAGAGTGGGAAGAGGACAGGTAGCGGCTCTGCTTTTAGCAATAGCGGGAGCATTTTTAGTAGTTAAGCCTACTGGAAATATGAGCGCTTTTCCTGCAATGATAGGTATAATGGGGGCTGTATTCGGAGGAATAGCTTATGTTGCTGTTTCATACCTTAAAAAATCGGACAGTCCTGAAACAATAGTATTTTATTTTACAATGATAACTTCAATATGCACACTTCCGTTTATAGCGAAAGGAGACTGGGTAGTTCCTTCTGGAACAGATTTTCTGCTTATTCTGGGTCTGGGAGTCTTTTCGACACTCGGACAGGTTCTGATGACTTATGGATACAGAGTTGCAGATGCTTCAGAAGTTTCAATATATCTGTATGCAGATACGATATTTTCCGCTATAATAGGATTCGTGATATTTAATGAAATACCGGACGGACTTTCTGCTTTGGGAGGAATCATGATAATAGTTGCAGCAGTTATCAACTTCCTTACAAAGAGAATGATTTCAAGAAGAAATAGAGAAGTGGAAGAATCAAGGAAATTATATGAAAAGGAACGAGAAGATGAAAGAGACGACAAAAGGAAAAAAGAAATTTAAACTGAATTCATTCAATAAAAATAAAAAATATGCATTGGGGGCGGCTATTGCTGTTGCGGGACTCGTTATAATATTCGGAGTCACTCACGGAGTTAAAATAATGGCTGCAAAGAATGAATATTCTCACACTGTTCAAGTCGCTGAAAAAGAAGCTGAAAAGCTGTACGGAGACAGAGAACAGCTCAGTATGAAAGAAAAATACAAAGATGTTGAAATAAACTATATTTATCCGGAACAGAACGATAAAGAAGTTGAGAATATGATAGTTTCTCAAATGAAAGAAAGAGCTTATGCGACTGTAGATGATATGGAGAAAAAGAAAGAATCAGGTTCTGACAAGAAAATGGTTGTTCAGTACAGCGGAAGCAACGTGACTGACAGAATAATATCGTTTACAGTGGATCAGAGAATTTATACTAATCAAGATTATAATTTCAGACTGTTCAGAGAGCTTAAAGAGCCTCAGAATATAATAGACGGAAGAACTGGAAACACTTTTGAAATGAAAGACTTATTTAGAGAAGGTGCTGATCCTATTCCGACTATAAATCAGAGAGCTAAAGAAGAGATTATGAAAACTGAACAGTGCACTCTTGACAATGTTACAGAAATAAACAGCTTCACATATCCGGCTGAATTAGCAGGGTCAGGAATTCAGATAACAGAAAAAGGACTTAAAGTTCCAGTTACTGCAGAATCTTTCGGTATTGAGAGTGTGGACATACCTCTTGGAAGACTTCTGAGCGTAATAAAGCCGGAGTTTCTGGATCAGGATTCCAAGAATAAGCTGAACGACAATAATATAGAGAATCTTGAAGAAGCCGGAGTTAAGAGAGTTGCGCTTACATTCGACGACGGTCCGAATCCTCAGACAACAGGCAGACTTCTTGACTACATGAAAGAGAACGGAGTTAAAGGAACTTTCTTTGTTCTGGGAGAGAAAGCGGGACAGAATGCTGATGTTCTTAAGAGAATGGCTGAAGAGGGCCACGAACTTGGAAATCACAGCTGGGGACACGCCAACCTTCTAAAATCGACAGAAGCTGAAATAAATGAGGAAGTTCTGAAAACTAGCTATTCTATATATAAAGCTTCAGGACATTTTCCTGAAACTATGAGACCTCCTTACGGAGCAGTAGATGCAAGGGTAGCTGAACAGATAGATATGCCGATATCTATGTGGTCAGTAGACTCTGAAGACTGGATGAACAAGGGAAATCCTGATAAAACTTTTGAAAACACTATTGCATATACTAAGCCCGGAGACGTTCTTTTATTCCACGATGTTTATGAATCGAGTGTTGATGCTACAATAATGACGATTCAGAAACTTAAGGAAGAAGGATACGAGTTTGTGACTATGTCTGAACTTTTCGGATATCAGCTTAAACCGGAGAAAGTATATCACAATATAAAAAATGTAAGAGATCTTAAAGAAGAAGAAGGCAAGTAGTATTACAATAATTTTAAACATGTCAGAATTTGTTTTTGACATGTTTTTTTACATATTTTTGAATATAATGATAACTGAGGGGTGTAAAAATGAAATTGCCTAAAGTAGGTTTGAGGACTATAAAGACTTCTATAGCTGTCATGATTACGGCTGGAATAATGCATTACATAGTTAATGAAACTCCATTTTTTGCATGTATAGGGGCGGCAGTTGCTATAGGTAAGACTAAAAAAACTTCTCTTGAAGCTTCTATAGTGAGAAATGTCGGAACAGCAGTAGGAGGAATTGTAGGAATAGCAATGTCCCTGATAACAGATAATGTATTCGTAAAAGGACTGGGAGTCATACCGATTATTTATATAATAAATATTCTTAATAAAAAAGATTCAATAATACCGGGATGCATAGTTTATTTTGCAGTAGTTTATCTGAACACTATGGACACTGCAAGATTCTATGCTGTCAGAAGAATACTCCAGACATTCCTGGGCTCTATAATAGGAATAATAGTTAATTTTGCTATAAGAGGTCCTCTGGATGATGAGGAAATTCCTGAAAAAGCATAGAAAAATATCAATAGCTATATGAAAGGTTCCGATATATATGATGAAGAAGATATTGGATAAGATTGTGAAAACTGAAAGATACGGGAAGATAACAGATATTGAAAAGTATTTAGAAGAAAATTATCCGGGAGAAGATTTCAGTCTTTCTGAAACATCGAGTCTGACAAGAAATATAAATTACCATATTGCTGGAAGAAAAAACAAAAGCGACTGCACAATAGTTACAATTTCAACAATAATGGAGCTGCATTCAAAATTTGGATATTTCAGAGAGCAAATGGATTATGATGAAATATACGGACTGGTTTTAAAATCGGCCGGTTCAATTGGAGCATATCCTATTCCGGTGAGAGGAGGAACGTTTCCCTTTCTTGCAGACAATATAATCAGAAAGTTTTTTAAGATAATTGGAGCGGAAAATTACAGAACCAGAAATATATACAGTTTTTCATGGAATAAATCTGAGAAGAAGAAAAGAATTATGGTCACTGAAATACTCAACAGACGGCCTTTCGTTCTGAATATATCTTTTGGAGACTATAAAAATCACAGCGTTACAGGAATAGGATACAGCATATATAAGAGCAGTAAAGGAAAAGAAGTCTTTTTTCTTGAGCTTGCTGACGGATGGTCGAGGATACCGAAGTATATAGATATGAACAGATTCTCGATTATAGCGAGCATGACTGTTGCAGATCCTGGAATCAGAAAAATATAGATATAAAAGAAAAGCCCTGACAGCTTATTTTAAACTGTCAGGGCTTTATATATTTTAAAATGAGAAAATTATTCTACTTCGTAAATCCATCCTTCGGGAGCTTCTATATCTCCGAACTGGATTCCTGAAAGTGTGTCGTAAAGTTTTTTAACTACAGGGCCTACTTCAGTTTCACTGTGGAATACGTGAAGTTTTCCGTCATAATAGATTCCGCCTATCGGAGTTATAACTGCTGCAGTTCCGCATGCTCCCGCTTCAACGAAATCATCAAGCTTGTCTACATAAACATCCTTTTCAAAAGCTTCGAGTCCAAGATATTTTTCAGCTATTTCAACTAGAGATATTCTAGTTATAGATCTTAGAATTGACGGTGAATTCGGAGTTATGAATTTTCCGTCTGCAGTTATTCCAAAGAAGTTTGCAGATCCCACTTCTTCTATTTTAGTATGAGTAGCAGGGTCTAAGTAGATACAGTCTGCATATCCGAGTTTAGCGGCTTCTTCATGAGGAAGAAGTGATGCCGCATAGTTTCCTCCAACTTTGCTTGCACCTGTTCCCTGAGGCGCAGCTCTGTCATAATCTGAAATCATGAAGTTTACAGGAGTAACTCCGCCTTTGAAATAAGCTCCTACAGGTGTGCAGAAAACAGTGAATATATATTCCGGAGCCGGTTTAACTCCTATATTGTCTCCAACACCTATTAGAAGAGGTCTTAAGTAAAGTGTAGCTCCCGAACCGTATGGTCCGACGTATTCTTCATTAGCTTTAACTACCTGTTTACATGCATCTATAAATCTTTCAACAGGAAATTCAGGCATAAGAAGTTTTCTGGCGCTTCTCGCCATTCTTTTTCCATTTTCATCAGGTCTGAACAGCTGAATTTTTCCGTCTTTTCTTCTATATGCTTTAAGTCCTTCGAAACACTGCTGTCCATAGTGAAGAGCAGTAGAAGCTTCGCTTATATGAAGAATATTGTCTTCTGTAAGTTTTCCTTCATCCCATTTTCCGTCTTTCCATACAGATATGTATCTGTACGGAGTTTTCATATAGGAAAATCCTATATTATCCCAATCTATATCCTTTCTAGGTTCTGTCATTTAAATCACTCCATTTGCTTTAAAACTGATAAAATAATTATATCATATTTTTTCTAAAATGCTTCAATCAGAACGTCGATAATTCCTCCGCAGGCCATTCCATTTTCTTCGGCTTCTTCATTAGTCATATCGACTCTCGTTTCAATTACTCCTTTATCCCAGATTAAATCTCTTGCAGTAGTTATTATATCGGCTTCAGCGCATCCTCCTCCGATGCTTCCTACTATTCTGCCGTCAGGATAGACCAGCATCTTTGCTCCGGCTTTTCTGGGAACTGATCCTTTTGAAACAGTTATAGTTATCAGTGCTTTGTCCATATCGTCTTTATCTGCAAGCGCTTCAATAACTTCTCTGTCAAAATCAGGCCAGTTGAACTTTCTTGGAAGCCCCTGGGCAAGACTGGATTTCAGTCTTCTGTACTCTATGAGCTGTGCAACTATAGACACCGCTATTTCAAAAGGAGTTACAGCTCCGATATGAAGTCCTATAGGCGCATTTATATGTGAGAGTTCTTCATCAGTATATCCTTCCTCTTTGAAGTCGTTCATCATATCTCTGACTCTTTTTCTTGAGCCTATCATGCCGAGAAAAGCGAGATTTTTGCATTTTAGAGCATTTTTCAAGCATACATTGTCATGTTTGTGCCCTCTTGTAACGATAACAACGAAGTCGTCTCTTCTAAGACTGACTCTTTCAAAACTGTTCTCAAAAGAGTCGCATATAACTTCATCCGCCTTAGGAAATCTTCCGATATTTGCAAAAGAAGGTCTGTCATCTACAACAGTCACTGAAAATTCAGAATCCGCACAGAGTTCGACAAGAGGTTTTGCAATATGTCCTCCCCCGAAGATAACGACTCTCGGCTTAGGAAAGAAAGGTTCAAGAACTATTTCAGTCCTGTCGTCAATTTCAATATTCTGCGGTGTTCCAAATGAAAAAGATTCCTTTATTTTGTCTGAGTAATTTTTAAACTCTTTAGGAATCTTTCCGCTCTCTATATCATCTATTGAAAGTAAATATTTATCTTTTACATTTTTTTTATCGTCGTCAATTTTGAGCTCTGTTATAAGAACAGATCTTACGCTTTTATCCAAGTTATCTAAAAGTTCCGAATATATTTTTTCGTACATAAAGACACCACCATAATTTTATATTAGCTATATACTTATTATATAATAAAGAAAACGTTTTTGCAGATAAATATTCAAAATATATTCAAAGTAAACACGAGATATATCAATATCTGCACGTTTAATCGGAAATTCATCCGTTTTACAGCTGTTATCGCACAGTATTCAGATTAAAAGAGGATTTAAAGGAAATAAGAACGGAAAAGCTGTAAGATATCAGTTAAAATGTGGTATATAATATTGATAAGGACTAATTGTGAAAGGGGTTTTTAAAAATGAAAATGCTTCATGTATGTATAAGAGTAAAGGATCTTGATGCTTCTCTTAAATTTTATGAAGAGGCTATAGGTCTTAAAGAAACGAGAAGAAAAGATGATCCTGTAAATAAATTCACGCTCGTTTATCTGAGCGACAGAGACGGCGGGTATGAAATGGAACTGACTTACAATTATGACCAGGAAGAGCCTTATACTATAGGAAACGGATTCAGCCATACTGCGGTTGAAACTGAAAATCTTGAAGAGTCGAGAGAAAGACATAAAGAAATGGGATATGAGGTCACAGATTTAATGGGTCTTGCAGATGGAAGCACGAGATACTATTTTGTAACAGATCCTGACGGATACAGAGTTGAAGTTATAGAGGCAAAATAATATTGGGAGTTGATAATTTGAAACTTGTTTCATGGAATGTTAATGGACTCAGAGCTGCTGTAAAGAAAGGTTTTCTGAACTATTTCAGCGATGCCAATGCGGATATATTCTGTGTTCAGGAGACTAAGCTTCAGGAGGGTCAGATTGACCTGGATTTAGAAGGATACTTTCAGTACTGGAATTATGCTGAGAAGAAAGGCTATTCAGGAACAGCAGTTTTCACTAAGAAAGAGCCTTTAAGTGTGAAACTGGGACTAGGGATTGAAGAGCATGACAAAGAAGGAAGAGTCATAACCCTTGAATATGAAGACTTCTATCTTGTGAATGTCTATACGCCTAATTCACAGAGAGGGCTTGCAAGAATAGACTACAGAATGAAATGGGAAGACGATTTCAGAGCATATATAGTTTCTCTGGATGAAAAGAAACCCGTTATAGTATGCGGAGATTTAAATGTTGCACATAAAGAAATAGATCTTAAGAATCCTTCCTCGAATAGAAAGAATGCCGGTTTCTCAGACCAGGAGAGAGGAAAAATGACTGAATTTCTGGGAGCGGGATTTACTGACACTTTCAGATATTTCTATCCGGACCTTGAAGAAGTTTATTCCTGGTGGTCTTATATGAGAAAATCGAGAGAAAGAAATTCAGGATGGAGAATCGACTATTTCATAGTTTCGGAAAGACTGAATGAAAATCTTAAAGAAGCGGAAATACACACAGAGATAATGGGAAGCGACCATTGTCCTGTAGCACTGGAAATAGAGTTTTAACGGAGAAGGATGTAAATATGAGCAGAGAGTTACTGAAAAAAGCGGATGCGAATTTAAAAGCGTCTATAAAAAATATAGCTGAAAACAGTCCTAAGGGAGAAGTTATAGAAGAAGACGATTATTTAATATCGACGATAGGAAGAATGAGTACAGAATCACATGCAAATGCGGCATTCTGTCTTGATACTGAAAATGCTGAAGAGACTTTTAAAAAAGTAGACAAGTATTACAAGGACAGAGGAATGAGCTACGTTTTCTGGATAAGAGAAGGCATAGATTCTGAAATGGAAGAAGTTCTGAAAAAGAAAGGATACGTCCCGAAAAGAGAGCCGGGTCTTCCTATAATGGCTATAGACAGAAGAATTGAAGTTCCTGAACTTGAAGAGGAGTACAGAGCTGTGAGAGTGAAAAATTCTCAGGAAATGAGAGATTTTATAACTGTAGTCAGAGACTGTTTTTCTCTTGGAGAAAATACTGCTCAGGCGATGTTTGCAAGCAGCAATGTGCTTGACGGAAAAGTCAATAAGGCATATGTAGTATACGATAAATCGAGACCGGTTTCTGCAGTGCAGACTTATAACGCCGGAGGAGTATCAGGAATATACTGGGTTGCAACTTCGGAAGATATGAGAGGAAAAGGTCTGGGGAAATTTATAACTGCTGTCGGAACGGATGAAGCTTTCAATCTGGGAGCAGAAAATGTAGTGCTTCAGGCATCGACTCTTGGCGGATATGTTTATGAAAAACTGGGTTATGAAATTATAGGATATTACAGAACTTATTTAATAGAGATATGATATAATATATTTAAATTGACAGGGGGTAGGAGCTATGAAATACGAAGTTAAAAAACCTATACATTTAATAGTTGAAGTTGATGAAAATGAGATTGTAATCTCAAGAAGAAGAGCGCTTGATGAAGAGGAATTTGAGCCTACAAAAATAAATATGGAAAAAGTTGAAAGCGTTACTTTTGAGCAGGCAGGACCGCTTGCACACGGATATATGAAATTTGAATATGCTAAGCTTACACCGCTTACAAATAAATTCAACTTCTCAATGGAAGATAATCAGGAAATGTTTGAGCTTAAAGAAAAAGTAGAAGAAATAATTGAAAAAAGAAATTAATCTGCAGGCACTGAATATTCAGTGCCTTTTTCTATTTTCAGAAGAGTTTAATAAGATATATCGAAAAGAAATTATGAATAAATAGATTAAATCAGTTGAAACAGGGTATCATATTATAATAGGAAATAAGTGTGATATAATAAGAGACAGTGAGGAAATCCTTTTCTCATTGTAAATACTTTAAGAGAGGAAGAATTACAATATGGATACATCAAAATTTGAACTAATCGATTTATCACAAGAAATATATCAAGGGATGCCGCTATTCGGTATTCACCAGCCTACATTCATAATGGTCAATCAGACTCATGAAGAAAATATGAAAATGACTGGAAGCGATACTTTAGGATTCTACGCAAGAAACCTTCTAATAAGTGAACACGCTGGAACTCACAGTGACGGAATTATTGAATTTAAACCAGGCGGAACTACAGTAGACAAAATGCCTTTCAAACACTTCTGGGGATCAGCTATATGTGTTGATTTAACTCATATAAGATATCCTGACTATATAGAAGTTAAAGATATAGAAGAAGCTGTTGAAAAAGCTGGACTTGAGATAAAAGAAGGAGATATCTTCTTAATGTACACAGGTCTTTACAACAGAGAATATCCTGGTGAAGGATATAAAAATTATTACACTGGATTAAGCTACGATGCTGCTAAGTATCTTGCTGAAAAAGGAGTAGTTAATATAGGTGTTGACTCACCAGCAATAGACCAGACTCCAGACGACCTTGACTTCTCAGGACACTTAGTTTGCGGACAGTACAATATAACTAATACTGAGAACCTTGCAAACCTTGACAAAGTAGCAGGAAAGAGATTCCTATATATAGGACTTCCGCTAAAAATCAGAGAAGGTACAGGTTCTCCAATAAGAGCGATAGCACTTGTAGAAAAATAGAATAAAATATAATAATATATAAAATACAGGACTTAGCAGGCTATGCTAAGTCCTTTTTTAAAATTCGGATAGAAAATCGTATAAAAAATAGACTAAGAGGGGTATAAAAAATGAAGAAAATTCTTGTAATAGGAAGTCTCAATATGGATGTCACATTAGAAGTTCCTCATATACCTATAGTAGGAGAAACTATTCTTGCAGACAGTGTAACACATAACAGAGGCGGAAAAGGAGCAAATCAGGCTGTTGCAATCAGAAGACTCGGAGCAGAGACGGCGATGATAGGCGCTGTAGGAAATGATGATTTCGGAGAGGATCTTTTAAAGGGTCTTAAAGACGAGGGAATAGACGTGTCTGGAATAATAGTGAAAGACACTGTTTCAGGAACGGCTTATATAAAAGTGGACAGGGAAGGAAACAACAATATAGTTGTTGCAACAGGAGCGAATTTTGAACTGACGCCGCAGGATATAAGAAACAAAGAAGAATTAATAAAGTCTGCAGATTACTGCGTATTTCAGCTGGAAATTCCTCAGGAGACTGTAAAAGAGGCCGTTAAGATATGCAAAGAGAATAATGTTAAAGTAATAATGAATCCTGCGCCTGCTATTAAAGATTTAGACGAATTCATAGTTAAAAATTCAGACTATATGATGCCGAATGAATCAGAACTTGAAATACTTTCAGGAGAAAAGCTGACAGAAGATAATCTCTTAGATATATGCCAGTCTCAGATAGACAGAGGGGTAAACAAACTTGTAGTTACTTTAGGAGATAAAGGGAGTCTTTATTTTGACGGAGAAAAGCATGAGTTTGTAGGAATTATACCGACAAAAACTGTCGACACGACGGGAGCCGGAGATTCATTTATAGGGGCATTCGTAAATATGCTTTCAGAAGGAAAAGACGATATAGAAGCTATAAAGTATGCGAGCGCTGTGGGAAGTCTGACAGTAAGCAGAGCAGGCGCTCAGAAGTCTCTTCCAAGCAGAGAAGAAGCCGATAAATACTATCAGGAGAAGGTTAGAAATGTCTAGAAAAATTCCTTTAATAATCGATACGGATCCTGGAATAGATGATGCTGCAGCTATTGCAATAGCATTATTCGATGAGACTCTTAATGTAAGACTTATAACTACAGTTTCAGGAAATGTGAGTCTCGATAAAGTTACGAAAAACACTCTGAAGCTTCTTAAATATTTTGGAAAAGAAGAAATTCCTGTAGCTGCAGGCGCTTCAGAACCCCTTATAAGAGAAGCGGTAAATGCTGAAGAAGTTCATGGAAAGTCCGGAATGGAAGGGTTCGATTTTGAAGAGCCGGATTTAAAAGTTCTGAATAAGAATGCTGCAGAAGCTATGAGAGATCTGATAACGGAAAGCAAAGAGAAGATAACGATTTTGGCTATAGGACCTCTTACGAATATAGCTCTGCTTTTAAAAACTTTTCCCGAAGTGAAAGAAAACATAGAAGAGATAATTTTCATGGGCGGTTCAGCTTCAAGAGGAAACAGCGGAGTTATGACGGAATTTAATATGGGAGTCGATCCTGAAGCCGCTCATATAGTTCTTCACAGCGGACTTAAAATTACTATGGTCGGACTCGATATAGGACTCAAAGCTTTAATATATCCTGAGGACAGAAAAAAGATAAGAGAAGCTGGAAAGACAGGATTTATGCTGAGCGCTCTTTTTGACAGATACAGAGGAGATAAAGAGGGAAAGGGCATTAGAATGTGTGACAGCACTGCAATAGCATACCTTCTGAGACCGGATATGTTCAAGACAGTTAATACTTATATAGGGGTCGAACTCGAAGGAAAATACACGGCAGGATGCACATTAGTGGATTTTGAAGGCTATCTCGGAAGAAAAGCGAATGCCGATGTATGTACAGATATAGATGCTGATGAATTCAGAAAATGGCTGGCAGAAGCAATAGAAAAATGCATATAGAAATGAAAGACTGCAGACTTTGAAGACTGCAGTTTTTTTATGAAAATAACTGAAAGTATGTTCATATTATAAAATTGATTTATAATTTTAATGATTTAAATAAGCTTATTCGATTTGATGTGAAGAAATAAGAAAGGTACGATAATATTAACAGTTGTACCGAAACAGCTGAATTTTATAAAAGGGGGATTCACCATGAAAAGACTTTTAGTTTTAATGTCAGTTATGTCGCTGTTCCTTTTCGGATGTTCAGGCGGAAGCGAAGATACAAATCAGCCTGAAAGCACAGGAACAGAAACAGAAACTGTCGAAACAGAAGAAAAAGAAGATACTGAAAAAAGCGGAGATTTAGAAACTCTTAAAGTATCTTATATTTTCACAAACCACCAGACACCTCTTATGGTAGCTGCTCAGCTTGGAGATAAAATAACTACAGATGACAGCAAAGTTTATTTAGAGGAAGTTGTTCCGAAAGAAAAGTTCATACTTAAAGACGGAGACAAAGACATAGCAAATGTAGAACTTGTAGTTGCAAAGAGCGGTTCTGAAACGACTACTATGCTTGCACAGAAGCACGTTGATATATCAATGGCTTCTAATACAGCTTTTGTAACAGCGAGAGACCAGGGAACACCTGTAAAAATCCTTGCGCCTGTTCACACAGAAGGAATCGGATTCGTTGTTCCTAAAGACTCAGAACTTCAAAGCTGGGACGATATGATAGCTAAGATTGGAGAAAAAGAAGAGCCTCTTAAGGTTGGATACCACAGTCCTACGAGTGCTCCTATAATGCTTCTTGAAGGAGCTCTTGAAGATGCTGGAATATCTTATACTAAAAATCCTTCAGAAATAGATAAAGATATACTTCTAGTAGACCTTAAAGGGACTAATAATTTAATTCCTGCTCTTACAAGCAGTCAGGTTGACGCATGGGTAGGACCTTCACCTTATCCTGAGCTTGCTCAGACAGAAGGTGTGGGAAAAATAATACTTGATATGAAAGACGTTCCGCCGGAAGGAAAATGGCATGATTTCCCTTGCTGTGTTGTAGCATCAAGAGAAGATGTTATAGAAGAAAAAGAACCGGTTGTTCAGGAATTCGTAGAACTTATAGCGAATGCGGCTTCATATGCTGAAGAAAATCACGAAGAAGCGGCAGTCGTTACTTCTGATTTCATAGGTATAGATGAAGAAGCGGCAAAAATTTCTAAAATAAAATATACTGCAGATCCAAGTGAACAGTGGGTTAACAATATGGAAGTTACATTCCAGACACTGAAAGACACTAACAGTATAGAACAGAAATTTAAAGATATGCCTTACGAAGATTTTGCAAAAGAAATGTATGAATTTAAATTCATAGACAAAGTGCTTAATAAATAGAAATAATTATTAGCAGAGGACTGATTATATGAAAAAGTTTGAGAATTTTCTTAAAGCTCTGATTCTGCCGGTATTATTTCTAATATTCTGGCAGGTTATGAGCAGCAGGATAGCAAATCCCATAGTACTGCCGGATATAAAAAGCATACTCAGAATACTTTCAAAGCCTACAGGAGACCTTTTGAGCATAGGTTCTCTAGTCGGAAATGCGGCAGTGTCGCTTATAAGGGTGTTCATTTCCTATTCACTTGCGATACTGACAGCAGTTCCTCTTGGAATGCTTCTTGGATATTCTGAGAAGGCCAGAGTTTATATATCGCCGTTTATAAACATATTCAGGCCGATAGCTCCTCTGGCATGGGTTCCGCTAGTGCTGGCATGGTTCGGTGTAAGCAGTTTAGGAACTCTTATTGAGCCGGAGAGTGTAAAAATGTATTCTTATCTGAACAATATTAAATTTTCGATGCTGTTCATAATATTCATGGGGGCATTTTTCCCTATACTGACTAATACAGCTTTCGGAGTGAGTTCAGTGAGAAGCATACTTGTAGATTCAGCAAGAACTCTTGGTGCCACTGAAAAGGACGTTTTCACAAAAGTGCTTTTTAAAGCGGCGCTCCCTTCAATAGTTACTGGTTTCAGAACTGGACTTGGAGTTGCATGGATGTGTCTTGTATCAGCAGAGATGCTTCCTGGGAGTCTTGCAGGAATCGGATATCTGATAACTCACGCCTATACTGTTGCTAGAACGGATGTCGTAATAGCAGGTATAGTGGTGATATCTATAATAGGCGCTCTTATAGATATTATTTTCAACTTTATAGAAAACAAGTATTTCAAATGGCAAAGGAGTGAGAGATAGTGAGCGGTATTTCTTTCAGCGACGTAACAAAGATATTCAAAACAGAATCTGGAGATACGGTGAATGCTATCGAAAATATAAACTTCACAGTGGATAAAGGCGAGTTTGTATCACTCCTCGGACCGAGCGGAAGCGGAAAGTCGACTATACTGAGAATTGCGATTGGACTTCTCGAGCCTACTTCTGGAGATGTCTATCTCGATAAAAACAGAGTTGATTCTCCGCCTGACAATGCCGGAATGGTTTTTCAGGAATATTCTCTGATGCCGTGGCTCAGCGTTTTAGATAATATAGTCTTCGGACTTGAGCTTAAAGGAGTTCCTAAAGAAGAAAGATATGAAAAAGGAAAAAAGATTATGAAGAACTTCGGACTAGAAGGTTTTGAAGAGTCTTTTCCTTATGAACTTTCGGGAGGAATGCAGCAGAGAGCGGCTATAGCGAGAACTATTGCCTATTCTCCTGAATTTCTTTTTATGGACGAGCCTTTCGGGGCGCTCGATGCATTTACTAGAATCAAGATGCAGAAAGATTTAATAAAACTCTATCTTGAAGAAAAAAGCACAGTGCTGTTTGTAACTCACAGTGTTGAGGAAGCAGTATTTTTATCGAAAAGAATAATAATACTCTCACCGAGACCGGGTAAAATTCATAAGATATATGAAAATAATATGGACTATCCGAGAGACAGATATTCACAGGAGTTTCAGAATCTTACAAAAGAAATAATGGATGAAATGATATCTTTAGACGTTTTATAGAAAAAAGGAGCCGTACGGCTCCTTTTTTAATACATAATACTATCAATATTTTTATATTAAGATAGAATATATATAAGAGAAGAAATTGAAAGAGAGGAGGCTGCAGTTTGGCAGTTAATATTGGAAATGACTGGGATGAGATACTGAAAGAAGAATTCGAAAAGGACTATTATCTTGAATTGAGACAGTTTTTAATAAGAGAATACAGAAGCAAGACAATATATCCGGATATGTACGATATATTCAATGCTCTCAAATATACATCTTTTGAGGATACAAAAGTGGTGATACTGGGACAGGATCCTTATCATGGACCTAATCAGGCTCATGGACTGAGCTTTTCAGTGAATAAAGGAGTGAGAATACCGCCTTCCCTCAGAAATATATATAAGGAACTGAGTACAGATTTGGGATGCTATGTTCCTAATAACGGATATCTGAAGAAATGGGCTGATCAGGGAGTGCTTCTTCTGAACACTTCTTTTACAGTTGCGGCCGGTCAGGCTAATTCTCACAGAGGAAAAGGATGGGAGATTCTGACTGACAGAATTATAGAGATACTGAGCGAAAAAAAGGAAAATATAGTATTCATACTATGGGGAAATAATGCTATAAGCAAAGAAAAACTTATAGATAGGAATAAGCATCTGATTCTAAAGTCGGTTCATCCAAGTCCTCTTTCGGCATCGAGAGGTTTTTTTGGAACGAGACCTTTTTCGAAGACGAATGCGTATTTAGAATCTAACGGCAAAGAGCCAATTGACTGGCAGATAGAAAATATATAATTGAGGTGATTGTATTGTTTAGAAAAGTTACTGACAATATTCATATAATGGATTATGATGATGATAAAGCGAGACCTCTTCTTGCGCTTATAAAGGGAAGAGAAGCATCTCTTATAGTGGATGCCGGAAATTCAGATACTCATGCTAAAGAATTCATAGACTATGTAAAGAGCAGCGGAACAGAGAATGCAGAATATCTGGCAATTACTCACTGGCACTGGGATCATATATACGGGATTAACTATATGAATTTAACAACTCTGGGTTCAGAAAAGACGAAGCAGAAAATTGGAAGAATGAATGATATTTTAAGAGGGAAAGAAAGAGCAAAAATAGAAGAAGAGAATACAGTTGCAAAACTGAGCGGACTTTTTGAAGAACACGGAAGAGTGAAAAATATAGATATAAGTTTCGACAGAATCGCCAGAGTGAATCTAGGAAATATAACATGTGTTCTTGAATGTCTCGGAGGAGACCATGCATCAGATTCAACATTAATCTATGTAGAAGAAGAAAAAGTCATGTTCCTGGGAGATATGCCTTACAGAGGTTTTGAAGGCAAATACAGAACTCATCATTTTGAACAGGTTAAGAGACTGAGAGATGAAATTATGAAATACGACTGTGAGAAATTCTTTACAGCTCATAAGGAAATGTATACAAGAGAAGAAATGAGTGAACTTCTGAATACGATGACAGAAATAGGCGGAATAGTGGACGATTCTATAGAATATGAGAAATCAGAAAAAGAATTCATAGAAGTTTACGGAAGAAAGCCTGATGAGGATGAAGAATTCTTTATGAGAGCATATATTGACGGAAACATATACAATAAAGAAAATAAAATTAAATAGCTTTACAGAACGTTTTAATGATATTTAATCTATAATGATATGCGTCTCATTAAAAAGAATAAATAAATTTACATTCTGAATTAAAGAAATGTATTGGGGTATATATTCTAATATAAAAAAGAATTAAAAATCTATATAATATAAGGCAATAAATACTTAAATAAATTGGAGGATAACTGTGACTGAAACAATGAATCATGATTATGAAAAAGTTACTAGAATTTATGTAACGGATTACGAAGGTGAAATGAGAAAAATGCTCGATGAGCTTAATGACTACATGGAAGAAAGAAGGAACATAATAAATACTATCTATGACAAGAGACAAAATTTCCTTCTCTCTAAAAAAGATATTATAAAAAAATTTCTTGAAAAGAGAGACTATGTTCCGTTCAGAACGGACGATCCTGAATTAATGAGTGACACTTTTTACTGTGAAGAAAATGCTCATCTTATAACTCTTTTCATATTCGATTTTCTTCATATAGTTATAAGTTCAGGAAGCGATATAAAAAATTACAGGATAGATCTTCTTATAGGAGATGAAAAGCCGGACTTTAGAAATACTGTATTAGTTGAGGATATAGACAATGTTATCGGCTTCTATGGAAAAGATCCTGAAGAAATTACTGAAGAGTTTGTAAAAGACCAGCTCGAAAAAGCAAGACATAATATAAAAATATTTAGAGAAAAATTAGAAAATTTCAATGAAGAAGACCTTATATACAGTTATAATGACATAGAGAGACTAAATCTTGTAGAGACTCTGACTATGATATTAAACGAGACTAGAATATAGATTTTTAAGCATCTTGTACAGTTTTAACCGTATGAGATGCTTTTTTAATATATTTTAAATAGACAGTATACAGCATGAGAAAAATTGGAATAAAAAAAATATATATTAAAAAAATACACAGAAGTTTACTGAAATAAAGTGGAAAAGTTATGAATTAAACGAAACTACATGGGTATATATATTACTATAGGAAAAATTCGAAAAATCTATTATAATATAAGGTAATATATAAATACTTAATTAATTTGGAGGATAATTATGACTGGGAGAAGAATGCAAGACAATAAAAAGATTGCTAGGCTATATGTAACGGATTATGAAGGTAAAATGAGAGAAATGCTTGACGAACTTAATGATTATCTAGAAGAAAGAGATAAGATAATCAATACCATTTATCTCAAGAGAAAGAATTTTCTTCTTTCTAAAAAAGAGACTATAAAGGAATTCCTAGAGGAAAGAGATTATGTTTCATCTAGATCATATGAACCGGACAGAATGAATGAGACTTTCTACTGTGATGAAAATGCTCATCTTCTTACGCTTTTCATATTTGACTTCCTTCACATAGTTATAAGTTCAGGAAGCGATATAAGAAACTACAGAATAGACCTTCTTATAGGAGAAGAAAAACCTGATTTTAGAAATACTGTATTAGTTGAAGGTATAGACAATACAATCGGTTTCTACGGAAAAACTCATGATGAGGTCACAGAAGAATTCGTAGAAGATCAGCTTAATAAGGCAAGACATAATATTAGGATATTTAGAGAAAAATTAGAAAATTTCAATGAAGAAGACCTTATATACAGTTACAATGATATAGAGAGACTCGATCTTGTAGAGACTCTTACTATGATATTGAACGAGACTAGAATATAGATTTTTAAGCATCTTATGCAGATTTACTATATAGGATGCTTTTTTGCGTTTAAGACTGGGTATATATTATTTAAGAAAGGTTGTGGACACTATGAGTAACACTAAACTAGGAATAAGAACGGAGACCGATATAAACTTCGATTCTGACGGATACAGCAAATATGACTACACAGATAATCTCGATCTCATAAAGGAGTATAAAAGAACAGGGAGAGAGGATATTCTCGATATAATACTCATAGTTAACTACAGGCTTATAAAAAGACAGGCAAACAAATATAAGAGAGTTATAGAAGGATCCTGTCTTACTGTAGATGATCTCATTCAGGTAGGGTATGTAGGGCTTATAAGAGCTGTTGAAAAATACGACCCTGACAGGAAAGTGAGTTTTTCAACTTATGCGCTTTACTGGATAAAGCAGAAGATGACTAGAGAAATATCGAACAGGCTGAATGCCATAAGAATTCCAGTGTATATGGGTGAGGAGTTTTTAAGACTCAGAAGAGCTGAGCAGAATATAGACCCTGAACTCAGAGGAAAAGACAGAATAAGAGCGGTGTGTGAACTTCTGTCTATGGATGAGGAAAAATATGAAGAGATAAAAGCTTATGAATCGCTTTTCGGCGGAAGACTGACATCGCTTCATATTGAAATTGGCGAAGAAGAAGATATGCCTCTAATTGAACTGATATCTCTTGATGATGAAGATATAGTTTTCGACAGCGTTGCATCGGAACTTCTTCAGAGTGAGATAAGAAAAGCGCTTAAGAATCTCACAGAAAGAGAAACTAATATACTCATACTCCGTTTTGGAATAAAAGACGGATATGAAATGACACTTGAAGAAATAGGAAATATATACGGTCTTACCAGAGAGAGAATAAGACAGATTGAAGGAAGAGCATTCGAGAAACTCAGAGAAGACAGAATAATGAAATTTCTTAAAGACGGATATATGGAAGAATAGAAAAGGAGCGGCAGAGCCGCTCCTTTCTATCTGTATTTTTCTAAGAACTCGTCGTAAGTCGTCATATTGTCTATAGTTTTATCAGGTCTTATATCTATAATTCTGTTCGCTATAGTCTGTATGAACTGATGGTCATGAGAAGTGAACAGGATTACCGATTTATAGTCTTTAAGTCCGTTGTTAAGCGCTGTTATCGATTCAAGATCCAGGTGGTTTGTAGGCTGGTCAAGAATCAGAACATTAGCGTTTTTAAGCATCATTTTAGAAAGCATGCATCTCACTTTTTCTCCTCCTGAGAGCACAGATACATTTTTAAGAGGCTCATCTCCGGAGAAAAGCATTCTTCCAAGGAATCCTCTTATATAAGTTTCTGACTTTTCTTCAGAATACTGACGCAGCCAGTCTATGAGATTAAGACTGCTTCCTTCGAAATATTCAGAGTTGTCCATAGGGAAGTAACTGTTAGTTATGGTAACTCCCCATTTATAGCTTCCGCTGTCAGGCTCCATATCTCCTGCTATTATCTTAAGGAGAGTTGAGTTTGCAATTTCATTTTCAGATACGAACGCTATTTTATCTCCTTTATTCACTGTGAAACTCACATTGTCCAGAACTTTAACTCCGTCTATAGTTTTAGTCAGTTTATCTACAGTCAGAATTTCTTTTTCGACCTCTCTGTCCATAGTGAATCCAACGAAAGGATATCTTCTTGATGAAGGCTGTATATCGTCGAGTGTTATTTTTTCCAGAAGTTTTTTTCTAGAAGTCGCCTGTTTAGATTTTGAAGCGTTTGCGCTGAATCTTGCGATGAAGTTCTGAAGCTCTTTTATCTTTTCTTCTTTCTTCTTATTCTGGTCTTTCATCATTTGAAGCGCAAGCTGGCTTGATTCATACCAGAAATCATAGTTACCCACATACAGTTTTATTTTTCCAAAATCTATATCAGCTATATGCGTACATACCTGGTTAAGGAAGTGTCTGTCGTGAGAAACTATTATTACAGTTCCTTCAAAGTTCATAAGGAAGTTTTCAAGCCACTGAATAGACTTTATATCCAGGTGGTTGGCAGGCTCATCAAGTATAAGGATTCCAGGATTTCCGAAAAGAGCCTGTGCGAGCAGAACTTTCACTTTCTGAGCTCCTGAAAGTTCAGAAACTTTTTTGTAGTGAAGTTCCGTTCCTATTCCAAGTCCCTGAAGAAGAGAAGAGGCATCTGAATCAGCTTCCCATCCGTTCAGATCCGCAAATTCAGCTTCGAGTTCAGCCGCTTTTATTCCATCCTCATCTGAAAAATCAGGTTTTGCATATATTTCATCTTTTTCTTTCATTATTTCATAAAGTCTCGGATTTCCCATTATGACAGTTTCGAGCACTTCATTGTCGTCATACTGGAAATGGTCCTGTTTAAGAACCGACATTCTCGATTCTTTGTCGATACTCACATCTCCCGTTGTAGGTTCTATCTCTCCTGAAAGTATTCTGAGGAAAGTAGATTTTCCCGCACCGTTCGCTCCTATTATTCCGTAGCAGTTTCCGGGAGTGAATTTTAAGTTTACATCTTCAAACAGTTTTTTATCACTGAAAACTAGAGATAAATTATTTACTGTTATCAAATAGATCACCTCTTTCGGTTATATCATTGTCAATAAGACATCCTGATAATTATACCATATCTGCTATAATATAGTCATTAAGAAGAATGCCATTCTGTGCTAAAATTAGAATAGAAAATTAAGAAAAAAAGGAAGTGGAGCATGAACATACTTACACTTGAAAATATAAGCAAAGCCTATGTTGAAAAGGTGCTTTTAGACGATATAAGCCTTGGAGTCGACAGCAGAGACAAGATAGGTATTATAGGAATAAACGGAACAGGCAAATCAACACTCCTGAAGATAATAGCGGGAGCTGAAACACCTGATTCAGGAGAAATAACTATGAAGAGCGGACTCAGAATAGAGTATCTTCCGCAGAATCCGATGTTCGATCTTGAAAGATCGGTTCTGGACGAAGTGTTCAGAGGAAACTCAGAGGAGCTCAGAACTATAAGAGAATACAGACTGATGATGGATGACGAAAATGTTTCAGATGAGAAGATGATGAAAGTTCTTGCAAAAATGGATGAACTCAGATGCTGGGAACTTGAAAGCGAAGCTAAAGCCGTTCTCACAAAGCTGGGAATAGAAGAGTTCTCTAAGAAGATGGAGTATCTGTCGGGAGGACAGAGAAAAAGAGTTGCACTTGCCTCAGCTTTAATATGTCCTTCAGATCTGTTAATTCTGGATGAGCCCACTAACCATCTGGACAGCGACACTATATCCTGGCTCGAAGAATTTATAAAAGACAGAGATATGGCTTTAATCATGATAACTCACGACAGATATTTTCTGGACAGAGTTTCCAACAGAATAATAGAGCTGAGCGATGGAAAGCTCTATGAATATGAGGGGAACTATACGGAGTTTCTTAAACAGAAAATAGAAAGAGAAGAGATGGAGAAAAGCACTCAGAGAAAGAAGAGAAGACTTCTGAAGAAAGAGCTCGCCTGGATGAGAAGCGGTGTTAAAGCCAGAACCACGAAGCAGAAAGCGAGAATAGACAGATATAAGGTTCTGGATGAAGAAGTTTCGGGATTCCAGAGCGGAAATGAAAAAATGGAAATATCAGTAAATAAAACGAGACTGGGAGGAAAGATAATAGAAGCTGAAAATATAACGAAATCCTATGGGGACAGAAAGATTATAGACGGCTTCACATATACTGCCAAAAAGGGAGACAGAATAGGAATTGTAGGAAAGAACGGAGCAGGAAAATCCACACTTCTTAAAATACTGAGCGGAAGAGAGGAGATAGACAGCGGAAGACTGGAATTTGGAGAAACTGTCAATATAGGAGTTTTTTCACAGGAAACTTATGAGATGAATGAAGACCTCAGAATAATAGAGTATATAAGAGAAGGCGCAGAATATGCTAAGAATAAAGAGGGATACAAGATGAGCGCTTCTCAGATGCTTGAAAATTTTCTGTTTCCTACTTATGTTCAGGGAAAGTATATAAGAAAACTTTCAGGAGGAGAAAAGAGAAGACTTTTTCTTTTGAGAGTTCTTTTAGAGGGTCCCAATGTTCTTTTTCTTGACGAGCCTACCAATGATTTAGATATAGAGACGCTCACTATTCTTGAAGACTATCTCGATGAATTTGAAGGCGTCATCATTACGGTTTCTCACGACAGATATTTTTTAGACAGAGTAGCTGAAGAGATACTTTCTTTTGAAAATGGAAAGATTGTAAAATATCCTGGAAACTATACAGATTTCAAAAATAAGCAGAATGAATATATAAGTGATGAAGAATCAGTAAAAAAGAGTCAAAAAACTGAAAACGTCAAAAAAGATAAAGTATCCGAAAAAGAAGAGAAAAAAGAAAAGGCGCCTAAGTTCACTTTCAAAGAGAAAATAGAATATGAGGAAATAGACGGAAAAATTGCAGATGCTGAAGGAAAAATTGAAGAAATCGAAAACGATATGAACCGCTTTGCTACAGACTATGCTAAACTCAATGACCTTCAAAAAGAAAAAGAAGAAAAAGAGAGCGAACTTGAAACACTTATGGAGAGATGGGTTTATTTAAACGAACTTGCAGACAGAATCACAGAATATAATGAAAAGAAAAGAGGTTAGAATATGAGAACTATTATATGGGTCCTAGAATTTATAATAAGTCTTGTACTGACAGTGCCAAATATGATTAGAGTCAGAAAAGTTAAAGAAGAACATGGAAATAAAGCCGCATCTGAATATGCCGACAGAATAGTCAGAAAATGGGTTGAGAACAAGTTCAGACTGTCAGGTGCCGATATTAAAATAACAGGTACGGAGAAGATTCCGATGGATGAGAAATTAGTTTTTATTTCAAACCATCAGAGCAATTTCGACATAGCTATAATCATGAAATATATACCGGGAGCAAAAGGATTCGTAGCAAAAGCCGAGATGAGGAAAGTTCCCATACTTTCTACATGGATGGAGCTTATGGGATGTGTTTTCATAGACAGAGAAAGTCCCAGAAAATCGATTGAGGCAATTGTACAGGCAGGGAAAAATGTAAAAGAAGGTATAAATATGGTGATATTCCCTGAGGGAAGCAGATCAAAAGGGGGTCCTGTAAAAGATTTCAAACTTGGAAGTTTCAGAATAGCAGTCAAGAATAAAGCAGTAATAGTTCCGATAACGATAGACGGTTCATATAAGCTGCTTGAAGAGAAAAAAAGGATAAAACCTGCTGAAGTAAAAGTAACAGTTCATGACCCTGTATATACAGCAGATTTGACGAAAGATGAAAAAGAAAAAATAAATATCGAGGTTAGAAATATAGTAGTTTCATCTTTAGAAAATTAAATCTAATATCAAAAATTATACTATTGATAAATTTTTTTGATATTAAAAAATGTATAGAGACGGATTATATTAATTGTTAGAGATTTAACATATAGTTCGGATAAACAGTTATAAACTGTAATATAATGGGGTATAGAAGACATATGGGGACTTATATTTCCATAACGTTATAATGCTTTAGATTATTTGGTTCAGAAATATTCAGGGGTTTATTTATGCATCAAATACTTTAAAGAAATCATTATTCAAAAACAGGCAGGAGTGATTTAAATGAAAGTAGCAGGAAAAATTTGGGTTGAAAATGAAGATGGTGAGAAAATTTTCGGGTTAGGAATATGTGAACTTCTCAAAGGAGTTGGAACTTACGGTTCTCTTTCAGAATCGGCAAAGCAGATGAGCATGTCATATAATAAAGCTCATAACCTTGTAAAAACAATGGAGAGAAGACTTGGATTCGATATAATAACTACGAAGATTGGAGGAGCCAGAGGAGGCGGTTCCAAATTAACTGAAAAAGGTATAGATCTGATAAAAAGATATGATAATATGATGATAGAATTGAGACAGGATATGGATAGAGCATCTGAAAAGTACTTCAGCGATTTTATGGAAAAATAGTCTTTACTTTATGCAAATAATTCGCTATACTTATATATGTATAATGAACATATAACATATAGCAGAGGAGAGGTTCGGATGAAAAGATTTAAGAAAGCCATTCTTGTAGGAGGTATGATTTTAGCGCTTTCATCTGTATACGGATGCGGAGCTGAAGACAGCCCGGCAGATAAATCATCTGATGTAGCTGCAGAAAAGTCAGATAGTGAAGAAGAAAAAGATTCAGGAGCAGAAGATTCGAAAGATAAAAAGGAAGAAGAGAAAAAAGATTTAGCTCCAGAATTAACTGTAAGCGCAGCGGCAAGTCTTAGAGAGTCATTTACAGAAATAGCTGCTAATTTCGAGAAAGAATACGGAACAAAAGTTGAGCTTAACTTTGGAAGTTCAGGAGCGCTTCAGAAACAGATAGAAGAAGGAGCGCCTTCAGACTATTTCGTTTCAGCTGGTAAAAAGCAGATGGCGGCTCTTGAAGAACAGAATCTTGTAGATGCGGACACTGTTAAAGATCTTTTAGGAAATGAACTTGTATTTGCAGTTCCTAAAGGCGGCGAAAAAATAAAAATTGCAGATCTTCCGAATGTAGACGGACAGATAGCAATAGCTGAGACTGAATCAGTTCCTGTTGGACAGTATACTAAACAGTCTCTTGAAAATCTTGGAATATGGGATCAGATTCAGGACAAGATAGTATATGCAAAAGACGTTAAAGCGACTACTGCTTATATAGAACAGGGAGAAGTAGTTGGAGGATTTATATACAAATCGGATGCTGTGGCTGCTCAGAATGCAGAAGTTTCAGAAACAGTAGCCGAAGATACACATGATCCTATAGTTTATCCGGAAGGAATTATATCATCTAGCGAGAAAAAAGAAACGGCTGAAGTTTTCAGCGAATTTCTAAAAACACCGGAATCAAAAGCTATATTTGAGAAATACGGATTCCAAGTAAAATAAGGAAAATAAAAAAATGCTGGAATTCTTAAAAAGCATAGACGAGACAGTATATATGCCTATATTGATATCTATGAAAATTGCAATAGTGGCGACAGTGATAACTGCTGTACTCGGAACGGCTCTCGGACTTCTTTTTGTAAGAAAAGATTTTCCGGGAAAAGACATATTTGAAGTCTTAATAACACTTCCGATGGTCATGCCGCCTTCCGTTACAGGATATATACTGCTTCTTATAATAGGAAAAAAAGGCTTTGTAGGAAGAATTCTTCAGAATGTATTCGATATAAATTTGATATTCACATGGCAGGCAGCGTGTATTGCAGCAGCAGTAGTATCGCTGCCTCTTATGTATCAGAGCTGTAAATCTGCCTTTATGAGTGTAGACAGAACTTATGAGAATGCCGCAAGAACTCTTGGAGCGAATGAATGGACAGTTTTTAGCAAAGTAACACTCCCTCTGGCGTGGCCGGGACTTGTGAGCGGACTCGTTCTTTCTTTTGCAAGAGCGCTTGGAGAATTTGGAGCGACACTTATGGTTGCAGGAAATATTCCTGGAAAAACGGAAAATATTCCTATAGCGACTTATTTTGCGGTTGAGTCGAACAATATGGAAAAAGCGAATTTTTTAATGCTTGTCGTTGTATTCTTCAGTTTCATAACTATTTTCTCACTCAATAAATGGCTTAAAAGCAGGAGATTTAATTAGGTGATAATATGGAAGCGAAAGTTTTAGATACTAAAATCTATAAAAAACTCAGATTTTTTGATTTAGATATGCAGCTGAACTTGGGAAAAGAAGTTCTAGTGGTCCAGGGACATTCAGGTTCAGGAAAAACAACACTTTTAAACTGCATAGCGGGAATTTCAAAACCGGATGACGGTTATGTCACAGTAGATAATAATAAAGTTTATTCAAAACAGGAAAAAATAAACAAGCCTATAAGAAACAGAGATATAGGCTATATGTTCCAGAATTATGCTCTGTTTCCCAATATGACGGTCGAAAAAAATCTGAAGTTCGGAGTAGATAAAAAGAACAAAGAGCAGATGGAATACCTTGAAGAGCTTATGGAGACTTTTAAAATATCTCATCTTAAGAAAAGATATCCCGGTGATATATCGGGAGGAGAGAAGCAGAGAGTAGCTCTTGCAAGATCATTGACTACCAGTCCGGCAGTCATGCTCATGGATGAGCCGTTCTCGGCACTGGATACAGATACTAAAGACGTATTGTATAAAGAATTCCTTGATTTTAAGGAAGAATTTGATTTAGGTGTGATACTAATAACTCATAATGATGAGGAAGCTAGATATTTAGGTGACAGAATAGTAAAGATAGATAAAGGAAAAATTGTTTCCGAAGAAGTTAAAGGAGTAGACTGGTAATTTAAGTCTACTCTTTTTCTATATCCATAACCATTGCTATATGAGGAATTCCGTCTTCCAGATATATATCTCCAACAGGCGAAAAGCCTAAATTGGAATAGAAATTAAGAAGATGATGCTGAGCAGAAATTCTGATTCTCTCTTCTTCTAAAATATCTCTTACAGCTTTTACTGATTCTTTCATAAGCATATAGCCCAGTTTGTTTTTTCTGTATTTTTCTCTTACAATCACTCTTCCTATAGACGCTTCATTTTCATACGACACACCTGCAGGAAGAAGTCTTGTGTAAGCCGCAATTTCTCCGCCGCAGAGTATTTGAAGATGAAGAGCTTTAAAATCTTTTCTGTCGCAGTCCACATATGGACAGTCCTGTTCTACACAGAATACTTCTTCACGAAGTTTCAGAATTTCATACAGTTCGTATACATCAAGTTCATCAAAAGACTTCACTTTGATTTCAAATTTTTTATCATTCATAAAATAAAACCCCTTTTAGAATATTGAAATATATATAATTTAAGCTGTTTAAAGTATTTAGCTGTGTTTTAGAAAATACAGTTCGGGTAAAATATTCATAAGTAGAATTATAGCACAAAAATAAATTATATATTTAAAATGAAATAATTTATCTGCGAGGAGGCTATTATATGATAAAAGCTGAGAATCTCACTAAAAGCTTTAAAGAAATAAAGGCTGTAGACAATATAAGCTTCGAGATAGACGAAGGGGAAATATACGGACTTATAGGAGAAAACGGAGCAGGAAAGACGACTACTCTCCGACATCTGGCAACGATGCTGACTCCGACTTCAGGAGATGCTTATATAGACGGATTCAGTGTAAAAAATGAGCCTGAGAAAGTGAGAGAGAGAATAGGTATACTCTTTGGAGGAGAGACAGGTCTTTACGACAGACTTTCAGCAAGAGAAAATATAGAATATTTCGGTATGCTCAACGGGATAGAGAAAAAAGAGCTCAAAGAAAGAGTAAACGAGCTTTCTAAAACTTTTCAGATGGAAGAATATATAGACAGAAGAGCAGGAAAATTTTCAAAAGGAATGAAACAGAAAGTTGCAATAGCAAGAAGCATAGTTCACAATCCTGATATACTTCTTCTGGATGAGCCGACTTCGGGTCTCGATATAAGTGTGAAGAAGATAGTATATGATTTTATAAGAGGTCTTTCAAAAGAAGGAAAGACAGTCATTTTTTCATCTCATAATATGGAAGAGGTAAAGAAACTGTGCGAAAAAATACTCGTTATAAATAAAGGCAGACTGGTTTATGACGGAACTATAGCTGAATTTGAAGAGAAAACAGGACTTCCTCTTGATGAAGGTTTTATGAAACTCATATCGGAAGGAGAGGATTAGAATGTTCAAGAATGCGGGAATAGTTTTCAGAAAAGAGATAAAAGATATATTCAGAGACAGAAAGTCTATGATAATGCAGATACTGATTCCTCTTATAATATTTCCTTTAATAGGTCTTATAATGATGCTCGTAATGGGAAATATTGAAAAAGATATGAATACTGTTTCGGAAATCGCACTTATATCGGAGGGAAACAGCGGTATAGCTAAATATATTGAAAGCAGAAGTGAAGATGTAAAAGTAGTTCAGAGTGAGGATATAGAAAAAGATTTAAGAGATAATGAAATAAAAGCCGCTGTCTATATAGATGAAAACTTTGAAAAAGACATTGCCGAAGGCAGAAAAGGAAAAGTTGAGATAAAGTATATGGACTCGAGCATGAAGTCTAATGCTGCGGAGGCAAAATTGAGAAATATATTCGACAGCTATTCAAAGGAAATAGTCAGCGAAAGACTTAAAGCCGCAGGAATCGATGAGGAAATTCTGGAGCCTTTGGAACTTAAAACAGAAGCGCTTAAGACTGAAGAAAGAGACGAGGCAGGATCCGGACTGATAATATTCTCTATAGTAGTGCCGATGCTTTTAAGTATCTACGCTATAACAGGCTCAATATCTTATGCAGTAGATCTCGGAGTGGGAGAAAAAGAGAGACAGACTCTAGAACCGCTTCTGACGACTAAGACAGACAGAATATCAATACTTATAGGGAAATATGCGGCAATAGTCCTGAGCTCTTTAGTTGCAACAGGCGCAGCTTTAGCGGGACTTGGGATAACGACTGTGATAGCGCCTCAGATGATGGGAGAATACAGCGGTTTCGATATAAGCATGGTGATAATGGCGATACTTCTGTTCCTGGGACTCTCATTAGTGTTTTCAGGGCTGGAGCTTGCAATAAGCTTCTATGCGAGGAATTTCAAAGAAGCTCAGACTTATCTTTCTCCTATAACAGTGCTGGTCATAATACCTGCATATGCATCGATAGGTATTGACGCCTTTGCAATTCCGTATAAATATTTCCACATACCTGTTTTAAATGTAATACTTCTGTTTAAAGAAGCCATATATGGAATATATGATTTGAAGCATATAGCTACAGTATTCGGATGGATAATCGTATATATAGCGGCATCTTTAGTGTTTACAGTTAAAATGTTCAAAAGTGAAAAAGTTATTTTTAGAAATTAAATTTAAAATCATATGAAAGAGTGAATTACTTAAGTTCACTCTTTTTTTTATGAAATAAATGAGAAGAATTCTAAATTAATTAGAGAAAATCGAAAGTTTATATTTTTGGTATATGCTATACTGATTAATGAAAAATGAAAAAGAAAAACATTATCAAAATTTGAGGTGATTTTATGAATATGCATAGAGTCAGGAGAGGACAGAACTACAGAATAATATCCACTCCCGAAGATATGCTTTTAAGAGCTCTAGGTCTCAGAAAGGGAACGGAATTCGGCTTAGTCACAAAACAGCCGTTCAAGGGTCCGTTAGTTATAAAAATTGGGAATAGAAACGTGGCTGTATGCAGAAGCATAGCCGAACAAATTATGGTTGAGGAGGTATAGTATTGTCAAGTCATGAAATGAAACACGGAAAAATAGATTTAGACAGTAAGAAGAAAATACTTCTTATGGGAAATCCTAATGTCGGCAAATCTGTATTTTTTTCGAAAATGACCGGTGTGAACGTAATAAGTTCCAACTATATAGGAACTACTGTCGACTACACAATCGGGGAACTGAAGTATAAAGGCGAAGAAGCAGTGATGATAGACGTTCCGGGTACATACACTCTTGAAGCTACTTCGGAAGCGGAGGAAGTCGCTGTCGGACTGTTAGAAGAAGGAGCAGATCTTGTGATTTGCGTTCTGGATGCCACTCATTTAGAAAGAAACCTCGATCTTGCACTGAGCATAAAGGAGTATGATATTCCGGTGGTATACTGTCTGAATCTTCTGGACATTGCAGAAAGAGAAGGGATAGAGATAGATATCGATGCGCTCGAGATACTGCTTGGTGAAAAAGTTATACCTACAGTAGCAGTTAAAGATAAAGGAATCGATGAACTTTTTGAAGTTTCTTTTAAACTTATGAAAAGAAAAAGAGAAGGAACTATGCATCTTAGTGCTGAAGAAAGATGGGAAAGAGCGGCAGAAATAGCAGGAGAAGTAGTAAAGACAGGAGAAGTCGAAGAAAAATTCATTCATAAGCTCGAGAGATGGACTCTCAAGCCCTGGCCTGGAATTCCAATCGCTTTTTTTGTGCTTTTAATTGCAATAGGACTTGTAATAGGGGGAGGAAAGGGACTCAGAGCGGCAATTCTGCTGCCTCTGGTGAGAGAAGTAATACATCCTTTCTTATTCGATATTGTCAGTTCAGTAATTCCGCCGGGAGTTGCCAGAAACGTTCTGGTAGGAGAGTTTGGAGTCCTGAATATAGGTATAGAATGGCCCTTTGCACTTATTCTGCCTTATGTTTTTCTATTCTATATTGTATTTTCTTTTCTGGAAGACAGCGGATATCTTCCGAGACTTGGAGTTTTAGTTGACGGTCTTCTGAGCAAGGTAGGACTTCAAGGAGGAAATATAATTACACTTATGATGGGATATGGATGTGCTGTTCCGGCAATACTTGGAACAAGAGCCGCAATAACGGAGAAAGAAAGACTCATGGTGGCAACCCTGATATGTTTTGGAGTTCCGTGCGCATCTCAGAGTGCTGCATTTGTATCTCTTCTGGGAGATCAGTCGATTCCGGCGCTTATAATGATATTTATAATATCATTCGCAACAATGTTTGCATTGGGGATACTGCTTGATAAATTTCTAAAGGGAAGATATCAGCCGATGATGCTTGAAGTTCCCAATCTTCTTATGCCTGACAGAAAGGCATATTTTAAAAAGCTTAAGATGAGAATGAAACACTTTCTCTTAGATGCAGAAGGTGCGATGTTCATAGGTATAATAATAGCCGCACTCGTAGCGGAAACAGGAATTCTGAACAGTGTCGGAGAATTTTTAGAGCCGGTAGTTACAGGATGGCTCGGACTTCCTAAGGAGGCTAGTCTCGCACTTCTTCTTGGAATAATGAGAAGAGAGCTTGCTGTTCTTCCTCTGCTTGAGCTGAACCTCAACACACTTCAGCTGGTAGTGGGATCGGTAGTAGCGCTTTTCTATCTTCCATGTCTCTCAGTGTTCGGAGTTTTAGCAAAAGAGTTCAGTATAAGAACTGCAGTGGTGATAGGTATTGCTACAACAGTTTCAGCGTTCGTATTTGCAGGTCTGCTGAATCAGGCCGCAACGCTAGTTATGAATATTGTTTAAATGTGAAGAAGCGGATACTTTAAAGTATCCGCTCAATTTTAAATAAAAATGGAAGGAATAGATAAATATGATTGCCAGTATAACTAAAAATCTGGAGTATCAGTGTTCTAGTTACAATTTAGCTGTGAAATTTATAAAAAAATACTATAAAAATATAGTGAAAAACGAAGTTTCAGTTTCTGATATAAAGCCTAATGACAGAGTTCTGTGCATAGGAGGAGGTTCTGTGCCGTGCACTGCCATACTTATAAGCAAGCTTACGGATGCGAATGTGGAAGTAGTCGATTTGGACAGAAAAGCTGTAAGAAGAGCTCAAAATCTTATAAGCAGACTTGGACTGAGCAATAAGATAAATGTCTCATATGGAGACGGAACCAGTATAGACTGCTCTGATTTCGATGTGGTTCATATAGCGCTTCAAGTTCAGCCTAAAGAATCCGTCATAAAGAATGCCGCTGAAACATGTAAAAAAGGAAAAAAGATAATAGTCAGAATGCCTAAAGACTGTCTTAAAGGATTTTACGGCAATTTTAGAAAAGACAGTATATGTTCCGAAGGAATGAATGTGCTGACTAAGACTTTCACTTCAAAGTTCAATACGATGAAAGAGGTTCTGATAATTGAAAAAACTGCAAACAGTTAAGAAAAACGCTAAAAAAATTCTATATGCGGTTCTGATTTTACTTTTCATATATCTTATAAAAACTCTTGATATTGAAGAAATTAGAGAAAGTCTGAAAAATATAGATTTGAGATTTTTTGCAGCGGCGCTGGCTCTTCAGCTGGCAAGTGTTGTTCTAGTTAATATTCAGTGGCTGAATATAGTCAGATGGACAGGCAGAAAACCGAAGTTCATAGATATGTTTAAAGTAAACTGTATAGGAAATATAGTTGATTCTCTGACCCCTGGAGTTAAGCTCGGAGGAGAAATAGCCAGAATATACAGAATGGAGACTGTTCTTAAAACGGGAAAAGCTGAATCAGCAGCAATAACCGCAATGCAGAAGACCGTATCGCTTTTTTCTTTCTTAACAATTACTATAATTTCAACAATAATTCTGTTTCTGGATAAATGGAATCAGATGGAGGAATACAGAACAGCAGTAATACTGGCTGTTTTTATAAGTTTCGTATTTTTGATATTTATAATGACTGCATTCTTCAGACCGGATAAGATGCTGGCCGCAGTAAACAGATTTATAAAATCTGAAAAACTGAGAAAAAGCATAAACAAAGGTATAGAAAATTATATAGAGATTTCAGGAAAACTTTTCGAAGATAAATTCAAATTCATAAAACAGATAATCCTTGGATTTTTAATATGGATTCTCTTTGCAGTGAAGCTTTACATAGTAGTCAGAGGATTTGGACTTTATATAAGTTTTGAAGATGCTTTTCCTGTAACTTATATAACTTATGCAATAGGGATGATTCCGATGCTTCCGGGAAGTATTGGAAGTTTTGAAGCATCAATGACATTTTTACTGAGCCTGAGCTCTATTTCAGTATATGAGGGTGTTATGATTTCAATGGTTTTCAGATTTATCACATTCTGGTTTGAATTTATAGTAAGCGGATTATATTTATTTGCAGATAAATTGATAAAGACAATCATTTCAGATGAAATAGATGGTGTATATTGTCTCAAAAAGAAGTTTTGAGGGTGATAGAATGTTAGAGAGTGAAAAGAATATAATAAAATACGTGGGAATAAGGATAGAAGGAATGCTGTAAGAAGCTATAAAGAAGTTATAGAAAATCTTCAGGATTACGATTTAGGTTCATATTCCAATATAAGATGTCTGAAAAATTACCTTATATCTTTAAATACTCTTCTCTATCAGCATCATTCCCAGAAAAGCTGTAAAAATGAAATATTTAAAAAAAGAAACAGTTTATTAAAAGAGATTGAGCTGGCTTCAAATATAGAAGAAGCTTACAGAATAGGTATTGAAATGCTCGATTTTTATATCGAACTGAATTCCGAACATATAAAAAAGACAGACAGCAGAATAATAAATGACATAATATTCTATATAAATATGAACAGTTCAAAAAGTCTGGATCTCAGAATAATATCTGAAAGATACGAATTAAGCGAGAACTATCTTTCGACTATTTTCAAAGAATATGTCGGCGAGAGTTTCAGTAAATACGTGAACAGAGTGAGAATTATAAAAGCAAAAGAACTGCTTGAACATACAGGGAATTCTATTCTTGAAATAGCAATGGACTGCGGTTTCAACAGTCAGTCCTATTTCAATTATGTTTTCAAGAACTTGGAAGATATGAGTCCTAGAGAATACCGTAAAATAAGGAAAAGATAAAGCATTAATGCTTTATCTTTTTTTTGTCTGTTTTTTCCTGTTTTCTCTATATATTACAAATTTTAAATATGTTTTTTCTGCAAATCCCATAAGGACGTATGATGCAGCCGCAATAGCCGCTGCTATTCCATAATAAACTGGCTCTATATACACGAAAGAGAATATCTTTCTTCCAAGAGGGATTATAAAAGCCAGTAAAAATAAAGCCACTGATATTGAAAGCATAACAGTTTTAACTTTAGTCAGCGGTCTTGAAAACAGATATAGAACTATGAGTCCCATAAATCCTAAAGAAAGCGTTAAGAATGTCCCTATAGTTTCTATTCTGATATCAAGAACAGACATGACTATATAAGACAGAAATATCATGAAGGCGATACTGGCTCCCTTAGGAATAGTCCGTACCAGAACTCTTCTCAGAAACTGACTTTTTACTTTATTAAAATTAGGTTCCAATGCAAGAATGAACGAAGGTATTCCAATCGTAAGACTTCCGATAAGCGTCAGCTGAATTGGAACAAAAGGGTATTCGCTCAGACTCAGTGCAAAACAGAGAGAAAGGAGTATCGAATAGACCGTCTTAGATAAATAAAGACATGAGTTGTTCTCCAGGTTGTTTATTATCCTTCTTCCTTCATCTACAACGTGAGCCAGGTTCGAAAAGTCCTCATCAAGAAGCACCAAATGCGCAATAGATTTTGTAGCTTCACTTCCGTTTGCAAGCGCTATGGCGCAGTCGGCTTTCTTTAAAGCGAGGACATCATTTATACCGTCTCCAGTCATTGCCACAGTTCTACCGCTTTTCTGAAGCGCTTCGACTATATCCTTTTTCTGTTCAGGCTGGACTCTTCCAAAAACGGATATATCGTTCACCAGCAGTTTAAGTTTTTCTTTATCTTCTGGAAGCTCTTCAGCATCTATATACTTCTCAGCATTTTCGACTCCCGCTTTCTGAGCAATTCTTGCAACAGTGAGAGGATTGTCTCCCGATATTATCTTCACATCCACATTCTGTTTTTTAAAATACTCTATAGTTCTCTGTGCACTTTCTCTGAGTTCGTCCTCGAATACGAGCACGGCTAAAGCTCTTTTTTCTCCATCAGTGTCTTCTTTCATGAGGAGAAGAATTCTGCTTCCCTTATCAGCATACTCCATGCATATATCTGATATTTCATTAAATCTTTCTTTAAAAAGAATTTCAGGAGCTCCGAGATAATACTTTTCTCCATTCATCATCTCAACTGAACTCCATTTTCTCTGAGAATTAAAAGGAGTTTTATCTTTTATATTACCAGTATTCAGTTCTGAAATATTTTTCTTTACATAATTTATCAGAGCAGCCTGAGTGGCGTTTGCAACATCGAAAGCATTTGCCATAATAAAGAGCGCTTTTTCTATTTCTTCAGTCTCAGCTTCTGCTTTTACTATATCTGTAAGCACTATGCTGCCTTTAGTTATAGTTCCAGTTTTATCAAGACACAGGGTGTCCACTCTTGCAAGCACTTCAGTTGCAGGAAGTTCCTGTACTAAGGTGTTCCATTTTGCAAGTCTCACAACTCCCATAAAGAAGCTCAGAGTGGTTATCAGCACAAGTCCTTCCGGAATCATGCTTATTATTCCTGCGATAGCTGAAAGGAGCGCTTCTCTCCAGGGCTTTTCAGCAAAAACCATCTGACTCGTTATAAGCATCAGCCCCAGGGGAATTATTATTTTAACTAAAAACTTTATTATTTTATCTATAGAATTTTTAAGTTCAGAATTTACAATTTTGAATTCTTTAGCTTTATCGGAGAGTTTTGCCATATAAGTATCTTCTCCGATTTTTTCGGCTTTCAGAAGTCCGTATCCTGAAAATACTATACTTCCCGATAATATTTCCTGTCCTTTAGTTCTGATTTCAGGATCAGATTCTCCGGTGAGAGTTGAATTATCTATTTCTAAAATTGAATCGGAAACTAGAGTTCCGTCAGCAAAAACCTGATTCCCGGATTCAAGGACCAGAATATCATCTAAAACTATATCTTCAGGTTCAATTTCCACTTTTTTTCCGTCTCTCAAGACTTTTACCGGATGTTTATTAAGAAGTGAAAGCTTTTTAAGCACATTTCTGGCTTTGAGCTCCTGATATATTCCAGTAAGAGTATTAGAAAGAATTACACCTGCAAAGAGCATATTCTTAGGGGAGCCGGATACTATTACGAGTATGGCCAGCACCAGGTTGAGCCCGTTGAAAAAGGTGAAAGTGTTCGTTTTTATTATATCCCATACGGATCTTCCGGCGGCTTCTTCAGTTTTGTTGACGAGTCCCTTATTGACTCTTTCTCTGACTTCCTGTTCGGTAAGTCCGGAAATATTATTAATCATTTGTCCACATCCATCCGTTTTCATATATAATTAATTATATGTTCGAAGATAATATATATCAAGCAATGAAAAAATAAATAAATATTAAATTTGTAATTGTATGATATAAATATTATCATATAAATATAGATATTATTCAGAAAGGAAGTTATTTGTATGAAAAATATGAATTTACCAGGTTCAAATCTTGAAGTAGATACAGTAAGTTTAGAAGAAATGAACAAACATTTTAATATAATAGAAAAAAATATACCGATTCTTAAAAATAAACTTTCTAAAGAACTCAGAGAAAAAGATGGAAATCTGAATTCTAGAGATATAGAAAGAATTCTAGATGAATCTCTTGATGAAGCGGCATTAGCTCCTGCAGGAAGAAGAATACTGGAAGGATTTTTTGAAATATGGATGGGAGTATTCATGATGATGGGAAGCGACAAGGAATCTCTTATAGTGGCTTTAAGAATGCTCGGAAAGGATATATAAATTGAGCGGAGAGAACTACTGTCCTTCAGTTGTGCCTGAAGGAGATAAAATTCCTTTAAGAGATATAGAGAAGAGCATAATAAAGAGATACAGAAAACAGATCTGGTCTAAATTTGTAAAAGCTGTAAAAGAGTATGAGCTTCTCAAACCGGGAGATAAAGTTGCAGTTGCAATATCAGGAGGAAAAGACAGTCTTCTGCTTGCAAAGCTGTTTCAGGAACTCAAAAGACACGGGCAGTTTGACTTTGATCTTGAGTTTGTAGCTTTAGATCCGGGATATCATGAGGATGTAAGAGAACTTCTTATAGAGAACTGTGAATATCTGAACATACCTGTAAAGATATACGATGCTGGAATATTCGAAGTTGCAGACAGAATAGCTGGAGAATATCCATGCTATATGTGTGCAAGAATGAGAAGAGGAGCGCTCTATTCAAGAGCTCAGGAGCTTGGATGCAATAAAGTGGCTCTTGGACATCATTTTAATGATGTAATTGAAACTACTATGCTCAATGTTCTGTATTCAGGGAATTTTAAGACAATGATGCCGAAGCTGAAGTCGGACAATTTTGAGAATATGGAACTTATAAGACCTATGTATCTTATAGAGGAAAAAGATATAATAAGATTTATAAACAATGCTGGAATAATGCCTCTTAACTGTGCATGCATGGTTGCAGCTAAAAAAATAGGGAATAAGAGATTCGAAATAAAAGATTTAATAGCTGAACTGAAAGAAAATTTTAAAAATGTTGATAAATCTATTTTCAGAGCGGCTCAGAATGTCAGCCTGGACGGAATTATAGGCTTTGAAAAAGACAAAGAAAAATATTCTTTCTTAGATTATTATGATGAAGATGTACTCATAAATCCTGAGATAAAACCCTCGAGGAAATAATGAAACCCGGTTCTTTAAGAGCCGGGTTTTCTGTATTTATCTGAAAATTCTGTCCAAGGATATATTTCGGGCGGAAAAGAGCAGAAAGTCATGATTTTTTTCTTTGCAGGATGTCTGAAAGAAAGTTTATAAGCCCAGAGAGAAATCACAGTTTTTTCTGAACTGTCTGAAAATTCAGGATTGTATTTTTTATCTCCCCAAATCGGAAGTCCGTGTTCGGAAAGCTGGACTCTTATCTGATGATGTCTTCCAGTTTTAAGTCTGATATTCAGAAGACTCTTATCTTCTGTTTTCTCGAGCATTTTCAGACTGAGTTCTGCATATTTTGCATTTTCTTCATCCTCAGAAACTGCCTCTGAAAAATTTTTCTCAGAGTCTTTAGAAAGCCAGTCTTTCAGTATCATTATTTCTTTTTCCGGAATACCTTCAGCTACTGCTAAATAGTCTTTTTTTATATTGCGGTTCTGGATATCTCTAGAAAGAATTTTTACAGATTCTGCTGTTTTAGCAAACAGCACGAGTCCTCCGACAGGTCTGTCAAGTCTATTCAGAATTTTAAGATTTCTGTTTCTCACCTTTTCCTTCTGATTTTTTTCAGCCCAGGAAAGCAGATCTTCATCCCCTGAAGGATCTTTTTGAGAAGGCATGCCCTGCGGTTTTTCTGCAATAAGTATATTTTTATCTTCAAAAATTATTAAAGGTTTTTTCAAAATCTCATCTCCTTAAAGGAATCAGTAAAGATAATTATATATTTTAAACATCTGATTTTCAATGAGGAGAAATATGAAACAGAAGTTTGAGAAAAATAAAAAACTTTATAAAAAGACTTGACTTTTAAAATGAAACCGATTATCATTATATTTAGTAAGAAACATTTAAAACCTCAATTTATCATTAGCTTGTACATAAGTGCGAGCTGAACGCAGAACGGCGGGATTGCTCTTTATTAAATAAAGAGAAAGTTTACTGCTAATAAATACTTACTTAATAATTTCTGTCGAGACTTAATTAACCTCTTTTAAATAAGCCTCAAAACCCGAAAACACAAAGCCTCAATCGACAGAAAATCCCCTATACAGAATTTGTAAGAAAGCAGATGCTCTCCTGAATGAGGAGAGCTTTTTTTGTGTCTTGATGATGACGGCTAAACAGTTGCACTCAAGTTCATTATATGATAGCATTATAACTAGAGAAACCCGGCAAGTTAGGAAGAACTGTCGGGTATTTCTTTTACTATCTTAAATTCAATATATATATTCAGATAATAAAGAACAAAAAGATTTTGAAAAAAATCTTTTTGTTTTTTTACGTTAATGTCTGTATTTTTTAGATAAAGGAGGAATAGGTAAGAGAATGTTCAGCAAATTTAAATGGTTCATATCTCATTACAAGAAACAGTATTTGACAGCCATTACGTTTTTACTTCTGAGCGATATAGTAGGACTTTTCCCTCCGTATATAACGGGAAAACTGACAGATCTTATTTTTACTGATTCTATAGAACTCAAGCCTTTCATTTTAATAATAGCAGGCACCCTGATTGTAATAGCAGTAAAATATTTTCTTGCAATGGGATGGTCATATTTTACATTTAAAGGTTCATGTGAAATAGAGTACAGAACCAGAGACAATCTAATGAATAAATTTTTAAAACAGTCTCTAAAGTTTTATGAAAAAAACTCTACAGGTTCGCTTATGGGAAAAGCGACCAATGATGTTACAAGTCTGAGCGACCTTGCAGGATTCGGGCTGTTGAATTTCTTTGATTCAACCATTTTTCCGATATGCATAATAATAGTGATGATAGCAGTAGTGGATTTAAAGCTGACACTAGTTTCAATTCTGCCGCTTCCTCTTCTTGCATATCTCTGCATCCTCATAGGAAACAGAATATACAAGAGATGGGATTTAGTGCAGAAAGCTTTCGACAGACTCAACAGCAGCGCTCTTGAGGATGTTGAAGGAATAAGAATAATAAGGGTGTTCAATCTTCAGAAGCTCAGATATGAAGCTTTTAAGAAAAAGGGAAGAGAACTGTGCGACAGAAATATAGATGTGGTTAAATATGAAGCTCTTATGACTCCGATTCAGAAGATAATACCGGCGATGACTTTCGTTATAGCTATAGGATACGGTTCTTATCTGATATCAAACGGAGAAATAACTGTAGGTCAGCTCGTTTCATTCACTTATTATCTGAATATGCTTGTCTGGCCTATGTATGCGCTAGGAAACTTCATCAATATGTATCAGCAGGCTAATGCTTCTATGGACAGAATTCAGGAAGTTTTAGACTATGAAGAAGATATAAAAGACAGTCCTGATGCAGAGAATCTAAAGACTAATCCGGATATACTTTTCGACGAGTTCAGTTTTAAATATCCGACTTCTAAAAGAGATGTTCTTAAAGACATATGTATAGATCTTAAAAAAGGAAAGTCTCTGGGAGTTTTAGGAAAAACCGGTTCTGGAAAATCATCTTTATTGAAGCAGCTCTTAGTAATGTATCCTATGGACAGAGAGAGCATATATTTAGATGACAGAGAGATGATAGAGTACAGAATAAGAAGCATCAGAGAGAAACTCGGATACGTTCCTCAGGAGCATATGATATTTTCTAAAAGCATTAGGGACAATATAAAGCTTTCTAAGCCGGATGCTTCAGATGAAGAGGTTATGGAAGCTGTAAGAGCCGCAGATTTTGAAAAAGATTTAGAGACGTTTCCGGAAGGACTTGATACAATGTGCGGAGAGAAAGGAATTTCTCTTTCAGGAGGTCAGAAACAGAGGATTGCAATTGCAAGAGCAGTTCTTAAAGATCCTGAAATTCTGATACTTGACGACTGCATGAGCGCAGTAGACGGAACTACGGAGATGAATATAATCAGCAGCCTTAAAAGAAACAGAAAGGGCAAGACTACAATAATAGCGGCGCACAGAATTTCTCAGGTACAGGATTTAGATGAGATAATAGTTCTGAAAGACGGCGAGATTTCAGAGAGAGGAAATCACAGCGAGCTTATGAAAAAAGGCGGATGGTATAAAGACCAGTTTATAAATCAGATGTCAAGGAGCCGATTCGATGAAGAATAAGAATAAGATACACGATAAATTCGTAACGGAAAAACTGAAAAATTATGCGAAAAAAGAATCCAAATCTCTCTCTTTCGGACTTCTTCTGACTTTTATAAGAACGGCGATGGAAATAATAGGACCGTTAATTATAGGATATATTCTGAACAATTATATAAAGCTCGATATGGACAGCAGTTCAATTAAACCGATAGCTCTGCTTCTGGGAATATATCTTGTGGTTTATATTCTCACAGGTCTTTTCAGCAATTTTTCGAGAATTGCATTTGAAAAGGCCGCAAATGAGATAGCTTTCAATGTTCAGAAAGATGTCTACAGCCATATTCAGATGCTGCCGATTTCATATTTTGACAGTCTTCCAGCTGGAGATATAGTCTCTAGAATAACTAACGACACTAAGAAACTTAAAATGATGTTCCAGCTGATACTGGCTGAAATGCTGACTTCAGGAATAATGGCAGTCGGAATATATATAATGATTCTGGTTACAAATCCGATAGCGGCGCTCCTGCTTCTAATTTTAGCACCGCTTATAAAGTATGTAATGACGGATCTGAGAAGAAAGACTTCGAAACACACATCGCTTATGAGAAAATACACGAGCGATATAAATTCGAGTATAAATGAAAATATACAGAATATGGAAATAATACAGGCATATAATAAGGAAGAATTCATAAAAGAAGAATTCGATGAAATAAACGGAAATATTTATAAACACGGTATAGAACTTGCAAAACTCAGAAGCTACGGAGGCTTCAGAGCCATAGACGTTATTCAGTATCTCGCAACTTTAATAGTTCTAGTTTATTTCGGAGTGGGAAGAATAACTGACAGCTATCCTGTTACAATAGGAAGCATGTATATAGTTCTAGACTACGTTATGAAAATCTTCAACAATCTGAAAACTGTTATAAGAAGACTTGGGGAACTAGAACAGTCTTATGCATCAGCTGTCCATGTATTTGATCTTTTAAAACTCGATACAGCTGAAAAGCTTCCTGAAAAACTTGAAGATGTGGACGGAGATGTCAGATTTGAAGATGTATATTTCGCATATAAGGAAGATGATGTTCTCAAAGGCATAAATTTCGATGTTAAGAAAGGTCAGAGTATAGCATTTGTAGGTTCTACAGGAAGCGGAAAGAGCACCATAATAAATCTTCTTCTGAACTTTTACTCTCCTAGAAAAGGAAAAATATATGTAGATGGAAAAGATATAGAAAATGTGGACAGGAGAACTCTGAGAAAACATATGGCTGTAGTTCTTCAGGATGCATTTCTTTTCGAAACTAATATAAAAGACAATATAAAATTAGGAGATGAGAGTTTCAGCGATGAAGATATAATAAATGCTCTTTATGCTGTCGGAGGAGACAAGATTGCTGAAAGAGGAATAGATGAAAAGATTCTGGAAAAAGGAAGCAATCTCAGTCAAGGAGAAAAACAGCTGATATCTTTTGCAAGAGCTTATATAAGGAATCCTAAAATTCTCATACTGGATGAGGCGACTTCGAATGTCGACACTCAGACAGAACAGATGATTCAGAAAGGAATAAATAAGCTGAAAGAGGACAGAACGACTTTCATAATAGCTCACAGACTTTCAACGATAAAAGATGTGGACAGAATACTCGTTTTAAACAGAGGAAAGATTATAGAATCTGGAACTCATGATGAACTCATGGCTCAGGACGGGTTCTATAGAAATATGTATGATGAGCAGCTTAAAGAAAGATAAAAAATTAAAAAAATTTTAAAAAAAAGGCTTGACATAGTTTGTGAAATCAATTATCATTATATATAGAAAATGAAATTAAACCTCAATTGGGAAATATATATAGTTGTAATTAATAAGTCATTAACCTCACATATTAAATTATAAACCTCAAGCAAGCCTCAATGACTCTGAACTATATATAATTAGACCGTAAAAACAAGCATATAATAAAGTCCTCTTCGGAGGACTTTATTATTTGTCTTTTTAGTTTATTGTTCGGGTGATAAATATAGCATATAAAAAAGCTCAGATAAATAAAAGAATATATATATACATATACAGAGGGACGGAATAGATTCCGAAATTAAAGTCTAGTGAAAAAGTTGGAAAAAATTTTAAAAATATCAAAAAAAGCCTTGACAATAGAAATGAAATCAATTATCATTATATATAGAAAGAAACATTTAAAACCTCAATTTATCAAAAGCTTATATTAATTTATAAGCAGAACCGCGGACACGGGGATTGCTCTTCGGAGAATGTCCACTGCTAATAAATACTTACTTGGTTTCTGTCGTAAAATAAAAAATAAGTTAACCTCTTTTAAAATTTAAATTTAAAGCCTCAAAAACCCGAAAACACAAGCCTCAACGACAGAAAACGTATCCCCTATACACTACTAGTAAGAAGCAGACAGCTCTCCAGAATGGAGAGCTTTTTTAATTTATGATATTAGAAATACATATAGATAATTGAAATCGCAGTAAGACAGTATAATATTTTTTAAAGATATTTATATTAAGATCCGTCAGAAAATAAAGGCGGCGATATGAGTGTCATCAGAATAGCTGATAAAGCCGAGTAAGAAAGTTGGAAAAAATTTTAAAAATATCAAAAAAAGTCTTGACAATAGAAATGAAATCAATTATCATTATATATAGAAAGAAACATTTAAAACCTCAATTAAATTTACTGCTATAAACTTTCTACTTAATAAGTCATTAGCCTCTTATTAATTAAGTTTAAGCCTCAAAAATAAATAACCCGTAAAAATATAAGAGTAGAAAGTGTATCCCCTAAATACATAGCAGAACATAGAGACCCTTCGTAAGAAGGGTCTTTTTGTGTTAAATCTCAGTCTGTTGACTGATAAAGATAATAGAGTTAAAATTAAAAAGACAAAAAAGGAAAGAGGAGCGTTTTATGGAAATATCAGAAAAGAGAGAAGGCGTAAGAGCGGCAGTTCCGCTCATTGTAGGCTACGTTCCTTTGGCTATAACTTTCGGACTCATAGGAAACAGTTCAGGACTGAGTTTTATAGAAGTAATGCTGATGACCATGTTTATATACAGCGGAGCGGGACAGTTTATGATTCTAAGCTTAATGGCGGCAGGAACAGGCTTTTTTGAGATAATATTCACTACTGTGCTTCTGAACAGCAGAATGTTTTTAATGGCTACATCATTTGTAAATAAAATCGAAGAAAGTCTGGGAAAAGCGAAACTGTATACCGCACTGACAATAACTGATGAAACGTTCTCAGTTTCAATGTTCAGATTGAAAAAGCCGACTAAAGATTATATGCTCGGTCTTAATACAGCCGCATTTATATCATGGATTGCCGGAGCTGTAATAGGCTATTTTTTCGGAAGCATTCTTCCGGATCTCGTAAAAGAAGGACTTGGAATCACTCTGTATGCGATGTTTGCATCTATGCTCATGCCTGACCTTAAAAACAGCTGGAAGCTCACTTTTGCAGTTCTGTTTTCCGGAGGTATAAATTCACTGATAACTTACAGCAAAGTGCTGCCTGAAGGATGGGGAGTAATTTTAGGGATAGTAATAGCATCACTGTTCTGTGCAGTGTTTTTTAGAAGAAAGGAAGAGCCGAATGGATAGAAATCTGATTATAATACTTACAGCAGTAATGTTTACAATAGCCTTGAGAATCCTGCCATTTTATATAAAGAGAGACAGACCTTATCCGCAGCTTGTAGATGACTTTCTTTCATTCGTTCCTTACACTGCAATCGGAGCATTGATTTTTCCCGGAATAATAAATGTGACGAGAGATATAAGAATATCGCTTGTTTCATTTCTGGCAGTTTTAATAATATCTTATAAAAGAGGCGGAATGATAATGCCCATAGTTTCTGGAATTTTCGTATCGATAAGTCTTCTTTATCTTACGAATATTTAAATGGAACCGGAAGTTTTAAGGATAGAAGAATTCTATAAGGGCTGAAAGGCTGATAATAGCAAATAATGATGAACTGTTATATAATGGATAGAGCTGAAAGGAGATGAAATGTCTTGAATTTGGAAAGCACGATAAGGTCAGTTTATGACTTTCCTATAGAAGGAATAGATTTCAAAGATATAACTACTTTACTTAAAGACAAAAATGCATTTAGAGAATCTATCAGGCAGCTGGCGGAAGTTTCAGGAAGAGATATAGATATAGTTGTTGGAATGGAAGCGAGAGGATTCATATTCGGAGCGCCACTTGCCTACGAGATAGGAGCAGGATTTGTTCCAGTAAGAAAACCGGGAAAACTTCCGGCTGAAACGATAAACTATGAATATTCTCTTGAATACGGAAGCGACAAGCTTGAGATGCACAAGGACGCTATCGTGAAAGGACAGAAGGTCATTGTTGTAGATGATCTCCTTGCAACAGGAGGAACTGCGGCTGCAACTGTCAAGATGATAGAGGAGCTCGGCGGAGAAATAGTGGGATGCCTTTTCCTTATAGAGCTTATGGATCTTGAGGGAAGAAAAGAACTTGAAGGCTATAAAGTGGATTCAATAATAAAATATTAAAATTGAAAAGCTCTGCGGCACTGATACCAGTTCTGCAGAGCTTTTATTATTTTACGACAACCCAGGGTCTTTCATTTCTCCATTTTATTTCTACATCTACACAGTAAGCTTCAGAAAGAAGTTCTTCAGTAAGTATTTCTTTTTTAGGTCCCTGAGCAATCATTTTTCCGTTCTTTATAAGAGCGACATGAGTCACAGCAGGAATGATTTCTTCTGTATTGTGAGTTATATACAGAATTGTAGTTTCAGAGTTTTCAATCTGTTTTTCAAGCGCCTGGAGGAGAGTCTCTCTCGCTCTTATGTCTAGTCCTGAACAAGGTTCGTCCAGAACGAGAAGTTCAGGAATATTCATAAAAGCTCTTGAAAGCAGAGTCAGTCTCTGCTCACCCTGAGAAAGAGTATTGTATCTGCTGTCTCTTACATGGTCGAGTCTGAACGTTTCTATAAGTTCGTCAGCTCTCTTTTTATCGTCTTCATCCACTTCTTTATACAATCCTATTGAACTGTATTTTCCGCTCAGAACTATGTTCTCAACTTTCTGAGTGTTAAGCGTAGGAAGGAATCTGTTGAGAGTATTGCTTACAAATCCGATTCTCTCTTTTATTTTAGACCAGTCGAAATTTCCGAATTTCTGTCCGAATACGGAAACATTTCCTCTAGTAGGATACTCATAGGCTGTGAGCATATTTATTATACTCGATTTTCCCGAACCGTTAAGTCCCAGTATAGCCCAGTTTTCTCCTTTTTTAACTTCCCAGTTTATATCGTCAAGTATATTTCTTCCTTGTCTGATGAAATAGACATTTTCATATTTTATAATTTCTTCGCTCATGACAATCACCTCTTTCAGTTAATTATAGCACAGCAGACGGCAGCACTTCAGAATATAGACGTATTTTGAAAAAATATTAAAAACCTGAATTCTCAATATTGGTATAGATATAATACTGTGATATAATGAAAAAGAATAATCTTAAAAGAAGGAGGGCCACTCCTTAAGCGGATTGGCGTGGATTTATGAAAAAAAGAGCTTTAGGAATAACTCTGGGATTCTTAGCAGGATTTCTTATTTCAATGGTCATATTCAAGAGCGGAATGTCGTATGAAGCAAGAATAGATTCTACTTGGGAAATAAAGATACCGCTTGAAAGAAAACTTATGTTCAAGACTATATCTCTTAAAGATGAAGAGATGAAAGACGGTTACTATCCTGAGTATAGAGTTTATGAGTCTGAAAAAGGACAGAAAAAAGAAGAACTCAGACAAATTCTTGTAACGAAACAGAGATACAATGAAGAAAAGAATCCTGAAATGGAAAAGGAGTTTAATAAACTTCTGGATGAAGACAGAATACAGGAAGATATGAGACCCGACTTTTCTGAAGACTACATATGGTTTAAAGCAGATCCGAGCCTCAAGAGCCATCTTACCGCATATGCAGTGTATCAGGAAGATTCTGACAGATTCTATATTATAGAGACTAGAAAACTAAAATAGCTGAAACGGCAGTTTTATTCTCATAAAAAGAGAATTGCTGCCGTTTTTTATTTTTTAAGCGCCAAGAGTTCAGTATCCGCATATCTTATAAATAGGAAAACAGCTATAAATACGGCCGAATTGACTATGAAGCCTATCGAGGGTATAATTGAGATATAAGTGAATATAAATTTTAAGGTGCTGCAGATTCATTCTGCGGCTTAAAAGGGAAAGCGGTGAGAAGCCGCTGCAGCCCCCGCTACTGTATATGAAGACGAATCCTGATTAATCCACTGGTGAAAACTGGGAAGGCAGGAGGAGATTGATGCATAAGCCAGGAGACCTGCCTTAAAATTTGGTGCTATCAGCTTCGGTGGGAAGTGAAGGCCGGAGTTTCAGGATATCCTTGTACTCTTCAGCCTTGCTTTTAAGCAGGCTTTTTTATTTTAAAGAGAAAGGATCGTGAAACTTAATGAGTATGAGTATGAGATATAAAGTACTTTATTTTTTAACAGCCCTGACATTTCTTTCAGTTCAGGCTAACGCGATGCATATCTCGGAAGGAGTTCTTCCAGTATCGCAGGCACTTATTTATTTTGTAATATGCATACCTTTCTTTGTACTCGGAATCAGAGATATAAAGAGAAAAGCAAGTTACGGAAAAAGTGTAAAAATGTTTATAGCTCTTGCAGGAGCTTACTGTTTCGTGCTTTCAGCACTTAAGCTTCCGTCAGTTACAGGAAGCTGCTCACACCCTACAGGAGTGGGATTCGGAGCAGTAGTTCTAGGACCGTTCGTAATGACGGTTATTGGAGTTATAGTTCTTCTTTTCCAGGCTATATTCCTTGCACACGGAGGACTTACAACGCTTGGAGCAAACACTTTCTCTATGGCGGTTATAGGACCAATCGTAGCTTATCTTATATTTAAAGTGTTCAGAAAGAAGAACAGAAATGTTGCAGTTTTCCTTGCAGCGGCGCTTGGAGATCTTTTGACTTATGTTATAACTTCTATTCAGCTTGGGATAGCTTTCCCTTCGCAGACTGGAGGAATAATAGCTTCAATTCAGAAGTTCGGAACTGTTTTTGCAGTGACTCAGATACCGCTTGCAATAGCAGAAGGAATACTGACAGTTTTCCTATTCGCAGTAATAGAAAAATATTCTAAAAATGATTTAGACAGACTGCTGGAGGTGCAATACGATGAAAACTAAAAATTTTGTAATACTCGGAATAGTACTTATTGCACTCATTCTGTTTTCGCTCTTTGTAGGAGCTTCAAATGGAGATCTTGAGGGTGCAGACGGAAAAGCAGACGATGTTATAGCAGAAATAGATCCGGACCATGAACCGTGGTTCGAGCATATCTGGGAGCCGCCTTCAGGTGAAGTAGAATCAGCTCTTTTTGCGATTCAGGCGGCAGCCGGAGGTATAGTAATAGGTTATGTAATAGGTGTGATGAAAGGTGCTAAGAATAATAATTAATCTATCGAAGATGAACGTTCTTAGTCAGTATAAGATATCTGAAAAACTTGCAGTTTTCATACTGCCGATTATAATTTTGGGATTTAATCAGCAGTACATAGTACCTTCACTTATAAATATGATATTTTGCCTTATTATGGTGAAAATTCTGGAAATTCCCTTTAAAATCTATATAAGATTTATAAGGGGAGTTTCCCTTTTTATCATTATAGGCATGATTCCTCTCTTCATAGACGGTCAGACGGCAAAAGCCGTAGTAGTTATATTCAGATCGATTTCATCAGTTTCATCAGTTTTTCTTTTCAGCACCACGACTCCAGCTGAATATATATTTTATGAGCTCCACAAAATCGAATTTTTAAAAGAGTTTTCGGAAATCGCGAGAACTATGCTGAGATTTCTGATAATAATAGAAGATGAATTTAGAAGAATCAAATATGCAATGGAATCGAGACTGGGATTCAGCAGAAATTCAGAGAAACTTAAAAACTACGCGAAACTTTTGGGAGTTCTATTTTTAAACTGCATGAATAAATGGAAAGAGATGGAGGAATCGCTTCTGAGCAGAGGATACAGAGGAGAATTGAATTTTTCAAGTATTGTAAAGAGAAGTTCTAAAAGACTGAAACTTATAGGAGCGGCTTACAATCTGCTGCTAGCAGGAGTTATAATATTTATGAAAGGACAGATAATATGAAAGGCGTACTAGTAATCGGACATGGAAGCAGAGCAGAAGGAACTAAGGAGATATTCCAGAAGACAGTAGATGAACTTGGAAAGAAGATGAAAGAAGATATAGTTGAGGGATGCTTTATGGAGCTTTCAGAACCTCTAATTCCTGAAACTGTAGATAAAATGTATGAAAAAGGGGTAAGAAATATAACAGTACTGCCGTATTTCCTATTTCCGGGAATACACATACTTAAAGATATACCAGAAATACTTCGTTCCAAGAAGGAGGAGCATGAAGGGCTTGAGATAGAGCTTGCATCTCCAATATGCTACGATGACAAACTCGTAGAAATCCTCAAGGAGCGTGTGGAGGGAGAAAAAACTTGTATATAAAAGATCCGTCAAAGATTGAAAACAGAAGTTTTGAAATCATAGGTTCTCATATGCTGAATAAAGAGAGATTCACGGAAGAAGAACTCAAAGTTGTGATGAGGACTATACACACGACAGGAGACTATGACTATGAGAATATAGTCAAGATTAAGAACGACGCAGTGAAAAAAGGCGCAGAAATTATAAAAAACGGCTGCAGAATAATAACAGATACGAAGATGGCATTTTCAGGAATCAATAAGAAAGCTCTTGAAAAGCTTGGATGCACTGTGGAAAATTATATAGACAGAGAAGAAGTGTATGCTCTTTCAAAAGAGAAAGGCATTACACGTTCTATGGCCGCAGTGGATTTTTCACTGGAGAGAGGCGCTGATATATACGTTGTAGGAAATGCGCCGACAGCTCTTTTCAGAATTGGAGAACTGATTGAAGAAGGAAAGACAAGTCCAAAACTGATAATAGGAGTGCCTGTTGGATTCGTAGGAGCTGCGGAGTCTAAAGAATATATAAGAGGATTTGATATTCCGACTATAACGACTGTCGGAAACAAAGGAGGAAGCAATGTAGCGGCTTCAATAGTGAATGCTCTTATGTATATGAATATGGAGAGATAGAAAAATGAAAAAACTAGAGCTTTATGTAGTTAAAGACGGAAAGGAACTCAGATGCGGATATACTACAGGAAGCTGCGCCGCTGCGGCTACTAAGGCAGCGGCGCTTTTGCTTGATGGGACACTTGATTCGGATGCTGTAGTAATAGATACTCCTAAAGGGATAGAAATTGAAATAGATGTGGAGACCGCTGAAACAGATGGAGATTATGCTGAAGTTTCTGTAAAAAAAGATTCTGGGGACGATCCGGATATTACTGACGGAATAGAGATATTTTCTAAAGTCAGAAAGAGAGAGGACGGAAAAATCAGTTTTACCGGAGGAAAAGGAGTAGGACAGATAACTATAGACGGCTTCTGGGGAAAAGCTGGAGAGCCTGCAATAAACCCTGCGCCCAGAAAGATGATTGAAAATGAGCTCAGAAAGATTTCTGATTCAGGATACGATGTTGAGATATCAGTTCCTGAAGGAGAAGAAATCGGAAAGAAGACTTTCAATCCTAATATAGGAATAGTCGGCGGCATATCAATAATCGGAACTACAGGAATAGTGGATCCTATGAGCGAAGAGGCTTTTAAGAAATGTATTTTCATGGAGATTGATGAAGCCGTTTCAGAAGGAAAGAAAGAGATAATGCTCTATCCGGGAAATTACGGAGAGAAACTTGCAAAAGAGATGTATCCGGATATTCCAGGAGTTCAGATTGCAAACTTTGTAGGAGAGTCCGTTCTGTACTGTCAGCTGAAAGAAATAGAGAAGATAATTTTAATCGGGCATATAGGCAAATTTGCAAAGCTGTCGTTAGGGGCTTTCAATACGCACAGCAAAGTATGCGATATGAGAATTGAGGCATTTATATATTATCTGGCTCTAAGAAAAGACTTTGAGGCTATAGACGATATTAAGAAGTTCAGGACGTCTGAAGAGGCAGTAGAATATCTTAAAGAAAAAGACAAATTAGATCTTATAAAAGATATGAAGAATGGATGTGAAAAAAGGGTAAGAACATATATGAAGGACAAAAAATTCGATTTGGAAGTTATAATATACTCAATGAAATACGGAGTCATATCATAGAACCGTTCATTTTATTTTAATCTGAGGTGATGAATTGAACAGAAAATTAGAACTCATAGGGACAGGACCCGGAGCTCTTGAACTTCTGACAGAAGATGCAAGAAATTCTATAGAAAAAGCTGATACTGTCATAGCATTTGGGAGAATTTCCGAATCTGTTTCTGAAATAAGAGACGATATAGTTACAGTCAAAAAAGTAGATGAAGTGAAAGAAATACTGAAAGAAAATTCAGAAGGAAGAATTGCAATTTTAGCATCGGGAGATCCGTGCTATTTCGGTATAAACGGATATCTCATAAGAAACGGGATAGTTCCTGACAGAGTTATAAGCGGAATATCATCGCTGCAGTATATGATGAGCAGACTGAAGAGGAATTCAGACGATATTATTTCAAAAAGTTTTCATGGAAGAGAACCGGATTTTTCTGAATTCAGAAAAGGCGGTTCTTATTTTATACTCACAGACAGGAAAAATTCGGCTGACTTTATTTCAGCGAGTCTCAAAGAAAAAGGTTTCACAGGAAAGATAACTATAGGAGCGAATCTATCGTACTATGATGAATATATTGAAGAAAAAGATATAGGAGAAAAATTTGGAGAGTACAGTCTTTCCGTTGCGGTGGTGGATTTAGATGTGGATTAGAGATGATGAGTTTATAAGAGGAGATATTCCGATGACTAAGTTTGAGATAAGGTCTCTTGTAATGGCATTTATGGATATAGAGAAGAAAGACAGCTTTCTTGATATAGGCGGAGGAACAGGCTCGATATCGGTTCAGGCTGCAAAGCTCGGAGCAGAAACTACAGCTGTTGAAAGAGAAAAAGAAGGCTTTGAGCTCATAGAGAAGAATGCTGAAAAGCATGGAGTAAAAGTGAGAGCTGTTCATGGAGAAGCGCCTGAGGATATTCCTGAAGGAAAATACGACAAGATTTTTATAGGCGGAAGCGGAAAAAGGATGGAGGAGATACTGGACACAGTATTCCCTATGCTTGAAAACGGAGGAATAATAGCTGCTACATTCATAACACTGAAGAATCTTCATATTTTCAGAGAAAAACTGAAGGAGTTCGGAATAAAGAACATAGAGACATCTCTGATTCAGGCTTCAAGAGTGAAGACTAAAGCGGAAATGATGATTGCAGAAAATCCTATATTTATAGTTGGAGGTAGAAAAATTGTCTAAATTTTACGGAGTCGGCGTGGGACCCGGAGATCCGGATCTCATGACAGTTAAAGCAGTTAAAGTTCTGAAAGAGGCAGAATATATATTTATTCCCAAGAGCAGAGACAGCTCTATGGCCAGAGATATAGCTGAAAGATATCTTTCAGGAAAAGACATAATCGAGCTTGAATTTCCTATGGGAGAAGACAATTCAGAAAGATACAGAGAAGCGGCTCTTCTTGTAAAAGAAAAGATGGAAGAGGGAGATGCCGCATTTATAACACTTGGAGACCCTATGACTTACAGTACATACATATATATGTATAATGAAATAGATAAGCTGGGTCTCTCTATAGAGACAGTTCCGGGAATAAGCGCATATTCAGCATCAGCTGCCAAGCTTAATATACCTCTTGCAGTTAAAAATGAATCCATGTATATCTGTGAGAGGGTTCCTGAAAGAGATATTCTCAAAAAAGTGGAGACTGTCTGCATATTCAAAGGAAATAGAAAGAAAGAAGAAATTCTTGACCTTCTCGAATCTGAAGGGTTCACGCCGTATATGATAAAGAGAGTGTCTTCAGATGAAGAGGAAATAGTTACAGACAGAAATGATATACTAAAAATTGACGACTATATGTCGATGATTATAGGAAGAAAAAATTAGTAATAGTCTGCTTGCAGTTTTAGCAGACGGGGAGGAAAATTATGTTTTATTTTGTTGGAGCAGGACCTGGAGATCCGGATCTTATAACTGTGAAAGGCAGAAAGCTTCTTGAAGAAGCGGATATAGTGATATATGCAGGATCTCTCGTTTCAGAAGAACATCTCAAGTTCTGCAGAAAAGACTGCGAAAAATACAGTTCGGCATCTATGACTCTTGAAGAGGTTATGGAGCTTTCGATAGACAGAATAAAAAAAGGAAAAAAAGTGGTAAGGCTTCATACAGGAGACCCGACTATATACGGGGCTATAAGGGAGCAGATGGATATTCTCGAAAAGAGCGGAATAGAATTTGAAGTAGTTCCCGGAGTGAGCTCTTTTACAGCGAGCTGTGCTGAAATAAAGAGAGAATTCACTCTTCCTAATGTAAGTCAGACAGTGATTATAACTAGAATAGAAGGAAGAACGCCTGTTCCTGAAGATGAAGATCTTGAAACTCTTGCAAGACATAAGGCTTCAATGGCAATATTCCTTTCAGCAGGAAGCATGGACAGAGTTGTAGAAAAACTCAGAAAAGGATACGGATCAGATGAAGTTCCTGTAGCCGTAGTCTATAAAGTGACATGGAAAGACCAGAGGGTCATAATAGGCAATATAGGAAATATCGAAGAAAAAGTGAAGAAAGCAGGAATAAAGAATTTTGCTCAGATTTTAGTTGGCGGATTTATAGAGGGAGATTATGAAAGATCTCTTCTTTACCATCCTGAGTTTTCTCACGGTTTCAGAAAGGCGGAAGAATGATGAATATAGCTTTAATATCTTTTACGAGTTCTGGTCTTGAGATTGCAGAAAGACTGAAAAAAAAGTTCGAAAGAGAAGAAAACAGCACGGAACTTATAAATAAAGAAACTGCAGAAGGAAAAGTGAGTGAAGAAATAGAGAGGCTTTTCAAGGAAAAAGATGCCATCATATTCATTTCTTCAGCCGGAATAGCTGTCAGAATGATTGCGCCTTTCATAGTTTCAAAGACGAAAGATCCTGCTGTAGCAGTCATAGATGATCTGGGAAGATATTCTATTTCACTCCTGTCAGGCCATATTGGAGGAGCGAATGCTCTTGCAGAGGCGGCAGCCAGTGAATTAGGAGCTGAAGCAGTTATAACTACGGCATCAGACGGAAGAAATATAGACTCAGCAGATATGTTTGCGATTAGAAACGGCTATATAATAGGATCAATGGAAGATGCAAAAACCGTAACTCAGGCTATGGTTGAAGGAAAGAAAATTGCTCTGATTTCTGAGAAAGATGAGGATTTGAAATACGGCAGGGTTCTTAGAATAAAACCGTCAGAACTGGAAAAGCTGGAAAAAGCTGATGTATCAGGAGTGATAGCAGTAAGCAGCTCGAGTCTTTTAAGAGATGAGATAATAAACTATATGAAGTACAGTGAAAGAGATAATATTCTTATGCTTATTCCAAGAGAAATTTACGTAGGTGTGGGATGCAGAAGAAATACATCTTTCACTCAGCTAAAAGATTTTATAGAAGAGCTGTTTGAGAAAAACGGTCTCGACATAAGAGGAGTAAAAGCGATAGGAAGCATAGATTTAAAAGCGAATGAGTTCGGACTTATAGAGCTTGCAGAATATCTGGGCGCCGAGTTCAGAACTTTTTCTAAAGAGGAGCTCCTGGAATTCGAAGATATGTTTTCCGGAAGCGAATTTGTAAAGAAGACAGTGGGGGTGAGTTCTGTATCAGAGACTGCGGCATACAAGATGAGCAGAAATATTATAGCGGATGTTGTAAAAAGAGACGGAATGACTGTGACAATAGGAAAGGAGAGGGTTTTATGAAGCGTAAACCTAATATAATACTGATTTTTGCAGATGATTTAGGATACGGCGATGTATCGTGTTTCAATGAAAACTCAAAAATTCATACCAGAAATATAGATTCTCTTGCAGAATCCGGGATGAAATTCAAGGATTCTCATGCAACATCGGCACTCTGCACACCGTCAAGATACGGACTTCTAACAGGAAGATACAACTGGAGATCACGCCTTAAAAGCTATGTAATACCTGGCGATTCAGATACTCTTATTGAAAGAGACAGAAAGACTATCGCGCATATAATGAAAGACAGCGGTTACAGAACGGCAGCAGTAGGGAAATGGCATTTAGGACTTGAGTGGACTTATAAAGAAGGAAAAGATTTCAAGAAGTTCTCTTTAGATCCGGATAATTTTGAAGACCATAAGTATCAGTTCGGAAGAGGCGGAGTATTCGATCCTTCATGTCCTTTTGCAGAGATTGAAGGACTCGATATAGATTATGAAAAGCCTATAAAATACGGACCTAATGATTACGGATTTGATTATTTCTTCGGCACTTCCGCATCGCTTGACCAGCCTCCTTACGTATATATAGAAAACAGCAGAATTATAGGAAATCCTGCAGTTTTATCAGGACTTCCCGATTTAGACAGAGCAGAAGATTCACAGAAACATGCATGGCAGATGGGACCTGCGGCCATAGGCTTTGTAAATAAACAGGTTCCTGTAGACATGCAGAATAAAGTTATGGAGCTTCTGGACGAATTTACAGATTCAGATCAGCCATATTTCCTTTATTATCCTGTACATCTTGTACACGGACCGCTTCTGCCGTCGGATGAATTTAAAGGACAGTCGGGAATAGGAGACTATGGAGATTTCGTTCTTCAGCTGGATCATTATGTAGGGCAGATTATAGATATTCTGAAGGCCAAAGATCAGTTTGAAGACACAGTAGTTATTTTCACGAGCGACAATGGAGCTTCAGGCGTTGCAGGTTTTGAGGAACTTGCAGAACACGGACACAATCCGAGCTATCACTTTAAAGGAAAGAAAGCAGATATATGGGAAGGCGGACATAGAGAGCCTACAATAATTTCTTATCCCAGAGAAATAGAAGGCGGGACTGAAACAGAACAGATGACCAGCCATTCCGATATATACAGAACTTTAGCAAATCTTCTCGGAGCAGAAGTTCCTGAAGATGCGGCAGAAGATTCGTATTCGCTTATTCCTGTTTTAAAAGGAGAGAGAAAATCTGTTCGTGAAGATATAGTTCATTCTTCAGGAAATGGAGGATTTTCGATAAGAAGAGGATACTGGAAACTGAATCTTGTGGCAGAAGGAGGAGGTTTCGATGCCTCATATTCTTTAAAAGACGAAACGAAAGAAGACACTCACTTCAGACCCTGCGAACTTTTCGATTTGAGAGACGATATAAGTGAAACAGAGAATATCATAGATAAGCATCCGGAAGTCGTTAAAGAACTGAAAGATGCGCTGACTGAATATATAAAGAGAGGACGCTCTACAGAGGGAGCAGCTCAGAAGAATCAGCCTAACTGGCCTTCAGGAAACTGGAAACAGATTTACTGGATGGACGGATACGATGAATATATAGATGAACTGAATTCTTCAGATGAAAATAATGAAGAGTAAAAGATTACCGGCAGTTTAAGAGGTGTAAAAAGTGAAAGATTCATATTTTGATAAACTGGAAAAAGATGATGATTTTTCGGCCTGCGGATTTGAAGAAGAGAGAAGAGACGGACCCGGAAAGACTGAGATGGCCGAGATAAGAACGACTTATGCGAGAACTAGAACTTTAATGGCGGCGGAACGTACTTACTCAGCCTGGATAAGAACTGGATTCACAGTGTCTACAGCTGGAGTCACAATAGGTAAAATACTCAGAGAGACCACTTATAAATTCTTAACTTTAACTATAGGCACAACTCTTATAGTGCTTGGAATTGCAACTTTCATATATGCATGGGTGGGATTCTATCAAACCTACTGCTATATAAGAGATCATTATGAAGCAGATCTTATAAGACCTCAGTCGTTCATGAAAAATCTGTTTTCTATAACAGTTTTTTCAGTTCTCCTGATGGTTGCGAGTGTGCTCGGATTCTGGCTGATGATAAATTAGAAATTAGAAGGGATATAAATGAAATATTTTTCACTGCTGATAAAACCGGCTTCATCTCTGTGCAATATGAGATGCAGATACTGTTTTTATCATGATATAAGTTCTATGAGAGAAATTCCTTCATACGGAATAATGACAGATATAAACATGAGAAAAATAATAGACAATGTATTTGAGAGCATGGAAGACGGTGACTTTCTTTCAGTAGCTTTTCAGGGAGGAGAGCCTACATTAGCAGGGCTCTCTTATTTTGAGAAATTCACCGGATATATAGAGGAAAAGAATAGAGATATAGCGATAAGATATTCGATTCAGACTAACGGCTGCGCAATCGATGACGATTGGGCAAAGTTTTTCAGAAAATATAATTTTCTGGTAGGTCTTTCTCTAGACTGCATTGAGGAAATTCACAATCTATACAGACTCGATTCTAAAGGGAAAGGAACTTATGAGAGAGTTTCGTCCGGACGGAAATTTCTTGAAAAATACGGAATAGATTATAATATAGTATCAGTTCTTACAGAAAATATGGCAGAATATCCTGAAAGAGTATTCGAATTTCTGGAGAAGGAAGATATTAAGTGGATTCAGTTTATTCCATGCCTTCCGCCGGCTGAAGAAAAGAGTGAAGATATGGAAGACAGTTCAGAAAATTACAGTTTAAGTGCTGAAAGTTTTTCAGATTTCTATTCTAAGATTTTAAAAATATGGCATGAGCATCTGAAAAAAGGAAAGTATATTCACATACAGTTTATAGATGCGGTAATTCAGATGGTTCAGAGCAGAAGAGCTTCTATATGCGGAATAGACGGAAACTGCAGAATGCAGTTCGTTGTAGAGTCAAATGGAGATGTCTATCCCTGTGATTTTTATGCGCTCGATATCTACAGAGCAGGAAATCTGGCTGAAGAGAGATATTCGGATATTGAAAACAGAGCATATCAAAATATATTCTTCAGAGACGACTATATTCCCACTCTCTGCAGAAGATGCAACTTTTTTCCATTCTGCAGAGGAGGATGCAGGAGAATAAGAGATGCTGTATATATTTCAGAAGACGGCAAGTTCTGCGGCTACAGAGAGTTTCTCCAGAAGAATTCAGAGCTTATCGCTGATATATCGAGAAAGTTAATGTAAAAAACCCCTGTATCAGTTTTGAGATACAGGGGTAAATTAAATTTCAGCCGTCTATTCTGTAAACAGCTTTTTAAATTATAGTGATTCTTTAAATATATTGTAAACTGTTTCTTCTGTAGCATCTACAGGAGCGCAGTCTAGAAGTCCTTTTAGTGAAGGAGTTGTAAATGCAAGATCTGTAAGTCTCTTAAGATCGCTTTCTACAAATCCTAAATCTTTAAGAGTGTGAGTAACTCCTACAGATACAAGCCATTCTTTTACAAGTTTTCCAGCTTCATCAGCAGTAAGACTTTCATTTCCTTTATCTCCGAATATAGGAGCAAATATATCCAATATAGTTTCTTTTCTTGCATCGAAACAGCATTTAACTACTGCAGGAAGCAGAATTCCAAGTCCGTCTCCGTGAGTTACATCTGACTTCATTGCGCTTAGAGGGTGCTCTAGAGCGTGAGTGAAGTGAAGAAGACCGTTGTCGAATGAAGTTCCGGCAATAAGTGATGCATATAGAAGATAATATCTAGCTTCTAAATCATCGCTGTTTTCAAGCGCTTTAGGAAGATATTTATGCACAAGTCTCACTGTCTCTTCAGCTAAAAGTATGCTGAAAGGAGTTGAAACTTTAGTAGTAGCCGCTTCAAAAACGTGGTTTACAGCATCTACAGAAACGAAAGTAGTCTGGTTCTGAGGAAGCGTCTTCATAAGTGCTGGGTCATCTATCGCATACATAGGATATATGCAGTCATAAGCTATTGCAGGTTTATATTCTTTAGAAGGAATAGAAACAACTGCAAATCTGTCAACTTCAGTACCTGTACCGTGAGTTAAGTTTACAGCTATTACAGGAACTGCTTTTTCAGGTATGAATTCGAATTCATAAAGTTCCTGACAAGTTTTTTCAGGGTATTCTAATAGTATTGCAGCAGATTTAGCCGCATCTATAGGAGAACCTCCTCCTATACCTATTACAGCTTTAGCTCCAATTTTTTTACCCATTTCAGTCGCATCATCGACATCCTTATCTTCCGGATTAGGTCTTATTCCGTCGTAATGAGCAAATTCTATTGAATTTTTCTTAAGAGCAGGCTCTATAACGTCCCATGCTCCAGTTTTTTTATATGCGCCTTTTCCTGTAACTATAAGAACTTTGTCTATACCTTTAGAAGCAAGTTCTTCAGCGATATCATTGAATTTCTGAATAGCGCCTACTCCGAGATAAGCAGTAGTTTTAACTCTTATTTCTTTTATTTCATTGATATCTATATCTTTTTCCCACATTTAAATCATCTCCTGATAATAAAATATGTAAAAGCGGATAAGCTTTTCATATTAATAATATACACCTAAATATTTTATTTGAAACAAAAAATAAATAAAAAAATATAAAAAAATCTGAACATTCTGCGATTACTCATAGAATGTTCAGATATGAATAGATGAGTATTTATTTAACTGATGCTTCTTTTATACTTTCTATTGATTTAGTGAAAAACGAGTTGAACTCCTCATCACTCTGATTTACATTAAGTCCTTCGGAAAGCGCACGTGAAAAGCTCGCTATAATTCCCTTGTTTTCAGAAAGCAGCTTATTTGCCTCTTCTCTTGAATATCCTCCAGAAAGCGCAACTACTCTCAAGACTTTATCGCTGTCTACAAGCTCTTTATAGAAATCAGCTTCAGTCGGAATAGTGAGCTTGAGCATAACCTGTTTTCCGTCTTCAAGAGAGTTCAGATGGCTGAGAATTTCAGACTTCAGAATTTCCTCGCATTTTTTCTTGTCAGGGGCATTTATATCGACTTCAGGCTCCACTATAGGCATCAGTCCGCAGTCTATTATTGTTTTTGCAATTTCGAACTGCTGCTTCACTACTTCTTTAATTCCTTCTTCATTAGCCTCTTTTATTACAGAACGCATTTTAGTTCCGAATATATTTTTTTCAAGAGCTCTCTTTAAAGTGGATTCGAGCTCAGGTATGGGTTTCATAAGCTGAACACCGTTTTTAAGCTCATCGAGTCCTTTGTCCACTTTAAGGAAGGAAACTATTCCTTTTTTCTCCCAAAGGTAGTCTGCCGTCGGCATTCCGTCTATTTCTCTGTCCATAGTCTGTTCGAAGAGAATAGCTCCTATTATGGAATCTGAATTGAAAGGCTCAGATTTTATTATTCTCGTTCTCATCTCATGAACAAGATTGAACATTTCTTCTTCAGAAGAATATGAGTCTTCAGCTATCCCGTAAAGTGAAAGAGCCTTAGGCGTGCTTCCGCCGCTCTGATCAAGCGCCGCTATAAATCCTTTTCCGTTTTTAATCTGTTCATATTTCTTTTTATCCAAGAAAATCACTCCTTTAATCAATGACAAATACTATCGTTTAAGAATATTATACCCCGAATTGCAATTGATATTTCAAATAGGGAAAGATTTTATATATTATCCGTTATTTGATAGAATAATAATAGACTGAAAATTTTAATATATCTGGAGGAAAAACTTAGGATGAAAAAATTATATATAGTCGGAATAGGACCTGGAGGCAGAGAGCACATGACTCTTAAGGCTCTGGAAGTTCTGAAAAAAGTTGAAACGGTTGTTGGATACACTTATTATATAGAGCTTATAAAAGATCTCATAGAAGGAAAAGAGATAATAGAAACAGGAATGAGAGGAGAAATCGAAAGATGCCGCGCAGCTATAGATTCTGTGAAAAGCGGAAAAGATACTGCAATAATAAGCACAGGAGATGCAGGGCTTTACGGAATGGCAGGACCGATTTACGAGATGGCAGAAGATATAGAAATCGAAGTTGTTCCCGGCGTAACATCGGCATTTTCTGCGGCTTCTGAACTTGGAGCGCCGATAATGCATGATTTTGCTGTAATAAGCCTGTCAGATCTTCTGACACCCTGGGAGCTGATAAAGAAGAGAATAGAAGCGGCGGCTGAAGCGGATTTTGTAATTGCAATATACAACCCAAGAAGCAAGTCGAGAACTACTCAGATTGTGGAAGCTTTCGATATAATAAGAAAATATAAAAAAGGCTCGACACCTGTAGGTCTTGTGAGACATTCAGGCAGAGAAGGAAGAGAAATAACTGTCACTGATGTTGAGAATATAGATTTTGAAAAGATAGATATGATGACTGTAGTCATAGTGGGGAACAGAGAGACTTTCATAAAGAACGGAAAAATGGTAACTCCGAGAGGTTATTCGATTTGATCTGGATAATAGGAGGAACTTCAGAGACAAGGGAGCTTTTGAAAAAATTTTCGGATGAAAATATAGAAGACTATATAGTGACAGTAGTTTCTGAAGAAGGACTTCTTCAAATTCCGGAATACAGAAACAAAGCCGTGATAAGAAAAATGAATTTTGAAGAGATGAAGAAGTTTATAGATGAAGAGAAAATAAGTACAGCAGTAGATATGTCTCATCCTTTTGCAAAAGAAGTCAGCAGAAATGCAAAGAAAGCCGCAGAAGAGAGAGAAATTTCATATATAAGATTTATAAGGGACGAAGCCGATGTATCTAATTGCAGAAATTTTGAAAATATAGAAACACTGAAAGAATATCTTTCAGAAATAGAAGGAACTGTATTTTTTACAACGGGCAGCAAAGATATAGGAGAGTTTGAATCTGTAAGAGGAAATAACAGATTCGTCTACAGAATTCTTCCTGCACAGTACGGAATCGATATATGCAGGGAGAACAATATAGCGCTTAAAGACATAGTCGCTGTTCTCGGACCTTTTTCAAAAGATTTCAACAAGGCTTTTTTTGAAAACTATAAAGCTGACTATGCAGTCATGAAAAACAGCGGAAATTCCGGAGGAACTCAGGAAAAGATAGATGCATGTCTGGAGCTCGGAATAGAGCCTCTTGTGTTGAAAAGAGACAGAGAAGAGGGAACTGGAAGTATAGATGAGATACTGGAGATGATATTATGATTCAGTCAATCGGCGTGGACCATACGCTTCCAATAGAGATAAGAGAAAAGTTTTCTATAGTTACTAAGAGAATAGAACGGTATCTTAATATCCTTGACGAAGCGGTATATGAATCAGTAATTTTAAGCACATGCAACAGAACGGAGATATTCTTTATTGCAGATGAGAAAAGCGAAGATATGAGAGATACAGTATTCAGCATAATGGGATGGGACATAGAACTCAAAAAATACACTTTTTACAAAGATGAGAAAGAGACGATAGAACATCTCATGAATCTTGTATGCGGATTTGATTCGCTTATAAAAGGAGAAGACCAGATTCTGTCTCAGGTGAAAAAAGCTTATGAAATATCTCTTAAAAACGGAACCCTGGGAGGAGAATTCTCGCGACTTTTCAAAAAAGTAATAAGATGCGGAAAAGAATTCAGAAAAGAAGCGAAACTCTACAGAATACCTATATCGTATTCTTCTATATCTGTTAAAGAAAGCATAAAAAGAGGCTGCAGAAGATTCATGATAATAGGATACGGAGAAGTGGGAAAGCTCACTCTGAAATACATTCTTCCGAACGATTTCGACAAAATCTATATAGTTGCAAGAGAAGGAAGCGATATAGACTATTTCGATCCCAAGGTTGAATTCATAGATTTTTCAAAGAGAGAGAAATACTATAAAAAGACGGACTGCATAATATCTGCAACATCGGCGCCGCATACCGTAGTCAGAAAGCATGAAGATCTTAAAAACAAGCTTATGTTCGACCTTGCTGTTCCAAGAGATATTGAAAAAGATGTTTCAGAAATAGAAGGCGCTGAAGTTTTCAATATAGACAGACTCGACGAGATGGACCATGAAAATCAGCTTGAAAGAGAAAGAATTATGAACAGTCACAGATATATTCTTGATAAATATATAAAGGAATTCAATGACTGGAAGGCGACTAAAGATATAATTCCTTATATTCTTCAGATGAACGAGAAAAAAGAAGAAATCGTTTCTAGGAGACATAGAAGTTTTGTGAATAAGATGGAAACTAAAAATATAGAGGAATACTCTCACGTTCTTATGGAAAGCGTGGCAAATGCTTATGTGAACAGGGCTATTGAGGTTCTGAAAGAAGAATATCTGAAAGGAAACGGAGAAGAATGCATAGAGATGATAAAGAAGATATTCATTTAAAAAATAGTAAAGACAGAGGCTGGAAGATTATTTCCGTGAGTCCTGAAATAGATGTCCTGATTCTTGGAGGCGGAAGAGCCGCTGAAATAAAAGGGAGGTCTTTTCTGAATCAGAATATTGAACCTGATATATATTCTGAAGAGATTGAGAGCAGATTCTTAAAAGAAAAGATAGAGTCTGGAACTATTTCGAGAATTTCAGAATACAGTCACGAGATAATCGGAGACTATCACATAATTATCGCGGCGACCAGTGACGAGAAATTCAATGGAGAAGTTCTCGCTGAATGCAGAAAACTGAAGAAGCTGTGTCTTTACGGACCGGAATGGAGAAAAGGAAATATCATAGTGCCTATGCAGATAAGCACAGAGAATGCTGATATATCGGTGAGCACGAAATCAGGTTCGCCGATGACATCGGTCTTTATTTCGGAAAAAATAAGAGAAACAGCGGAAAAATACGATGATTTTATAGATTATGCCGCTTCTCTCAGAAAGAAAATTAGAAGAAAATTTGATGAAAAAAAGAGATACGAGATTATGAAGTTCATAAATTCAGACGATTTCTTTTTCTTTTTTGAGAGAGGGAAGGCGGACACTGTACTGAAACTTTTTTACGGAGGTGAAGTAATTGAAGATAATAGTGGGGACTAGAAGATCGCTTCTTGCCCAGGCTCAGGCCGATTATGTAATAGACAGGATAAAGAACGACTTAGGACTTGAAGCTGAAAAGCTTCTTATAGAGACTCTGGGAGACAAGAGACTCGATGTGACTATAGACAAGATAGGAGGCAAAGGAGTTTTTATAAAAGAGATTGAACATTCTCTTTTAGAAGGGACTTCGCACTGTGCAGTACACAGCATGAAAGATATGCCTTTTGAACTTTACAGAGATTTCAGTCTCTCAGCTATTCCAGTTAGAGAAGATGTGACGGATGCATTTGTAGGAAAAGACGGAATAAGTTTTGACGAACTTCCGAAAAATGCGAGAATAGGGACTTCAAGTATAAGAAGAAGAGAGATAGTAAGAGAAGTGAGACCGGATATAGAAGTCGTTCCGGTAAGAGGAAATATTCAGACTAGAATAGGGAAGATAGAGACAGAAAATCTCGATGGAGTTATTCTCGCATCGTCAGGACTCATAAGAATGGATCTTCAGCATCTCATAACTCAGAAATTCAATCCGGAAAAATTCATTCCGGCAGTGGGACAGGGAGCGCTTGGAGTTGAAACTTTAAAAGACAGTGAATACGACAGAGAACTGAGAAAAATAGACGATGAGCTTGAGAGAATGAAGATTGAAGGAGAAAGAAGTTTCATGAGAGCGCTGAACGGCGACTGTCACACTCCTATAGGAGCATATTCAGTTTATGAAAGCGGAAAACTGTATATTATAGGAATGTATGAGCTGAACGGAAAGCTTGTGAGAGAAGATATAGAAGGAAATATAGAAGACAGATTCGGACTGGGAGAGAAACTGGCGGAGAAAATTTTAAAACACGAATAGCAGAAAAAACATATATGAATTGAAAGTTTTCATATGAAAAATGTATGGAAGATTCGGCAAATGATTTAAGAGAAAGGAGGAATATTATTGGGAAAAGTCTATTTAATAGGCGCAGGTCCAGGGGATGAAAAGCTGGTCACTTTAAAAGCGGCCGATGCAGTGAAAGAAGCTGACGTGCTTTTCTACGACAGATTGGCGCCGAAAAGTCTGCTGAGATTTGCAAAAGATGATTGTGAGATATATTACTGCGGAAAGACTCCCGGAAATCATTACAAGAAACAGGATGAAATAAATGAAATGCTCATAAAAGCCGCAAAAGAAGGACACACAGTAGGAAGAGTAAAAGGCGGAGATCCCTATATATTCGGAAGAGGCGGAGAAGAAGCTCTTGCGCTTAAAGAAAACGGAATAGAATTTGAGACTATTTCCGGTGTAACTTCATTCGTTTCAGTTTTAAATTACGCCGGAATACCTGTGACTCACAGAGGACTTTCACAGTCCTTTCATGTTTTCACCGGTATGAGCGCTGAAAGACTGAATATAGACTGGGATGCTGTTTCAAGACTCTCAGGAACGCTGATATTCATGATGGGTCTTTCAAATATAGAAATTATACAGAAAAGACTTCTAGATGCAGGAAAAGATGAAAACACACCGGCTGCTGTCATAATGAAAGGGACGACTTCTAAACAGAAAAAAGTTGTCGGAAAACTTAAAGATATTTCAAAAAAAGCTGCAGAAGCTGAACTTAAATCTCCATGCATAATAGTTTTCGGAGAAGTTGTAAATCTGGAGGAGGAATTAGACTGGCATATTAAAAAGCCTCTTTCAGGACTGAATATATGTATAACCAGATCGAAAGAGCAGGCCGGAGAAATGAGAGAAAAGCTCTACAGTCTTGGCGCTGAAGTCACTGAAATAAATTCTATAAAGACAGAAAAGATAGAAGGAGGAATAGAGCCTTTCATAAAAGGACTCGATTTCTACGATTATATAATTCTGAACAGTGTCAATGCTATAGAGTTCTTCTTTGATGAAATAATAGAGAGAAATATAGATATAAGAAGGATATCAGCAAAATTTCCTGCAATAGGAGAAAAGACTGCAGATGCTCTGAAAAAAAGAGGAATAGTTCCTTATATAACAGCAGAAAAGTTTACGCTTGAAGGACTGTATGAAGCTCTTGAAAATAAGATAAGAAAAGGAGAGAAAGCTCTTTTTCCAAAATCAGAGAACGGAAGAGACTATCTCGTGGATAAATTCAGAGAAAGGGGCCTTAAAGCGGATTCTTTCGATTTGTACAGAACTGTATGCGGGGACAGAAGAGGATATGAAGATTTAGAAGGTGTAGATATAATAGTATTCACATCGCCTTCGACTTTCAAAAATACTGTTAAGATGTTCGGAATAGAAGAAGTGAGAGAAAAGAAGATAATAGCTATAGGGCCTATAACTGCGAAAGCAGTTGAAGAGGCGGGTCTCGGATGTGAAATAAGCAGAAAATATTCTGTAGAAGGAATAATAGATAAGATAATTGAAATGAAAAACAAGAATGAAGTATAAAAAATAAAAAGAATAGGGATGATACGATGTTCAAAAGACACAGAAGACTCAGAACTGACAGCAGGATAAGAGAACTAGTTGCAGAAACTAAAATTTCAGCTTCAGATTTCATATATCCTATTTTTGCAGTAGAAGGAGAAAATATAAAAGAGGAGATAGACGGACTTCCGGGAAATTATCATTACTCACTGGACAGAATTCATGAAGCTGCTGAAGCAGTAGAAAAAGCCGGAGTCAAAGCAGTACTTCTTTTCGGAATACCTAAGAGCAAAGACTCTGTAGGAACTGAAGCGTGGGCAGAAGACGGAATAGTTCAGAAAGCTGTAAGAAAACTGAAAGAGATAAATCCTGAAATTTATATAATAACTGATGTGTGCATGTGTCAGTATACTGACCATGGTCACTGCGGAATACTCCACGGAGAAGAAATAGACAATGATGATACACTCGTATATCTTTCAAAGATAGCTCTCTCTCATGCCAAAGCAGGAGCAGATATGGTTGCGCCTTCAGATATGATGGACGGAAGAGTAGAGGCGATAAGGGAAATTCTAGATGATAACGGATTTAAAAGAGTTCCTATAATGGCATACAGTGCTAAATATGCTTCTTCGTTCTATGGACCTTTCAGATCGGCTGCAGGGTCAAAACCTCAGTTCGGAGACAGAAAGTCTTATCAGATGGATCCTGCGAACTCAAGAGAAGCGATGAGTGAAATAGAGGAAGATATTCTAGAAGGAGCAGATATAGTCATGGTCAAACCTGCGCTTTCGTATCTCGATGTAATATCTAAGGCAAGAGAGAGATTCGATGCTCCGATAGCCGCATACAATGTGAGCGGAGAATATTCTATGATAAAAGCGGCAGGAAAAGCTGGAGTCATAGATGAAAAGAAAATAGCGCTTGAAGTTCTCACATCGATAAAGAGAGCAGGAGCAGATCTCATAATAACTTACTATGCATTAGAAGCTGCAGAATGGCTGAAGGAGGAATAGAATTGAATAAGGAAATATTTGAAGAATCGAAAATATATATGCCCGGAGGAGTCAACAGTCCTGTAAGAGCGTATAAAGGAATGGGAATAACTCCGCCGATAATAAAAGAAGGAAAAGGAGCGTATATTTTTGATGAGGAAGGTAAGAAATACACTGACTATGTAGGAGCATGGGGTCCTGCAATTCTCGGACAGGCAGATGAAGATGTTGTAAATGCAATAAAAAACACTGCTGAAAAGGGAGTTTCATTTGGAAGCCCTACAAGACTTGAACTGGATATGGCAAGACATATATGCAGCACTCTGGACAATATAGACATGATAAGAATGGTCAATTCGGGTACTGAAGCGACTATGAGCGCTGCGAGACTTGCGAGAGGTTTCACAGGAAGAAAGAAAATCGTGAAGTTCGAAGGGAATTATCATGGACATTATGACGGATTTCTTATAAGTGCAGGTTCAGGAGTTCTTACAGAAGGAATACCGGGCTCAAAAGGCGTTCCGGAAGAAATAATACAGAACACTGTTCTTGCAAAATACAATGATATAGACAGCATTGAAGAAGTATTCAGCAAATACGGAGAAGAAATAGCAGGAGTTATAATAGAACCTATAGCGGGGAATATGGGAGTAGTTCCGGCTAAAGAAGAGTTCCTTATGACACTTAAAAAACTCTGCATGAAAAACGGGGCGCTTCTGATATTCGATGAAGTCATGACCGGGTTCAGAGTAGCTTATAAAGGAGCACAGAGTCTTTACAGTGTGAAGCCTGATCTTGTGACTTATGCTAAAGTCATGGGAGGAGGACTTCCTTCGGGAGCATACGGTGGAAGAAGAGATATAATGGAGCATCTTTCGCCGCTTGGAGAAGTTTATCAGGCAGGAACAATGTCAGGAAATCCTATAGTTATGGCAGCAGGATACGCCGCACTTAAAAAACTTCATGAAAATTTCGACTACTATGATTATATGGAATATCTTGGAGCGAGACTTGAAGACGGAATATGCGATGTGGCTGAGGAAAAAGGAATACCTGTAGTTGTAAACAGAGTGGGATCTATGATGACGGTGTTCTACAATGAGCTGGATAAAGTTGAGACTTATGAAGATGCGCTGAAATCAGATACAGAAATGTACAGCTCGGTATTTAAACATATGATAAAGAACGGAATATATATAGCGCCGTCTCAGTTCGAAGGAATGTTCCTTTCAGTTCAGCATTCAGACAGCGATATAAACCAGTTTCTTGAAACATTGAGAAGCTATTAAAAAACATTATATATTTATGTAAAAAAGCGTCCGGCAGTATTGCCGGACGCTTTTTCTGTTAAAAATAAAGAAATTAAAAACTGAAACGGTTAAGATAAATGGAAGATATTCTTGAAACAGTTATTTTGCTATTGACTTTTTAAATAAAAGATAATATATCGAAAGCAGCTACTATAAATGAGATAGCAGCACAGTTTGGCGCAACTGACACAGTTGATGCCGCAATAGTTACAAAAGACTCTGTATATCATAACGATCAGTTAGAAATAATTGAGATACCGGAAAACCAGAATGTTGACCAGATAATACCTATATGTGTTCTTAAAAACACAGAACATAAAGATGATGCACAGGCATTCGTAGATTTTGCAGCTTCTGAAAAAGGAAAAGAAGCATTCAGCAATTACGGATTTGATCCTGTAAATCAGTAATTGATAAAGATACTTAGACACTGCATAATCCAAATTGTTCCTCTTATTAAGTGTTAATTTAATAGCTAAACTGCAAACGTCTATATCATATAGACGTTTGTTTTTTTTATTTGCATAAAATATGACAAAAGGACATAAGCTTATCAGCTTGAAGTCTGGAAAGGTGATAAGATGAAAACTTTAGATAGACTTTTAAAAAATAGAGGTGTCAAGATAGTATCGGGTCTCTTTTTTGTATTATGCATAATACTGGTTGCACTTCCAATTTTATTCTTAACAGTAGAAGGACTGCCGACAGTTCCAAGAGCAATCGTCATGGAAGAGTCCGTATTTGCGATAAAACTGAGTTTGAAAACGACCCTAATATCGGCTGTATTTGTGATGATAGCGGCAATACCCACATGCATTATAATAAGTTCATCAGAATCGAGAATGAAGAGATTTTTTGAGCTGGTTCTCTACATACCGATGTCTCTTCCTCACCTCGTTGCAGGGATTGCTCTTCTTTTGTTTTTCGGAAGGACTCCAATTGGGAAATTCATGATGGATGTTCTCAGAACTGATTTCATTTTCACAGTTCAGGGGATAATTATAGCACAGGCTTTTGTAAATCTGCCCTTTGCTATAAAAAATCTCAGCGATTTCATAAGAAAGATAGATGATGAATACTATATGGCTGCACGTTCATACGGTGCAAATGAATGGCAGGTTTAAAAATACGTCACTATACCAATGATGAAAAGAGATATACTCTCTACAGCGCTGATAGTCTGGTACAGAGCTCTTGGAGAATTCGGAGCTGTAATGATGCTTGTAGGAACTACGAGACTGAAAACAGAAGTGATGCCTACTGCAATATTTCTCAACATGTCGACAGGAGATATAGACATAGGAATAGGACTTTCGGCAGTTCTCATACTTATAGCAAGTGCAGTCATGATTCTGTATAATATAATAGACAGAAGAACTAGAGATTAGGAGGATTATTATGGAATTTTATTCAGAACTTAAAGAAAAGTTCAGAAAA
>JAEZUY010000017.1 GCA_023420895.1 Bacillota bacterium | reverse complement strand
TCTGAGAATGGATTTTCAACTTTTTGTGCTATATCAGGATCTATGCTTCTTCCAAGTGATCTAAGAACCATTGCTACAGCTTCTGCTCTAGTAACTTTGTTCTCAGGTTTGAATGATCCGTCTTCGTATCCTTTAACAACTTCTGCTTTAGAAAGGTCGTCTATTATACCTTCTGCCCAGTGTCCTTCTGTATCGTTGAAGTCTTTTTCTTCTTCTTTATCTGTTAATTTGTCTCCAGCCGCTCTCTTAACTATTGCTGAGAATTCTGCTCTAGTTAGTGAGTCTTCTGGTCTGAAGTTTCCGTCTGGATCTCCTTCAACAACTTTAGCTGCTTGAAGTCCTCCTATAAATTGTGCTGCCCAGTGATCTGCATCAACGTCTGGGAAGTTTGGATCTGCTTTAGCTATTGAATAAGCTTCTGCAGCTATTTTAGCTATTTCGCATCTTTTAACTTCGCTGTCAGGTCTGAACTCGTTAAGCTCTTCTCCTTCAACTGCATATCCATTTACGAATGGTACGTTTGCCACGCTGTCAGCTAGTGCAGATGCGCTTCCTAGTACTAGTGTTGAAGCTAGTGCTAATGAAAATATTCTTTTTTTCATAGATATAATCCTCCTTAGATTTTATTTACCTATAAATTATTATAGTAAATAATTAAAAAATTTATTTTTTGATTCCCGCCAATCGGAAATCTGTGTTACATATCCCAATTACATGTTAATTCTAACATGTATCAGAATGAGTGTCAATAAGGTTTGTTCCGTTTCGAAGTGAGTTTATTCCATTTGAAATAGGCTCAAATTTTCTGTAAACGGAAATAACTTTCTATAAGCCTTTTGTCACTTTTATGTAACTTTTCTCTATCTTCTTTATATTAAACCCCATTTTCGTTTGTTTGTCAAGAAAACAGATTCAATAAGTTTCATAAAAGATTAAAGATTTATTAGAAGCCTTATATTCATCTCTCATTGCCCTAACTATATATATACCCTTTATTTTCAATTTCTAACATTATATATAGAATATTCGAGTTTATTTAAATATGTTTTTATTGTACCGTATCATTATTTTATTTTGTAACTATTTTAAATATTGTATTGCTTTTATTTTAATTACATTGTATAATTGTATCATCACGAAAGATAAATGTACTTAACAGGAGGTTTTATATCAATGTCAAACATAAAAGAAAGATACAATCTAACTAACAACCTAGCAGACAGCTTAAAGGGCGGAGTTATAATGGACGTGGTGAATGCAGAGCAGGCTAAAATAGCTGAGGCTGCAGGAGCATGCGCAGTTATGGCTCTTGAAAAGGTTCCTGCGGATATAAGGGTTCAGGGCGGTATTGCAAGAATGTCTGACCCTAAGCTTATAAAAGAAATCCAGGAAGCTGTTTCAATTCCTGTTATGGCTAAAGTCAGAATAGGCCATTTCGTTGAAGCTCAGATACTGGATGCGCTCAATATAGATTATATAGATGAGTCTGAAGTTCTTACACCTGCAGACGATACACTTCATATAGATAAAACTAAATTCAAGGCGCCTTTCGTTTGCGGAGCTAAAAATCTTGGAGAAGCTCTAAGAAGAATTGCAGAAGGCGCTAACATGATAAGAACTAAAGGAGAACCTGGAACTGGAGACGTAGTTGAAGCTGTTAAACATATGAGAATGATGAACAGTGAAATAGCAAGACTTTCATCTCTTTCATCTGAAGAAGTATGCAATTACGCTAAAAACCTTCAGGCGCCATTAGACCTTGTAAGATACGTTCATGAGAACAAAGCTCTGCCTGTTGTGAACTTCGCTGCAGGAGGAGTTGCTACACCGGCTGATGCGGCTATGATGATGCAGCTCGGATGCGACGGAGTATTCGTAGGTTCAGGAATATTCAAATCAGGAGATCCTGTGAGAAGAGCTGAAGCAATAGTTAAAGCTGTTGAAAACTATGACAATCCTGAAGTTCTTGCTGAAATTTCAGAAGATTTAGGAGAGGCTATGGTGGGAATAAACGTTTCTACTATGCCTGAAGAAGACAGAATGTCGGATAGAGGTAATTAAATAATTTTCTTTATATATTACAAAAATAATTACAGAAAAAGGGAGACTCAGCTGAGTCTCCCTTTTCAACTTTCTACATTATAATGTTCTATTTATTAATCGTCTAAATCCTGTACTATTAAAAATGTCATTTTAGCTCCTGAATCTGTTTCTATACAGTGAGGATGACCTTTCGGAAGAAGTATGAATTCTCCTTCTTTCACAGTCATGTCTTTTCCGTCTAACTCAACTTCTATAGAACCTGACAGAACGTTCACATGTATATCTCCCTGAGCCTGATTAGTAACCAGTCCTTTTTCAGGAGACAGTGCAAACTGAACGTAAGTCGCTTTTTTCTTTTCAAATATTATATTTCTCTCTATATTGTCGTTGCCGTAGTCAAGATTATCCGACATCTTTCCCGGCTCTCCGACTTTCACACCTTCAAAATATTCTGCCTGCATAGTTTTCAACTCTCTTCATCATTTATAGTCGATTTCAATACTTATTCTGTTATAAGTTCTGTAACCGTCCCCGAACTTCAAGACGTATTTTACATCCACTTTTTTCAGATCTCCGTTTTCTTCTCTTATATGCTCTATATTCTCTGTGAAAATATTCATGCTCATAATTCCTTCCGGACATCTGTATCTCATTTCCGTCTCTTCATTCAGAACAAACTCCATTCTAGTAGTAACTTTTCCGTTTCTCTTCATAACAACTTTATTCTCTTCAACTCTCAGATTAGTGACGGAATCTTCCATTCCTTCCAGATTCTTTTCTTCATATATTAAATAGTCTTTTCCTGTTCTTCTGCAGTGTTTCCCGTCTGCAGAATGATTTATCTCATTGAAATCTTCGCACAGTCTGCTGTTCTCCCTCTGTTCAGACTTTATATCGAGTTTTACCTGTTTAAAATTTGATTTCATCTGCTCACCTTCAATCCGTATTAGAGTTTCTCTATATCTATCTTTTTAACTGAATCTATATTTCTGTTCAGCATATTTCCGCCTATTCTTCTGAATTTCTCAGCATCGTCACTTACGAAGAACTCAACTTTCGGCATATCAGTTCTTTCTGTAAGAAGCTTTCTCTCTGTTAGAATTTCTCTGGCTTCTTTGGCGGTTTCATATGCCGGATTCACGAGAACTACGTCTTCTCCTAAAACTTTTCTTAAAGTGTATCTCAGTATAGGATAATGTGTGCATCCCAGAACTAATGTATCCACATCATGCTCTTTCATATCTATAAGATACTTTTCTGCTGTCAGCATTGCAACTTCTGTATCTTCCCAGCCGTCCTCAACTATCTGAACGAATAGCGGGCATGCCTGTCCGATAACTTCAGCCGCAGGAGACATATTTCTTATAGCCTTCTGATAGGCATTACTGTTTATAGTACCTGTCGTTCCTATTACTCCGACTTTTTCATTCAAAGTGCCTTTTACAGCAGCTTTTGCCCCGGCCTCTATAACTCCGAGTATAGGTATGTCGAATTCTTTAAGCGCCGGTTCAAGCGCCACTGCGCTCGCCGTATTGCATGCTATAACTATCATTTTAACATCTTTGCTTAAAAGAAATCTGATACACTGAAACGAATATCTTATTACGGCTTCTTTAGATTTCGTTCCGTAAGGTATTCTTGCTGTATCTCCGAAATATATTATCTCCTCGTTTGGAAACTGTTCTATGACTTCCTGAAGAACAGTAAGTCCTCCGATTCCTGAATCGAATATTCCTATCGGTCTGTTATCCATAATTTTCATCCCCTGTTAATGTTCTAGATTGTTTACCAGCTGGTTTCTTATATTGTAAATATGTTCTTCAGCCGATTCCATGGCTTTCTGCTTGTCCCCGCTCTTTATGCATTCGAGGATTTCTTTGTGTTCATGAATCAGCTTCTGACCTGTTTCTTCATGTTCATTGAAATAAATTACTCTGAATCTCTGAACCTGATCTTTCAGTCCTTCAACTATAGATGCAAGTTTCTTGTTCTTCGCAGTCTTCATCAGAAGATTGTGGAATTCAGCATCGTTCTCAACCATTCCCTTGGTATCTTTTTCCATTATACATTTGCTGAGCTCTTCCACTTTCTTTTCAAGCGCTTCAATATCTTCCTCGCTTCTTCTTTCAGCTCCTAAAGACGCCGCAAGCCCTTCAAGCGATGCTCTTATCTCAAGTACATCCATAACATCGTCTAGTGAAACATCAGCCACATAAGCCCCTTTTCTAGGAACCATTATAAGAAGACCTTCAAGCTCCAGTTTTCTTATAGCCTCTCTGACTGGTGTTCTGCTGACTCCCAGCTGTTCTGCAAGCTGAACCTCCATAACTCTCTCGCCTGGAACGAGTTTTCCTTCAAGTATAGCCTCTCTAAGCGTCTCAAAAACTATATCCCTCAAAGGCTTGTATGAATCCGCCTGTATAATTCCTATTTCTTTTAACATTATATTTCCCCCGTTTGAATTCTGATTAAATCGTTTCTGTAATTAGTGCTGTTTTATATTTTTCTTTCATTTTTTCATATGCTGTTTCTATCGTGCTGTCTTTATCGAATATTCCAAAAACTGTCGGTCCGCTTCCGCTCATCATCGACCCCAGAGCTCCGCAGTCCATCATCTCTTTCTTTATTTCATCTATAACGGGATGCTCCGCTATAGTGACTGATTCCAGAACGTTTGCCATATTTTCAGCAAGCTTCTGAGTTTCCCCGTTTTCTATAAATTCAATCAGCTCTTTATTGTCCGGTCTTTTAAGATTTTCATCGAGTTTGAGATTTTTATAAACATGCCCGGTATTCACCGGAACTCCCGGATTCACCAGAAGTATCTTTCTTCCAGAAAAATCTGAAAGAGGAGTTATCTTTTCTCCTATGCCTTCCGCAAGAGCCGTCTTTCCATAGAAAAAGAAAGGTATGTCCGCGCCTATATTCTTCGCAATATCAGTCATTTCATCCTTATCCATATCAAGATTCCAAATCTCATTCAGAATCATCATAACTGCTGCCGCATCAGTGCTTCCGCCTGCAAGACCTGCCGCTACAGGTATATTTTTTTCTATGTGAATCCTGACACCTTTGCCGATATTAAATCTCTCTTTTAAAGTATACGATATTTTGTATACTATATTATCCGAATCTGTAGGAATATTTCCTCCGTCAGCGGATATCTCTATTTCAGAGCCTTCAGTCTCTTCAACTCTTATGATATCGCATATGCCTATCTGCTGCATAATCATCTCAAGATCATGATAGCCGTCCTCTCTTCTTCTAACAACGTCTAAAGAGAGGTTTATCTTGGCATACGCCTTCTTTTCTACGCTCTTCATTTCCATCACGCCTTTATAATTGTACTAAAACTCATACATAATTAATATTATACTATATTTGCCCATTTTTACCACTATCATATGTATTTTTAATATAAGAAAGACCGAGTATTCAGATATTTTCTGAAACTCGGTCCTTCTGTCTATTTATCAAATTCCATTTTCCATAATTTGATTCCTGTCTACTCTATTATGAGCAGAGACTCGTGCGGAACATTTTCATATATATATTTTGCTATCGGAACTGGAAGTCTTATGCATCCATGCGATGCAGGAGTTCCAAGTTTCTCAGCCTCCTCTTTTATAACTTCCTGATCTGCATTCATAGGAAGCGAGTGAAGCAGATATCCGTGTGTGTAGAATGATGTGAAGTATTTATATCCTTCACTGAATGCCGAAGCAAAATCCCATTCTCCGCTGTGTTTCTTATTTATCAGAAACACTCCTCTTGGAGTGAACTCTGATTCTATTCCTGTAGATACTGCACTCTCTAACACTTTTTCTCCTTCATTGTAAAGCTCCAGTGTCTGTGTATCCTGGTTCACTATTAGAACATAGTCTGCAGAATCTTTATTGTAATTATGCGGCGGAAGTTTTTTGCTTCTTATCCTCACAGCCTCAGCGTATCCTTCATCTCCCCACTGAGTGACTATTTTCAGCCATCCGCCTGGAATAACTTCTGTTATTTCAACAGTGTCATTGTCTTTAAGCGTTTTTATGACTTTGCTCTGAAGACTTGGATCCTGATAGACATTAGTAACTCCGTCCCTCTCTATTACATTGAGAGCTTCTCCTCTTGCAGGAGTTCCGTCATCTTCTGAAGCTTCTGCATTGTCCGATTCTCTCACGACTTTCACTCTGTCTTTTTCATCTTTAAGAGGTATTACTTCTCCTTTTCCGGCTTTTTTCTCTTTATTCTGTTTCTTTCCTTCAGCTATTTCTTCAAGCTCTTTATTCTGCTCCTCTGTTCTATCCTCTATATTAGTTCCTTCTTTATTTTCCGATATCTTGTCTTTTACAGCTTTCACACCAAAAACTATAAGGAATATGAGGATTGCGAGTATTATAAGCGCTCTTATCTGTTTTAATCTTCTGATTCTTTTTCTTCTGGCAATTTCTCTTCTTCTCTGACTGGGAGTCATACTGCTCAGAGATGTGCGTCTCGTTCTGCTCGATGATTTTCTGTTTCTGTCTGAAGAACTTCTTCTTGATGTATTTCTCGAAGAGCTTCTGGATGAACTTCTTGAAGAACTTGATGAGCTTCTCGGCGCATTTCTTCTCTGAGAAGATTTAACAGGTTTTTTTCTCAAATTCAGCCTGCTGCCAAAATTCTGTAAAAACTGCTTATATTCAGTCTTTAGACCGAATATTATCTGCGGTTTCTGCAATGTTCCGAGTTTTCCGGCAGCTTCCTCCTTCCTTATTATTTCATGTTTTCATGAACATTGTCTTTTCTGTATAATTTTTAAAAAAATTTTCCTTTTTACTTAATCTCATTATACTTTTTTTAAGAGTTTTAGTCAAAAAAATAACCTAAGTAAAATAAAATTTTACTTAGGTTTATTTCTGGTGATATGCTTCTTAATTAAAAACTACTTATCAAGAAGTGTAACTTCAACAGTTTCAGTCAGTACGTCAGAGTAGCTGTAAGATACAGTTCTCGAATTGCTATGTCCGCCATTTATCTTCACAACAAATATGCTAGGATATACGCCTTCTACTACTCCGTTTTTTTCTATGATTCTTTTTCTGCCTTTATCTGCTTTTAGTCTTACTTCTCTTCCTAAATAACTTTCAATATTTTCCTTGATCTTTGCTAATGATGCTGACAAACAATCACCTCTTTTCATACTTGACACCTTACATTATACCATGTATACAGTGATTTGTCAAGTCAAAACATCTATTATAATACATACAATTTTCTATGTCAACAATTAAAATGGTCTTCTTTTCGTAAAAATAAGACTTACGAGCACAGTCACTATAAGAGATCCTATAATAATAATCATATATGCATAAGGATTATCCTGAAGCGGAAGTTCAACGTTCATTCCGTAAAAACCCGTGACTATTGTCGGTATAGACATTGCAATGGTTACTACCGCCAGAAGTTTCATGACTGTATTCTGATTATTCGATATTATCGATGCAAAAGTATCCATAGTTCCAACAAGTATATTGCTGTATATGCTTGTCATTTCTATCGCCTGTTTATTCTCTATTATAACGTCTTCAAGAAGTTCTATGTCCTCTTCATATTTCCTTAAGCTTTCCACTTTCTGAAGCTTTTCAAGCACGAGTTCATTAGCTTTAAGCGATGTTGAAAAGTAGATTAGACTGTTCTCAAGTTCAAGAAAATTGAAAAGCTCCTGATTTCTCGTAGATTTAGTGAGCATTTTCTGCATAGATGAACTTCTTCTGTCTATCTGTTTCAGATATAGAAGGTATTTTATTGATGTCTTATAGAGGAAGAGCAGCATAAATCTGTTCTTTTTGAATGTGTAGAATGATTTTACTTTGTTCTCTTCAAACATCTTAAGTATATTCGTCTCTTCTATGCATACAGTTATTATATGATTTTCAAGAGTTATTATTCCGACCGGTATCGTAAGAAACTTGCTGTTTCCGTCCATTTCGCTCATGTCTTCCTGAAGTATCGGAATATCAACAATTACCGACATATAATCTTCATCTATTTCGAGTCTCGGACTCTCTTCAAGATCCAGAGGGTCTATGATAAGGTCTTTTTCAATTTCGAGCTCCTGGACGACAAGATCTATCTCCTCATTCGTGGGATTCGTAAGTTTTATCCACGAGCCTTTTTCAAATTCATCCAGTTTTTCAAGTTCTCTGTCGAGAGTAGACTTGTATATTTCCAGCATAGACATCCTCCTTCACTTATTTTTCTCATTCAATCTATATTATACCATAGAAAAGCCTCTCCAATAAATTGGAAAGGCTCCTTATACTTTTTATAATATATTATTTATTTCTCATTTTCAACACTGTCGTCGTAAGTCAGATCGACTCTTTTAAGTCTAAGCGAGTTCGTAAGAACTGAAACTGATGAGAATGCCATTGCGGCGCTTCCAATCATAGGATTCAGGAATCCCATAGCTGCAATAGGTATTCCTATAGTATTGTATCCGAATGCCCAGAAAAGGTTCTGGTATATCGTTCTCATCGTTCTCTTGCTCAGATACACGGCTTTAGGTATAGCTCTTAAATCCCCTTTTATAAGAGTTATATCGGCAGCTTCCATGGCTATATCTGTTCCCGTTCCTATAGCAAATCCTATATCAGCATTAGCAAGAGCCGGAGCATCGTTTATTCCGTCTCCAACCATTCCGACATGTTTTCCTTTTTTCTTGAGCTCTATTACTTTGTCAGATTTATGCTCAGGAAGAACCTCTGCGAATATCCTGTCTTCAGATATTCCAACCTGTCTTCCTATCGCTTTTGCAGTCTTTTCATTGTCTCCTGTCAGCATATATACTTCTATATCCATATCCTTCAGCATTTTTATCGCTTCTGCTGAGCTCGGCTTTATAGTGTCGGCAACCGCTATTATTCCCGCAGGCTTTCCGTCCACGATTACAGCCATTGCCGTCTTTCCGTCGCTTTCAAATTTCTCTTTATTTGCAATCAGAGATGATATGTCGACTCCGAGACTTTCCACAAGAGCCGTATTTCCTATAGAAACTTCTTTTCCGCCTGTTCTTACTTTTATTCCCTTGCCTGTTATAGAATCGAATTCTTCTATTTCAGAAAGAACGAGATTTTTCTCAAGTGCAGAGTTTATTATGGCTTCTCCAAGCGGATGCTCCGAACCTTTCTCTGCAGATGCCGCAAGTCTTAAAAGTTCAGTTTCATCTATTCCCTCTGCATAAATATCTGTAACTACAGGCTTGCCTTCAGTTATAGTTCCTGTTTTATCCAGTATAATTGCATTCAGACTGTGTGCTCTTTCAAGATGCTCTCCTGACTTTATCAGTATTCCATTTTCTGCTCCTTTACCAGTTCCGACCATTATCGCTGTCGGTGTTGCAAGTCCTAATGCGCACGGACATGCAATTACCAGAACTGCAACTGCGGAAATCAGCGCCTGGTTCATATCCCCGCTCTGACTGCTGAAGAAATACCAGATTATGAACGTTAAAACTGCAATTCCCACAACTGCCGGAACGAATATTCCTGCAATTTTATCTGCAAGTCTCTGAACCGGAGCTTTGGAACCCTGAGCATCTTCCACCATCTTTATAATCTGTGAAAGAGCTGTATCTTTACCTATTCTAGTGGCTCTGAATTTTATCATTCCGTTTTTATTTATAGTTCCCCCGACAACTTCGTCTCCTTCACTCTTTTCTACAGGTATACTCTCTCCTGTGAGCATAGACTCGTCAACCGAAGAAACTCCTTCAGTTATAATTCCGTCCACCGGTATTCTTTCACCCGGCTTTATTACAATTATATCGTCTATTACGACTTCATCTATATCTACTGTCTTTTCTTCTCCGTCTCTTATTATCACTGCTGTCTTAGGTGTAAGACCCATAAGCTTCTTTATAGCTTCTGAAGTCTTTCCCTTTGCTCTGGTTTCTAATATTTTACCTAAGAGAATAAGAGTTATTATCATAGCTGATGATTCAAAATAGTATTCCGGTATGCCGGCAATTACATGATAAAGACTGTAAAAGTATGCCGTTGAAGTACCTAATGCTATCAGAACATCCATATTCGCAGATCCGTTTTTAAGTGACTGAAACGCTCCTTTATAGAATCTCGAACCTATGAAAAACTGAACAGGTGTCGCCAGTGCAAACTGAACCCATCCGTTCATCAGTATATTGTGGACTCCGGCCATGTGAAAGAACATTGCTGAAAACAGAGGAATAGTGAACACTAGTGAAAATATGAATGAAATCTTGAGTTTTTTCATCTCTTTTTCTCTGTTTTCTCTCTCAGTGTCTACTCCTTCAACTTCTTCAGATGCACCGAATCCAAGGCCTTCTATAGCCGATATTATATCCGGAAGACTCATTTTATTCTCGTCATACTGGACTATAGCTTTTGCAGTAGCGAGATTCACGAATGCGGACTCTATACCGTCTTTTCTTCCAAGAACTTTTTCTATCCTCGCAGAACATGCCGCACAGTGCATTCCGGAAATATCCAGCTTCACTTTATTCATGAAACACACCTCCATTACTATCATTATACTCTTAATGATAGTATCTTTCAACTGAGTCATTTCCATGTAATCCGATAAAAATTTAGTATTTTAAATGTTTTCTCACATTTATTCACAAAAAATGACCATACGCTGACATAAAATTTAATTATAATACTTCTCTTCAAGTAAATCTAAATCCAGAATTCTTATCTGTCTGTTTCCTTCAACTCCGAGTATTCCCTGATCCTGAAGCGCTCCGAGCTTTCTGCTTATAGTCTCTCTTGTGACGCCTATATAATTTGCTATATCTTCCCTGTTAAGAGGAAGCTCTATTATTATTCCATTCTTATCCGGAGTCCCGAAGTCTTTTATAAAGCTCAGAAGAAGTCCCGCTATTCTGGATTCTATATCCTTAGTGCTCAGACTCTGTATTAGTTCCTGAAGCTTGTCTATTCTGTGGTAAGCATTCTGAAGAATTTTCATAGCTATTTCAGGATTTCTCTTCATTATATCTTCAAAATCAGATTTAGTGAGTTCGCATATATTCGTTTCCTCTATTGCTACAGCATTAAATTTCATCTCTTCTCCTGAAAATATATTTGAATCTCCTATGAAATCTCCTTCAGTAAGTATATATATTATCTGTTCTCTTCCTTCTTTATTGTATTTAAAAACTTTTACTCTTCCCTTATTGAGTAAAAACAGCTTTTCAGGCTTGTCGCCTTCAAAAAAAATCATTTCATCCTTATCATAATGTCTTCTTGTTATACTGTCCGTAATCTCTTTGAGTTCACATTCCTCAAGATTTTCAAATATAGATATTTTTGTTGCACAGTATCTGCCCTGACATTTTCTGCAGGCTTCTGAATCTATTGCATTTTTGCAAGTATTCAAAATCAAACACCTCTTTTTGTGATATTTATCATTAATTCTTGTGACTCAATCGATAGAGTTTTTCTTTTATCTCTGTGATAATTATATCATTGAGTGGTAATAAATATATATAGATATAAACTTTTTTAAAATAATATTCAAATTTTATATAACGGAAGGAATGGTAGATAATGAGCTTATTTTTAGCGCCAATACATTTTTGGCTTTTTAATAAAATAAAAATACAGGAAGAACTTGAACTTGCACTTGTAGATGCATTCAAAATAGAATTCGGAATGGAACCTATAGAAATCCATGATAAGATGAAAGACACTTATGGAAATCTTTATACAGAAGAAGGAAAAGCTCTTGATGAAATAATAGACACTTCTAATATACACGGATGGCTTCAGAATGCTATCGATATAACTGAAAGAAGACAGGCCCATTATATAAAAGCTCTAGTAAGCAGCTACGGCGATCCTGCTATCTCAATAGTTGACGAGATTTTCTCAGAAATGGGAGGAAAAGCCGGAACTGAAGCTAAAGAAAAGCTTTCAGATGTAACAGCGCCTGATTTATACAATGTGCTTTACGACTATCTTATAGACGGAATGCCTTGTGATAATGTGAGAAAAGTCACTGAAAGCACTCCCGACAAAGTAGTTTACGAACAAAGTGTATGTCTTCACAGAAAATACTGGGATGAAGCGGATTTAAATGCTGAAATGATGTATGAATTCAGATTTTCATGGATAAAATCATTTATACTTCAGGCTTCAAATGGAGAATTCCACTATGATTTCCGCATAATCTCTCCAGACCAGACACATACTATTTACAGAGCCGAAATCTAATTAAATATATCATTACACGCTAAAAGGCTATCTCCTGATAGCCTTTTTCTTATTTTTTACTCCATTATTATTCTTTTTTCAGTTACTACATAGTTTAGAGGTATATCTGTCTGTTCTATCTCAGGAATAAGGCTCAGAATCTGAAATTCATACGCCACTCCCATAGTAACTGTGTTTTCATTTATTCTGCTTAAGAATCTGTCATAATAGCCTGCCCCGAATCCCAGTCTGTGGCACTGTGTATCAAATGCAAGCCCTGGTATCAATATCAAATCTATATCGTTTATGTCGACTGGTTTTACATATTCTTTCTTCGTTTCAAGATATCCGAATTTAGTTCTCTCGAGCTCTTTTTCCATATCGTTAAGCTCAGTAGGTATAATTTCCAGTCCTTCTTTTTTACAATAAGGTATTACTACTTTCTTTCCAGATTTGAAACAGTCCTCAATCAGGGGCATACTGTCTATTTCATTATTAAAGTCAAGGTAAAGCATAACAGTATCTGCATCTTTATACTGACGCAGTTTCATTATTGTCGAGTTTATTTTACTGCTCAGCTCTTTGACTTGTTCTTCCGGCATATTTCCTCTAGTTTTTATAAATTTTTTTCTAGCATCTGCCTTTGAAGCTACCAACATTTAAACAACATTCTCCCTTCCTGTCCGTTTAATGCTTTCGGACTGAATCTCAAATAGCTGTTTCGGCAATCTCTGCCGTATAATTCGATGAATCTTCTGCTCAATACAGAAGATTTTCCGAAACATTATATTAAATCAGTTTCTTCGAGGTTCATCTTCTTATACTTTACCCATTAATGTCCTGCTTAAACATATTATTTAAAAAATATTAAACCCGGGACAGAAATGTCCCGGGTATTTTTTTTTATTCTTTTTTTAGCCTAGCCAGCTTGAAATATTGAATCCCATCTTAAGCCCGTCTTCCTCATAATCTATGCTTATTTTCGGAACTAGGACATCTAAATCGTATGGAACTAAAAAATCTATTCCCTCTGCTTCAAATTCCAGATCTCCCGGATCTTTAGAGCTCATAATGAGCCCCAGTCTTAAGCCTTTTCAGCTGTATCCTGTCATATATATCTTGGGCTTTCTTTCTCCAGGATTCATACTCTCAATCTTATCTTTAGCGGCCTGAGTAACCAATATCTCCATTTAATTTCACCTGCTTATCCCTTTATAAGTTCCAACATCTGTTCATATTCAAGTGCACCCGGAATTATAGTCTCAATAATTCCATCAGTATTTATCACATAAGTGGTAGGTATAAATCTCACAAAATAATCTATATTCGTTCTGGCTTCTTCATTGTCCAGATATATCGGGAAATTGAGACCCAGTTCTTCTCTGAACTGTGAAATGCTATCCTTAGTCTCTCCAGCTGTCACTGCGATTACATTCAGACTGTCTCCCTCTTCTTTCTGAAGTCTGTTGAAATCAGGCATAGACATTCTGCATGCGCTACAGTCCGTCCCGAAGAAAGTCATAACGAGTTTTTTATCTTTTGTAAGTTCCTCAATACTTCCCTTTTCATCAGTATCTATATTGAATGCGTTTATTTCAGGAGCTTTTTCTCCAACTGACGGAATGTTTTTTTTCTTTACAGCTCCTGTTTCCGCTGTTTCGTCTTTTTCTGCTGAGTTTTCTTTTTCTGAATTGCTTTCTTCAGTCTCCTGAGAAATTTCATTTTCTGAAGTTTCTTCCTTTTTATCATTCCCGCATCCTGTAATGCCTGCTATTAAAACTGCTGTCATGGCAATAATAAGAGCATTTCTTATTCTTCTGATTCTTTTCATTCTACCAACTCCTAACGATACTTCTCTCCATTTAAAATACTAGCTCAAAATTGAAAATCTATCTGTGAGCATCATAAACCCGAGTATTATTATAATAATACCCATTATTCTGCTTACTGCTTTCTGATATTTCATGACTTTTCTCCAGAATCCGTCTATTCTGTCTACAAATAGAGCTGTTATTATAAACGGCAGTGAAAATCCGAGTGAATATATAAAAAGCAGAAGTCCTCCATGAAGCGCTGTTCCCTGACTTCCAGCGTAAATCAGAATTGCTCCGAGTATAGCTCCCACACACGGTGTCCATCCAATTGCAAAAATCATTCCCACCAAAAAGGAGCTTGTAAAAGACCCCACATCATCCGGCATCTTTTTATGGATTCCTGTAATATTCAGTTTGAAAAGTCCTAAAAGACTCAGTCCTATAGCTATAAGAACTGCTCCTCCTATTTTAAGAAGAACTCTTCTGTAAGTGTTCAGGATAATTCCGATGCTGCTTGCAGTAATTCCCATAAGTACGAATACTATTGTAAATCCCAGTACGAATCCAATCGTTCTCTTAAGAGCAAAGAATTTCCTATCGCTTAAATCCTCTTCAAAAATTGCTCCCGTTATATAGACTATATACCCGGTTGCAAGCGGCAATACGCAGGGAGAAAGAAAAGATGCGAGTCCTGCAGCAAATGCTGTAATCATATTTATGCTTTCCAATAGTATCTTCCTTTCTCATAAATTCCATTTTCCCGGTAATTCAACTTCAATTATTCCCTTATTTAATTATTTAAGACTTAGATATTCAATCTAAATATAGAACAAATTTGATTTTAATCATACTATTTCTATCAGATATATGTTATCATAGATTATAGATTTAGTAATATAATTTTAATCACAAAAAAAAGAATTTTTTAAGAATAAATTCTAAAAAATTCAAACTATATAATTTAAAATGTGAAGGGAGAAAAATTGAAAATGGAAATAACTAAAGATATGCTAATCGGAGATATATTAAGACAGAAACCTGAAGCTGCAGGAGTTCTTATGCAGTTCGGAATGGGATGCATCGGATGTCCTTCAGCACAAATGGAATCACTAGAACAGGCAGCTGGAGTTCATGGAATGGATATAGACAAGCTGCTTGAAGCTCTTAACAAATAAATTTTCTTCTATTTTGAAGATTAAAAAAGACTGAACAGAGAACTGTTCAGTCTTTTTTTTATTAAAGTCCTAATAATTGTTCAACTTTTCCCTGGTCAAATCCAAGTACTTCTTCATCTCCAATTACAATCACTGGTACTCCAGTATGTCCTTTAGCTACAAATTCTTTTCTAGCTTCCGGATCGTCTTTAACATTTTTGTATTCATATTCTATTTCTTTCTCATCAAAAAATTCCTTTGCATTTGCACAATGCGGGCAAGTCGGCATTGCATAAAGTGTTACTTTTTTCATAATAAAAACCTCCTGTTTTTTACGTTTTAACTCTATAGTTTATATATACCACTTTTATAGAGATTCTAACATTAATAACTGTATTAAGAATGTTTTATATGTTCCATGCCCTGTTCAAAAAGACTGAACACGTGTGAATCATCTAGTGAATATATAGCTTTCTTTCCTTCTTTTTTGAACTTCACAAGTCTCAGATTTCTTAAAATTCTGAGCTGATGGGATATAGCGGACTGAGTCATATCAAGCGCTTCTGATATGTGATATACGCATAATTCTCCCTGACTCAGAAGATTTATTATCTTGAGTCTTGTAGGATCCCCCAGTGCTTTAAAAATCTGAGACAGATCTTCTGCTTCTCTGTCCGTTAAAAGTTTATTGAGTTTTTCTTTTTCACAAGCCAAATTACATCATTCCTTTCATTCAGTCTTTTTATCCTCTATGTTTCAGACTGAGTCAGCTTCAATTTTCAGTACCCTATTCATAAATCTCAAATATTCTACTTTTAATTAAGAATTTCTGCTTTCAATCTCTTTTCCGAATAAATCTGAAAGCTCTGCAAATTCTTTTATTGAAAAAGTTTCTCCTCTTCTTCTAGAATCTATTCCATTCTCTTCAAATATATTTTTTATCGTCTCTTTATCAATACCCAGATCTGCTGAATTTATTGCATTCAGAATAGTCTTTCTTCTCTGTCCGAAAGCCGCCTTTATTATTTTAAACATTAAATCGGGATTTTCTGCTTCAACTGGCTTTTCATCGTATATTTTAAATTCCACAACTGCTGAATCCACATTCGGACTCGGCATGAATACTGAACGCGGAACTTTCAGTATAGTTTCTGCTTCCGAATAGTAGTTTACAGCAAGAGTTATAGCCCCATAGCTCTTCTTTCCTGGAACGCTTGAAAGTCTTTCTGCAACTTCCTTCTGAACCATTACAACTATTCTGTCTATCTTAAGATTTTCTTCGAGAAGTTTCATTATGATTGGAGTAGTTATATAGTATGGAAGATTAGCTACAACTTTGACGTTCATTCCTTTAAATTCTTCTTCAATAAGTTTCCCCAAGTCGATTTCCATCACGTCTTCATTTATAAGTTTAAAATTATCGAATTCTTCCATATTTTCTTCAATTACAGGAATCAGTGTCTTGTCTATCTCAATGGATACCACTTTTCCTGCTCTTTTCGCCATTTCATAAGTGAGAACTCCAATTCCGGGTCCTATTTCAATAATTCCGTCTTCTTCTCCTATATCGGCTCCGTCACATATTCCGTCTATTATATTCTTGTCTATAAGGAAGTTCTGGCCGAATTTCTTTGAAAAAGTGAAGCCGTGTCTGTCCATTATATCTCTTATCGTCTTAGGTGAATAAAGTTTTAAATCACTCATTTTCAAGCCTCTCCATTCCTTTTAAAAATTCTTCTCTCGTTATTCCGTAATTGTTCAGTCTTCTCAAAAACTGTTTACTGTTGCAGTATCCTATTCCTAAAATTTTTCCAAGCTTCTGTCTTTTTATTCCTGAACTGTCTTTTCCTTCAAGACCAAAATTTATAAGATCCATTCTGTCGAATCTCTTTTCAGAAGATATTCTCTCCACTCTTGCGTTTTCAAGAGCTGAAACTATATCTTCGGGCTTCGCATTCTCTATTCCTATATCGTCTTTTTTAATAGCCTGGTCTTGAGGAAGAAATGCATGCTTCGCATTCTTGAATATTTTTGAAAGTCTTTTTCTTATCTGTTCTCCTGCATAATCAGGATCCGTGAATATTATTATTCCTCTTCTTTTCTCTGCAAGTTCTATTCTCTTTAAAGTGTCTTTGCTTATATGGTATCCTGAAGTTGCAATAACTTCAGCATCGACAGCTTTTTTAACTGCCGATATATCGTCTTTTCCCTCTACGACTATTATCTCTTTTATCATATTGAATCCTTTCTTTGATTGTGATTCTGCCTTTCTGATTATCATTATAATATTATATCACTTTTTTCTGTCTAAAAAAAAGAAAACGCCTCTGCAGTAATTCTGCATGGCGTTCTCTATATTAAAATCTTTGATTTTCATCTAAAATTTTTCATAAATCATCATAATCAGCATCAGCCGTTTTTCAGTCTAAAACTGTCATGTGTTTTATTTAAGTCCGAAAAGCTCTATAGTATTCGCTTTTGCAGCTTCTGCAAGCTCTTCAAGGCTTATGCCTTTAAGGTCTGCTATCTGCTCCGCTACATATCTCACATAAGTCGGATTATTTCTTTTTCCTCTGTAAGGAACCGGAGTCAGATAAGGAGAGTCCGTCTCTACAAGAATTCTGTCTAAAGGTATCTCTTTCGAAACTTCTTTAGGCTTAACTGCATTTTTGAAAGTCACAGGTCCTGCAAAAGATATATAGAAACCCAGTTTCATATATTCTCTGGCCATCTCTATGCTTCCTGAATAGCAGTGAATAACTCCTCTTAATGAATCATCGTTTTCGTCCGATATTATATCGTAGACATCCTGAGCAGCCTCTCTTTCATGGACTATTATTGGAAGATTCAGTTTTTTTGCAAGTTTTATCTGCTCTCTGAACCATTTTTTCTGAATTTCTCTTTCAGTATTTTCATAATAGTAGTCGAGTCCTATCTCTCCTATTGCCACTATTCTTTCTTCTTTTGAAAGTCTTTCAATCTCTTCAAGATCTTCCTCTTTCATATCTTTAGTGTCATGAGGATGAACTCCCACTGCTCCGTAAAGGAAGTCATAGCCCTTTATTATATCCGCTATTTTTCTTGAAGACTCCATATTTGCAGCAGGAACTATTACAGCATCTATTCCCGCTTCTTCAAAGCTATTTATGAGCTCTTCTCTGTCTTCATCAAATACTTCATCGTCTAAATGTGCATGGCTGTCTATTAACATTAAAACACCCTCTTAATTTATTAAAAATTATCTTACTTTAGCTCCGTCTTTTATCTCTTCAAGAGTGCTCACTAAAGTCAGTTTCTTTCCTTTATCTGCTGCAAGCACCATTCCGTGAGACTCTATTCCTCTAAGTTTAACAGGTTTCAGATTGTAAACTAATACTACTGATTTTCCTACTAAATCTTCAGGCTCATAGTATTTAGAAATTCCTGAAACTACCTGTCTCTTTTCATCTCCTACTTTAAGCTGAAGAACTAGAAGTCTGTCTGCATTCGGATGCTTTTCCGCACTCTCAACTTTAGCAACTCTTAAATCTATTTTATCAAAATCGTCTATAGTTATTAAATCATCGTCTTCTTCTTTTTCTTCTTCTTTCTCATCAGCACTCTCGCCTTTTCTCATCTTTATGAACTTGTCATTTTCCTCGTTAAGTCTGTCGAGCTCTTTTTTAAGGTCGAGTCTTGGGAACATAGGGTCTCCCTTTTCAACTTTCTGTCCTGATTTCAGTCCGCCCCATCCGGAAAGTTCTTCCCAGTGAGCTTCTTCCTTAATTCCAAGCTGTTTTCTAATCTGATTAGAAGTATTTTCCATGAACGGTTTTATCATAACTGAAATCATTCTTAGAGATTCTGCAAGGTTGTAAAGAACTGTGTCTAATCTGTCTTTCTTGCTTTCATCTTTGCCTAATATCCAAGGAGTAGTCTCATCAACGTATTTATTCGTTCTTGATATAAGTCTCCATATAGCTTCAAGCGCATGGCTGAAATCGAATGAGTCTAAATATTCCACCACTTTTTTAGGAGTCTCTTCAGCAAGTGAAATCAGCTCATCATCCACAGCTTCTTTTTCAGAAGCTTCAGGTATTACTCCTCCGTTGTATTTCTCTATCATAGAAACAGTTCTGCTTAGAAGGTTTCCAAGGTCGTTCGCAAGGTCCGAATTTATTCTCTGAAGGAATTTTTCTTTAGAGAATGATCCGTCGCTTCCGAATACGAATTCTCTCATTAGGAAATATCTTAGAGCATCAACACCATAAAGAGCTATAAGCGGCTCAGGATATATTACATTGCCTTTCGATTTAGACATCTTGTCGTTTTCAAAAAGTATCCATCCGTGTCCGAATACCTTTTTAGGCATATCAAGACCTAGCCCCATTAATATTCCAGGCCATATTATAGAGTGGAATCTCACTATCTCTTTACCGACCATATGAACGTCTGCAGGCCAGTATTTCTTGAAATCGCTGTCGTCATCAGATCCGTATCCGAGATAAGTTATATAGTTTGAAAGCGCGTCTATCCAAACGTAGATAACATGGTCCGGATCGAATGGAACTTTAACTCCCCAGTCGAATGAAGATCTTGTAACGCATAAATCATCAAGTCCAGGTTTTATGAAGTTGTTAATCATTTCTTTTCTTCTAGATTCAGGAACTAGAAAATCCTCTGATTCAAGAAGCTCCTGTATTCTGTCCTGGTATTTAGAAAGTCTGAAGAAATAAGCTTCTTCTTTTGCAAGTTTTACTTCTCTTCCGCAGTCAGGACATTTTCCGTCTTCAAGCTGACTCTCTGTCCAGAAAGATTCGCAAGGTGTGCAGTAATGACCTTCATAAACATCTTTATATATATCGCCTTTTTCATAAAGTTCTGTAAATATTTTCTGAACGGCTTCTTCGTGTTCTTTGTCAGTCGTTCTTATAAAATGGTCGTAAGTTATTCCAAGAGTTTTCCACAGTTTTTTAACGTTTGCAACTATTCCGTCAAGAAATTCCTTAGGCTCCATTCCTTTTTCTTTAGCTACATTTTCTATTTTCTGTCCGTGTTCATCAGTTCCTGTAAGAAATCTGACATCGTAGCCCATAAGTCTTTTGAATCTCGCAACAGTGTCCGATGCAACTGTACAGTAAGTATGTCCTATATGAAGATTATCGTTCGGATAATATATAGGTGTAGTTATATAAAATGTATTCTTTTTATCGCTCAATCAAATCTCTCCTTATATATAAACAAAAAAGTTCTCATCGTCTAATTTACCGATGAAAACTATAAAATTTTCTGCAATTGAATTCAAAGTTTACACAAATTTAATTCCTAATATATTATATCACAAGAGCATGTCTTTCGCTATATTATAGGAATGTCTATATGTGGCGGTAAAACCCCTTCGAACGGTTTCTGATTTAAAATTGAAGCTCTCAGAACTGTAATCAGCTGCTTTCTTCCATTTAATTCCAGTAGTATTTTAGTAGGAATTTCTTGCTTTTTGTAATATAATGTAGGTAGTAATCTCATCTTATTAACTTTAATACTTTTTTCAAAATGATAAAAATGCTTTAAAAATAAAGTGAATAGGGGGCGATCTTGTGAAATCAACGGGCATCGTCAGAAAGGTCGACGAACTTGGAAGAGTAGTTATTCCTGTCGAACTTAGAAGAAGCATGAATATAAATATCAAAGATCCTCTTGAAATCTTCGTTGACGGAGAAATGATAATTCTTAAAAAACATAGTGAGGACTGTATTTTCTGCGGAAGCAGCGAAAATATAGAAACGTTCATGAATAAAAATATATGTTCAGAGTGTCTAGAAGATTTGAAGAGAAAATGAGAACAGCCGGCAGAAATCTGCCGGCTTGTTTTTTTATATTTAAAATATTTTTGTTTTTTTATTATTTTTTCCATTTTTTATAAATTCAGACTGCATTTGTAAACTTCATTTTTCGGTATATTTTTATCTTTAGACAGTTTTTTTACCGCATCTTTTTTTGTCATCCCTGAATCTATCATTTTTCTCAGTTCTTCTTCTATAGATATTTCCTCTTCCTCTGAATTTTCAGTTTCAGAGCTTTCGTCAGCACCTTCCATGACTATGACTATTTCGCCTTTTATATCCCTTTTTGAATACTCCTCTATTATCTCTGATATCTTTCCTCTGTTTATTTCTTCATATCTTTTAGTCAGTTCTCTGGAAAGAGCTATCTTTCTGTTTCCTAATATCTCTTCCATATCTTTAAGAGTTTTCAGAAGTCTGTGAGGAGATTCGTAGAAAATTATAGTTCTCTTTTCACTCTTGAGTTCTCCCAGTTCTCTTCTTCTTTCACTCTTTTTGGAGCTCAGAAAGCCTTCAAATGCAAATTTTCCTGTCGGAAGACCCGAAACTACGAGTGCAAGAACTGATGCCGATGCGCCGGGAAGTCCTATGACCTCTATGCCATTTTCTATGCACGCTTTTATAATCTCTTCGCCCGGATCTGAAATTCCCGGCATTCCTGCATCTGAAACTAGAGCTATATTCTCCCCGCTCATCAGTTTATCTATTATATATTCTTCTTTGCTGAATTTATTATGCTCATGGTAGGAAGTCAGAGGCTTTTTTATATCGAAATGGTTTAAAAGTCTCACCGTATGTCTTGTGTCTTCAGCCATTATAAGGTCGGCTTCTCTCAATGTGCTGAGTGTCCTCATAGTTATATCGTCCAGATTTCCAATTGGAGTCGGACATATATAGAGAGTGCCTATTTCATTTTTATTTTCATCATTTCTGCTCATCATTTTTCACCTCTCTATTTTGATCCAGTCCATATATTTCATGAATTTCGTCAGTGTAGCTTCCGTCATCGTTGTAAACTATAAGCGGCTTTTTCATTCTGAGCTCAGGCTTTGCAGCTTTAACAGCTTTTATCAGAATCAGATTAGCCGGTTTTTTCATATTGGGATATACGAATCTCATCTCTTTAGGCTCCAGCTTATACTTTCTGAGACTCTCAATTATATCTGCGAGTCTTGAAGGTCTGTGGACCAGATAGAATTTACCCTGATGCTTTAAAAGAGCTCCGGCGGTTCTGCATATATCGTCTATATCACAGCTCACTTCATGTCTCGATATTCTTTTCTTCTCAGTCTCATTATGAAGCCCTTCGCTTTTCGACATATATGGAGGGTTAGAAACTACAACATCGACTCTGTTCTTCATTTCTATTCCTTTTTCAGAAAAATATTCAAAAAGACTGTTTATATCCGTATTTATGACTTCTATTTTCTCCTTAAGTCCATTCATTTCAACACTTCTTCTTGCCATATCGGCTACCTCTTTCTGAATTTCAACTGCATATATCTTTTGAAGACTGTTCTTTGCATTTATTATAAGGGGGATTATACATGTACCTGTTCCAAGGTCGACCGCTATATCGTTCTTCTTAGTCTTAGCATAGTTCGCCACAAGCACAGCATCCATTCCGAAACAGAATCCGTCAGTATTCTGGATGATTTTATATCCTTTCAGCTGCAGATCGTCTATTCTCTCATTTTCTTTAATCTCTATATCTCTAATCTTTACGCTTTCCATAAATTTTCTCTCCATTTTTAAATCTGTACATCTCTTTCAATATATCTATATTAACACATCTCTTAGGATAAATAATTTTTTGCAATAAAAAAGACCCTGCAAGCAGGGTCTTTTAAAAATAATTATTGCTCAACTGGTGCGTCCACTGGACAAACGTTAGCACAAGCTCCGCATGAGATACATCCAGATTCGTCTATAACGTATCTGTCATCTCCTGAGCTTATAACTCCTACTGGACATTCTGGTTCACAAGCACCACAACTGATGCAAGCCTCTGTAATTTTGTAAGCCATTTTAACATTCCTCCCAAATAATATTTAAAATTAAATAAACCTCATATTTATTATAACATAATTATTTTACTTTGAAAGCGTTTTTTTGAATAACTTCAGAGCCTTCCATTGTATATTTTAATCACCTTTCATAAGCTGTCTTAAAAGATTTACGTCGTCAACGTCTATACCTTCACGTTCCGCAACTTTTCTCATGTCGTATTTGCTTCTCTGAATTTTTTCCACTTCCGCCTTGTCAAATTCTATTTCCTGAACTAGAAACGGAAGCACTTCTTCTGTTCCGTCAGGCATCTTCACCTTAACTTTAACAAGCTCCATAAGAGTCGAAGTGGACATCACAAGACCTTTTCCGAGCGGTGTTTCAACCATCATTCCTTCTACAGGCATCTTATCTATAATCTGGCTGTAAGTGTCATGTTCATGTTTAAGACAGCACATCAGTCTTCCGCAGACTCCTGATATTTTTGCGGGATTCAATGAAAGATCCTGATCTTTTGCCATTTTTATAGAAACCGGCTGGAATTCTCCAAGAAAAGTCGCACAGCACAGCGGTCTTCCGCAAGGTCCTATTCCGCCTATCAGTTTCGCCTCATCTCTTACACCTATCTGTCTCAGCTCTATTCTCATTTTGAATATTGAAGCAAGATCTCTTACTAAAGCTCTGAAATCCACTCTTCCGTCTGCTGTAAAGTAGAATATTACTTTCTTTCTGTCGAAAGTGAATTCTGTATCTACAAGATTCATTTCCAGTCCGTGCTCTTTTATCTTATGAAGACATATAGTGAATGCTTCTCCTTCTTTTATCTTCAGCTTTCTGTCGAGTTCAATATCTTCTTCTGTTGCAATCCTGATTATTGGATTTACAGGTCCTGGAAGCTCTTCCTCGTCAATTTCTTTTTCAGTATAGACTATATATCCCATTTCTATACCTCTGACAGTTTCAACAATCACTCTGTCATCTACTTCTATATCTAAATCCTGGGGATCGAAATAATATATTTTTCCTGCTTTTCTGAATCTCACCCCTGCTATTTTCATCATCTACTATCACATCCATCTGTTACTAAATATTGGATATTTCAATCAGAAAATTAGTCATAGTGCTCGTATAATTAGCGTTCTGATTCAATCTCCATTTTGTATCTTCTATTTTTCCCATGATTTCATAAATCTGGTCCGAGGATAATTTTTTACCCTCTTCTTTTATAATATCATACTTGTCAGTATTAATAATATAGTCTTTGCACGATGTCTTTAAATATATTAGAATATCTCTGAACCAGATTGACAGTATATTCAATATTTCTCCAGATGAATCTTTATTATCTTCAAAGAAATCCAGACTTTCTATGAGTTTGATTCTGTCTCCTGCTGATACGAGTTCAGCGATTCTCACTGTTTTCTCTCTGAGTTCTCTGAACTCTCCGTCAGAAATCAGCTCTACAGCTCTTCCTATATTTCCGTTTGCAAATTCTGCCGCAAATGCAGTTTCTTCATTTTTTCCGTATTTCTCTTCAATATAATTTCTGCAGACTTCAGACGGCACCGGATTTATCTTTACAGTTCTGACTCTAGAAAGCGTAGTCTCCAGAAGTTTTTCAGCATTGTCAGCAACTATAATGATTATTACAGACTCAGGAGGCTCTTCCAGAATTTTCAGAAATTTATTCTGAAAGCTCACAGAAAGACTGTCTCCCTCTTCAAATATGAATATGCTCTTTTCACTCTCATTCGGTCTTCTTCTCATTATATCCTGTATACTGTCAAGCTGGTCTACCGTATATTCTTTCTTTTCAGGTCTGAATATGTGAACATCCGGATGATTTCCAGACAGAAGCTTATGACATGAACTGCATACTCCGCACGGTTTCTCTCTGCTGTCCGGATTTTTACAGAGTATCATTGCCGCAAATTCTCTTGCAATCAGTTTTTTTCCAAGACCTCTGTCGCCAGTTATGAGATAGGCATGAGAAAGTCTTCCGTTTTCTGCACTTTTTCTAAAGCCGTTCAGAATTTTATCCTGTCCTGCAATTCCATACATAAAATCAGTCTCCTTCCGTCTATATTTTATTACTTATACATTCTGCACCATATCTTATTCTATATCAGAAAGAAATTTCTCTGTTTTTTCATATATCTCTTCAGAAATCGAATCTATACTCCTCATCCCATTTTCATCAACACAGTCTATTGTTTCCCATCCGTATTTCTCAGAAATGTATTTGGAAACTTCATAGGATCTCTCAAGATAATCTCTGTCCGATTCATGTATATCTTTTTCATCTGAACCGTCTATCTTATTCTTTCTGCCTTCCATAAGTTTAAAACTTGTATCAGTATCAACATCTAAAAACAGAACGAAATCCGGTTTTGGAATTTTATAGAAATTATATTCATAATCTTCAAGCCAGTCTATATATTTTTCAACTTCCTCTCTTTTCATCTTGGCTCCCTGATGAATCATGTTTGAAGTCGTATATCTGTCTGATATTATTATATATCCGTCATTGTAGTATTTTTCCCATTCTTTTTTAAAACTGGCGTATCTGTCTATAGAAAAAAACGTTGAAGAAACATAAGGATTTATATCATCTGCAGTTTCTCCAAAATCCCCGTTCAGATACATTTTTACTATAGCTGAAGAGTCACTTTCATAATTAGGGAAAGTGATTTTCATAACCTTTCTTCCTTCAGACTTCAGTTTCTCATAGAGAATTTGAGTCTGAGTCGCTTTTCCGCTTCCGTCAGTTCCGCTCTCTATAATAATAAGTTTTCCTTTCATTTCAATATTACCTTCTTTTCAGTATTTCTTCTTATAATGATATATCACTACAGTCTTGCGACCGTATTTATAAGTCCATTTTCTATCCCCTGAACCGATATTCCTTTTTTCAGAAGATATTCTATATAATCTATTATTTCCTCTGTTATAAGCTCTCCGTATGCAAGTGCCGGCACCCCTGGAGGATAAGGTATGACCATATCTGCTGAAACTAATCCTTCTGAATTATGAAGCTCTGTTTTTACGGAGTCTTTATAAAAAACTTCTCTCGGAGTATAAATCATCTCTGCGGCTTTAATTCTTTTAGAACCTGAATATTCCGCATTTATAAATTCTTCTTCTTTTTTATCCTCATATTTTTTTGCAGTTCTGTCATTACACTTCATCTCTTCAAGAGAAATTAGAGCATTCTTAAGAGTCTTTATATCTTCTTCACTGTCCATGAGTGATGAAAGAGCAACCCCGTATCTATGGTCACTCATCTCAAGCTCTATCATGAACTTTTCATGCATAATATTTTCTATTTCTTTTCCGCTTCTTCCTCTGCATCCGAATACTATCTTCATCATATCGAATGAAAATCCTCTTTTTTCAATTTCTTCTTTTCTGAGAATCTCTTCTCCAGTCAGTTCAGAATCATTATAAATCTCTTTTTCCAGAATATTTAGAACTTCTGAAAGTTTCTCTCTTCCTCCGCCCTCTTTCATTTCCTGTACTGACATATCCAGCGAGGCCATAAGAACGTATGACGGAGATGTGCTCTGGTATATTCTGCTCATTCTCCTTATATCATCTGAGCTTACTCTGTCGCTGCATAGATGTATCATCGACGTCTGAGTAAGTCCCAGAAGAGTCTTATGCGTGCTCTGAATAACTATATCTGCTCCGCATTCTCCGGCAGACTTCGGAAGTCTTCTGTCAAATTTAAAATGACTGCCGTGAGCTTCGTCAGCTATCAGCACTTTTCCATATTCATGCACAATTTCCGCAATTCTTTCTAAATCTGCGGCTATTCCGTAATAGTTCGGATAAGTTATAAATACTGCCTTCGTTTTCTCATCTTCTAAAAGCTCTCTCAGTCTTTTTTCAGATTTCTCTGCCGATATTCCGAGATTCAGCTCAAGCTCAGAATCATATTCAGGATAAATATATTCTGGAACTATTCCTCCCGTTATAAGGGCATTATATGCCGCCTTATGAGAATCTCTCTGGAGAATCAGTTTTTCTCCCTCTTTAACTGTTCCCGTTATAGCGGAATAAATAGAAGCTGTGCTGCCGTTCACCATAAATATAGTCTCTTTTGCTCCATAAAGCTCTGCAGCGCGCTCCTCGCTGTTTCTGATGATAGTTTCAGGATAGTGAAGATTGTCGCTTCCGTTTATCTCCGTTATATCGAGTGATGGAAACAAATTCGAAATTTCTTTCAGATTTTTTCCTTTATGTCCCGGCATATGGAATCTAACCATGTTTTTTCTGTCATATTCTTTTAAAAAATCTATAATATATTTTATTTCTCTATCAGGATTATTCTGCACTTTTATTACAGGCCTTTCTCACTGCTTCAGAAACCTTCTCAACAACATCTTTATTGAATGGATCCGGAATTATATTCTCTTCATTCAGTTCTTTTTCATCTATAATAGATGCTATTGCCTGAGCGGCTTCCATCTTCATCTCTTCAGTTATCTCTTCAGCTCTGGCATCGAGCGCTCCTCTGAATATTCCGGGAAAAGCTAAAACATTGTTTATCTGATTCGGAAAATCCGATCTCCCTGTAGCTATTATTCTGGCTCCGCCTTTTTTCGCTTCGTCAGGATGAATTTCTGGAACCGGATTTGAAAGAGCGAATATGACTGAATCGTCATTCATTTTTTCAACATCCGAACTGTCTATGATTTCCGGTGCTGAAACTCCTATAAATACATCTTTTCCTGATATTATGTCTTTGAGACTTCCCTTTTCATTTTCAGGATTCGTAATTTCTGCCATCTCTTCTTTTACGCTGTTCATGTTCTCTCTGCCTTCATAAATTGCGCCTTTGCTGTCACATATGCAGATATTCTTAACGCCTCTGTTTAAAAGAAGTTTTGCAATTGCGATTCCTGCGGCTCCTGAACCTGAAATAACGACTTTCATGTCTTCAAGATTTTTTCCTAAAAGCTTTGCGCTGTTTAAGAGTCCTGCAAGAACTACTATAGCAGTTCCGTGCTGGTCATCATGAAATATAGGTATGTCTGTTTCTTCTTTCAGTCTTCTTTCTATTTCAAAACATCTCGGAGCTGAAATATCTTCGAGATTAACCCCTCCAAAATTCACAGAAATCAGTTTGACAGTATTCACTATATCGTCTATATCATTGCTTCTTATACATATAGGGAAACTGTCTATATCTGCAAACTCTTTGAAAAGAGCGGCTTTTCCCTCCATTACAGGAAGAGATGCTTCAGGTCCTATATTTCCGAGTCCTAAAACTGCAGATCCGTCTGTAACTACCGCCACAGTATTTCCTTTTGATGTATATCTGTATATATCTTCAGGATTTTTCTCTATCTCTTTGCATGGCTCTGCAACTCCAGGAGTATATGCAAGCGATAAATCTTCCCTGTTCTCTATTTTTACTTTAGAATTTATTTCAAGTTTTCCTTTTTTCTCTTCATGAAGTTTTAATGCTTTTTCTCTTATATCCATAATTATTTCCTTTCACTGTTAATTCTTTTCACTCTTACTATTATATAGCATTT